>CAYTHG010000127.1:0-8381 GCA_964437525.1 uncultured Myxococcales bacterium | reverse complement strand
CTGTGAATGGTGCTTGCCCATGAAAGGAGTAATTCTTCATCTGCCGACAAGGTTGTGTATGCCGACACCGTACCCTCATCGAAGCGAACGATGACCATATCCGGGTTGCGGACAAATTCGATGATCCGCCCGCGCTCGCCGTTGAAGGCTCCCTGTGTGACTGCCGAGGCGTCATTAAAAACATCACTGAAATCATCAGCAGAAACGCCTCCGATGGATTCACGAATCACCTTGTCGCGATGTTTGTCCCAGATGGCTTCCGAGAACACACGACGGTGGTAATTGTTTCTTTTCTGAATGACCCGGTCACCGACTTTGATGCGGCAACCCTGAATGGCTCTCCCATCGGGATTCAGGAACCCGGAGGCCACGCGGTTCAGGTTTTCCACACCGACCAGAGCCTTTCTGGC
This sequence comes from uncultured Myxococcales bacterium, assembly GCA_964437525.1. Taxonomy (GTDB): domain Bacteria; phylum Myxococcota_A; class SURF-8; order SURF-8; family SURF-8; genus JAKQSH01. The sequence continues at coordinate 7,971 of CAYTHG010000127.1, read as the reverse complement.
GGGGCAAAGAATCTGAAAGTCACTGCGCGAATCAAGACCCAGTTTTTGCGGCATCACTTTCAGGATGCGCTTGATAAGCTCGACAATGCGTTGCTGATCATCTTCGTAAACGACAAAGAAGTCCCGTTCGTTGTCTTTGATGAGTGACTGCCCCTGATTGACTCTGTGGGCGTTGGCGACGATAGTGGAAGCCTCATCCTGACGCAGTATCTCGGAGAGGCGCACCACTGGGCAGACATCCGAATCGATGATATCTTTAAGAATCGAACCCGCGCCCACGCTGGGAAGTTGATCCACATCGCCCACAAAGATGATCTGCGTTTGTTTCGGATCGATGGCGGCGACAAGCGCGTCCATCAAAGCCAGGTCAACCATTGAGACTTCGTCAATAATCACCACGTCGGCCTCGATGGGATTGTCCGCATTGACCCGAAAGCCTAACTCCGGATGGTATTCCAGCAAGCGGTGAATGGTTCTGGCCGCACGCCCGGTCTGCTCGGACATGCGTTTGGCTGCTTTTCCCGACGGAGCGGCAAGTTCCACTGTGGCGTCGCCCAAGGCCAATAAGAGCTTTTGCAAGAGGCTGGTTTTGCCGGTGCCAGGCCCGCCGGTGATGACCAGCATGTTGTGATTCATAGCGTATTGAATGGCCAGACGTTGTTTTTCCACCAGCCAGTCCCAGTCTTCATGAGTGAGACTGGCCATCATTCTGGCTCTTGGTGCGGCAGCGATTGTCTTCAAGATACGAGCCACACGTCTTTCCTGCTCGTGCAATCGCGGCAGGTAAATGCGACCGTCTTCCTCTGTCAGTTTATCTTCATCGATAAGTATCTGAAGCTGACCCGCCGCCTGTTTTGCGCCGATGCCGAGGATGGCGGCAGATGTTTTGCACAGATGGCGTACCGGCAGATGACAATGCCCGCCCGATTTTGAAGCATCGATCAGGGTATGAAAAAGACCGGCTCGGATGCGAAAGGGCGAGTTGAAGTCAAAAGACAGCGTTCTGGCTATGGCGTCCGATTTGGCAAAGGCGATACCGTCCACATCCTCGATCAAGCTGTAGGGATTTCTGCGTATCTTTTCCACCACCCGAAGGCGGTCCTCCACCGGTATGTCCGTGAGCTTTTCGTAGCTGTCGAAGTCTTTAATAAACGCCGAATAGACCCGACGCATCATCGAGGGCGACAGATTGCAACGAGAGAAGAACAGATCGGCTTCATGGTCACTTTTGATGGACAGCCAGTTGGAGCGCATCTTCAGGGCGCGGTCACTGGTAATGCCCCGGATGGTTTTGGCTATCTCTTCGGGATCGGCCTCCAGCACATCGAAGAATTTCTCGCCATAGGTATTGAGGATATCGGCGGCAATCTTGGGGCCAACATGCTTGAAGTGCCGATCAAGGTAGCGCTGCACCCCGGATAACCCGGAAGGCAGCATCGCTTCACACTTTCGGAAACTAAACTGCTCGCCGTAACTGGGGTGATTCTCCATCCTGCCCTGTGCCCTTACATGGTCGCCTTCGCGAATGCCGGGCGACAACACGCCAACGGCTTTGCGACCGGCGATGGTGCAGACTGACCACAACTTGGGCGTCTGCATTTGGATGGAGATCGACCCCTCCAGGTGTTCAAATCCTGCCTGCATTTTTCGCCCTTCCACAACTGGAAGGAGAAACGTATTTTCTCTTCCTGGATATGTTCGGTTTATGAGGCTCTGCGCCGTCTAACAGCACCACGCCCATCAGGGCGTAATTGGAGATATCCAGCAGAGAATCCCGTAAGGATTCGGTTCTGATTTCGACGGCATTTCGGCTGACGACTACGGCTCTGGAGAGTTTATCCAAGAGTCTCACCATGATTCCGCTGACACCGCAGCGAGAAAAAGAGTCGCCATAGTCGGCGTTCTTTTTCAGAAACAGCTGATATGCCTCATGTGAGACACGCACCATGTTGCCGCCAGTTGTCTTTTCCGGCTTACGATGCTTGCCGTTTTTGCAGTCACAGCGGTTTCGCCTGCGATCCCAGATGTCGATACATTCCTGAGCGGATGCAGAATCGAGCGTTCTTATGCCGCAGTCTTCTCTGGTGCATTGCACCCAGAACAACACCGGATATTCGCCATCCGAGTTTTCCATATCGGGAGTAGAACTCCACAGCACGCCTTCTTTTCCACAGCAGGGACATGGCTTGACTTTGATGTCAGGGCAAATGAATAGTTGCATGATTCCTCCTTCCTTAGTCCGCCAGAAAATCAGCTTCGTCTGCGTTGTCTGTTTCATCCATATTTTCAGCAGGCTCGATATCCGTGCGTACGCGGGCGGAGTCTTTGAAGTATTTGTAGAGTGCCTGGAACTCACGAATCTCGTCTTCGCTGCAAGGAGCGATGTTTTCCAGCGTCAGTACCGAGTAGTTGTCGGTGGGCATCCGCAGGGAAAGCCGGGTCTTGTAGACAAACAGAGGGAAATCACCCAGGCCGCCTTTGGAGCGTTTCATCTTGCCTGCGAAATGTCTGGCAATGTATTTCTGCACCGGTTTGAGTGAGGTGGATTTGGCCCGCACGATGAAAGGCGTCTGGTCTTCAAGGTCGATGCCGATCAGGTTGTAGACGATTCCGCACTTGGGTGCAGCGTCACGACCACGACCGGCTCCCCAGTTTTTGTTCGGACAGGAATCGCAAGCCCGAACCTCGCCATCCTCGGTGATTCCTTCGATGCGATCTTCCGAGCGGCAGTAAACCTGTGTGCCGACGCCTTCGATGTATTCGGCGTGGCGGCGGGTTTTACGCAGATGCAACAACACGCAGTCGATATCGTCTTTGCACAGTTCGGTCACAGTGTTAAAGAACATGTCCTTGGGAACCCATGACTCGTCTTCGGTTTTGATCTTGGCGTTGAAAATCCAGAAAGGCAGCGGCCTGTCTTCCTTATCCAACTCGTCCAGAGCTCCTAGCTCGGCAAGTTCGTCCAAAAGATCATCGGGCAAGGCCAGAGCGGTTTCGTTAGTAGTGGTCAGGGCTGTTTCTTCGGTTTGCTTTTGCTTCTTCGGCATGTCATGTCTCCTATAAAATGGGGTTAAAGGTCGTCGCCAAGCAGCGATTGCAGAAAGCCATCGCTCACTCTTGGTGACTCAGTGTCTTGGGTTTTGGTTTGGGCTGATGCGGGTTTAAGTTCGTCCAGGTCTACGTCGGATAATTCCGGATGTTTTGTGGAAAGCTCACGGTACTTATCGAAGACTTCATCATCAGGCAGTGAGCCTGTGCAAAGATCGCGAAAAGAGCAGGGACCGAACTGTCCGCAGGCGGTTGGGTTACGATAAGGTTCTTCGCGTCCTGACCTGCGCATGTCACGAGTGATGCGGTAGAGATCGAGGGTAAAACTATCCAATTCTTCGGCGGTATATGAAACCTCCCGGCGCATGAAGAAACTGTTTCCTTCGGATTTCAGGCGTTCAAGTATCTCGGCGTAATCGGCGGGATCGGAGTCGGTATCATCGATGGCACTTAGAAAAATCTCGTAAGTGGTGTCGATATTGGCTCTTTTGGAGAGCTTGCCGCTTTTCAGGAGTTCGGGTTTTACGGGGAGTTTCGAGCGTAATACATTGTAGATTACACCTTTGATATCCAGCCCTGTAAACCGGCGCACCGCCCAGCAATAGGCCCGCACCTGAATATCCACATCCAGCTTGTCGAAATAGTTCTTGTCCTTGCGGCCAAGAGTTTTGTGTTCCAGTATCCAGACCGAGCCATCAGGCTTTTGGACAACGCCATCCACCCGGCCCACCAGATCATAGATGCGGGAAGCGCGACCGGAAGGCGTTCTCAGAGGAACCCGGAAGGGAAGCTCCACATGCAAGGTCTTGAAATCCTCGCGGTCTTTCCAGTGACGGATATAGCCCTCGATCATGCCCAGAGCTTTTGGAAGCAGCTCCGCACCGGCTGCGCAACTATCTAGCGACTCCCGTACCGCATCCAGCGCCGCTTTTTGATCATGGCGCAGGTACCAACTTTCCAGACCGGCGTGGACTGCCCGACCGAGATTCAGAGGCTCGCTTTCCTCCATAGGGGCCAGACGGCGGCGATAGCGAAACTCATGTTTCATACGGCAGGAAAGAAATGTGGTGATCTCCGAGCAGGATACCGTTTCTCGCATAATTGGAATCTGCTCCATCAACATGGATAGTTGCATTTTCATTGGTAACTTCTCCTTCTCTCTTCGCAGCTGCGTTCGGCATGCGTAGCTGCCGGAGTCTTCTCTTTGCTGTTTTCAATTGAATCTCTGCGAGCGCTATCAATGAGTCTGTCGGCGATGACGGAGGCGACCATCTCAAGAACCTCATGCTGTTCCTTCTCGGAACCTTCATGTGGTTTGAGGATTGTCTGAATGTGTATTGGTCGTTTCATTATCACCTTCATCGCTCGCATCGTTGCGCTTACTGGCAATGGAGTAGAGCAAGGGCGATACCAACTTTGACGTGTTCTGAATTACCTTGTAATTACGGGGCGTTACTGTGTGTCAGATGTTTGCGGATGCGTGAAAGTCCAGAGATGGGGCCGCTTTTTTTGAAAACCTCGGCTTTTTTTCTGATTTACCCGGACTTTGCAGAGAAAACCCCGCAGTTTTCCACGATAAGTGGTCAGAAAAAACGCAAAACCTGCTAATTGGCGCGATTTGACGCGGTCAGATGACATGATTATGACACGATTTGGCGCGGTGGTATGAGATGTGAAAACGGAATATTCACACGCCATCCGACTTGGATTGTACATCGATAATATCTACGAATATTCAGTAGTCCTGCATGGATACGGCGGAATTTGACATCTACTTTACCAATGTCCGTTATGTGCCGCAGCATGACTTTATGAGCCTTGACTTCACCCGTCTGTGAAGGTACGGAAGTTGCAGTATTAAGCGACTGGGTCCAAAGCGGACGCCACCGGTTAACGATTTTTTGAGGAGAATGACATGTCGAATGTGGTTATATATTGTCGGGTAAGCTCTGATGAGCAGGCGCAACGTGATCTTTCCATTCCGGCTCAGCGCAAGGCTCTTCTACGTTGGATTGACGACAACCAGCCATGCGAACTGCTTGCCGAGTTTATGGAGGCGGGAGAATCCGCATATAGCTCCGCCGATAAACGACCTCAGTTCCAGCAGATGATCGCTTTCTGCCGGAAGAATACAGTGCAGGCCATTCTGGTGCATAAGCTGGATAGGTTCAGCCGCAACCGCGAGGAATCGATTATCTTCAAAGCCCTGCTACGAAAGCACGGCGTACAGGTCAGGTCGATATCAGAGCCATTCGATCCGGACACGCCACAGGGCATGTTATATGAAGGTATGATAGAAACGATCAACCAGTTCTACTCGGCCAACCTGGCGACGGAAACACTGAAGGGAATGCGAGAAAACGCCGAGCACGGCTGGCACAACGGAGGACGGACGCCGTTTGCTTATCGTCTGGAGCCGGTGACGGAGGACAACGGAAGAACGCATTCCAGACTGGTTCCCGGCCCTGATGAGGAAGTCGAACTGGTGAGAGAACTATTCGATATGTCGGTCAATCAGGGAATGGGACTGGGGAAGATTGTGGAGGCTTTGAACAGTCGAGGGACCCCGGCTCCGCTGAGCAAACATTGGAACAAGTCCTCGCTTGGCGTCATAATGAAAAACAGAGTCTATGTTGGCGACTGCGTCTGGAATAAAAAAGGCAAACGACATACGGTCACAAACTCAGAAGAAGATTGGGTGGTAGTGAAAAATGCCCACGAGGGAATCGTTGATCGGGAGATATTTGAAAAACGCCAAAAAATGGCGAAGGAGAATATGTTTCAGGCAGGTGACAGCAAAAAACATGCTGTCAAATATCTGCTCAGCCGCCTGATAAAATGCGACCATTGCGGAAACAACTATATTGGCAAGGGATCGGGAAAGAATCGAAATAAATACTATCGCTGCAACGGCACGGTATCCAAAGGCAAGGCGGTCTGTCCGGACTCGCCAAGCATGAGAGAGGATTGGCTGGACGCTCAGGTAATCAAGGTAATCCGCGAGAAGCTATGTTCATCCGACAATCTAACGGCGCTCTCCGAAATGATAAGAAAGAAGATCGAGGACCGCAGGCGTGAATTCAAACGCGATCCCAGAGTTGTCGGCCAAAAGCTTACGCACATCGACAAGGGAATCGACAACTACTATCGAGCCATTGCCGAAGGTCTGGACCCGACGGTCTGCAAGCAAAAGATACTGGAGCTTGAGAAAAAGAAGGAGAAACTGGAAAAGGAGGCTGGCCAGCTAAAACAAGAGGATTATTACCGGACGGCTTTACAACGCATCGACACGGAGATTCACAGATTTTCAAAAGCCTTTGACGAATCCTTTGAAGGATTGCCATTCAACATCCGGCGGCAAATCGTCCTTCGTTTTATTGACGAAATCCGAATTACGAAGGATAATACGGCGCAGTTGGTCGTAAAAGTTCCCTTTGAACACGACGGATACCGCATGCTGACCGACGGAATACTTGGAAATTCCAACGGCGGCAAAGGGAATATAAACGGTCAAATCGCGCAGAGCGGCCACCAGTGCGGCTCAGAGCAGAATTCTGAAAAGTTTCCATTTAGTCCAGATAGGGGAGCCAATATCTTAAGCCCACCAATTTTGGTGGGCTTTTTATTTAACAGCTTTGCTATTTCGCCTGACCCCGTATATCTGCTTGAATTCTAATGGTTTTCCGCTTTCTTTGTCGATATCAGGAATTCTGAGAATCGTTTGTCGCACGTTCACCCTCTTGTCTTGGTAGGCTCATTTTGGCACATCTCGCCCCCTTTTGCCTCTTAGAACCAGAGAACGGGTAAAGAACAACTCCCGCTGGTTAACAGCAGGCCCATTCTTAGTTTAACAGAAACGGGTGGCCGGTTAACAGCCTTGGAAGGCATTGAATATACAGAAGAATTTTGATGCGGTTTTTGCAGTTCCCTTGAGTTCGCACAGGCGTTCACATGGGGTTCATGATTAACCCAAACCTGCCGGACGGATAATCACTGCCCAAACGCCGCTTTATTCAGTCACAAGTGGAATAGCTGGTTTTGAATAACCTTTGCGCCAAAGGCATTCTTTGCCCGGTATTTGGAGTAGACATCCTAACTTATCCAACTCTGGGGTTTCCACTCTTTTGGGGGGAGATCAGAAATAATTTACGTATTCCCTGAATATGTCGTAACGTAAATAGTAATATGAAAAGGACAAACTTGTTGCATTGGTCGAATTCCTACAAAAAAAGGAAGTATTGTGCCTGAAAGCAATATGTCTCTAATCGCCCACGTTAGGAAAATAGATAATGCGGATGAATGGCATTCGCCGCATTTACTTGTAGAGCACCTGAGGGGAGTTTCAAGACTGGCCGAAGAATGGGCAAAGCCCTTCGGTACCGAAAAACTTTGCAGAGTGTTGTCGCTGACACATGATGCCGGTAAAGCTTCGGGCGAATTCCAAAAGAAAATACGAATTAAGACCGGCTATGAAATTGATTTATTGAATAACAAGAGTATTCCGGATGCTCCGCATTCCGATTCCGGAGCACAATACATTTTGAAGAAGTACGGGGATTTAGGGAAAATATTGGCATATTGCATAGCCGGACACCACGGTGGGATGCCTAACGGCCTTGATTCGACTGAAACAGATCTGACAAGTCGTCTCAGGCGAAATGTAAATGAATATAGAAACAGCTTCGAAGCTTTGGGGCTGAAATTGCCGGAACACCTTGATCCGGAAGATTTGAATCTCAAACCCGGCATGGACGGCTTTTCCTTGTCTTTTTTGATACGAATGCTCTTCTCCTGCCTGGTGGATGCCGATTTTCTGGATACCGAAAACTACATGTCACCGAAAAAGTCCGAATTGCGTCCGCGTCGGTATGCTCTTGGCGAAATGCGAAAGAGGTTCGATACCTTCATGGAAACGATTACCTC
>CAYTHG010000126.1:0-10264 GCA_964437525.1 uncultured Myxococcales bacterium | reverse complement strand
CCTTTTCCTTGGAATAATTATCTGTATTGGTGCGAGAAGAGGGACTCGAACCCTCATGGGGGTTACCCACATGATCCTAAATCATGCGCGTCTACCAATTCCGCCATTCTCGCCGATGTCCAGACAAAACAAACCGCCACATCTAGCGGCGGTAATTTAAAATGGTAGGCCCGGGGGGAATTGAACCCCCAACCTTCGGATTAAGAGTCCGCTGCTCTGCCAATTGAGCTACGGGCCTGGAGTGGTAAAAACATCGGTGTAAAGAACAAACGTGCTGGGAATCGATAACCGATTTAATTTTGATTGTCAAGGGATAGTTGAAAATACTTGCCGATTTGGACTGATTTGCTGACTCATTTCTGTTTTCACTCAGAGCGGTTTTTCGATGATGCGAGAACAAAACCAAGGATTTTTTGATTGCTGGTAAAGTCATTTGTTTAAATAACGCGAAGGGTAAGTTCCCGCCATCCCCGCGCAGGCAGGAACCCATGTGCCTGATATCCTTAATGGATTCCAACCTTTGCGGGAATGAAAACTTCTTCTCTGTCAATCAATAACTCTGAAATTAAAGATTTGTCAATGGGATGAAAACCAAGGTTTTTTATCTCGAAACACGGTGAAAAAATCAGGTTCACCCTTCCAGACACTCGCTTACGCTCGTTCCTCAGGGTTTGTCGATAAAATCAAACACTTTCCAGAAAAATTAAGTAGGTTTTCTGGAAAACAGGGGGCGACTCCGGGAGCAGGTCAGATCTTGAATCAAAAAGTTTGATAATTTTCACCGCTTTGGATAGACTCCCACCCTTGCAGTAAATCCATTCTAGGGAAACAGGAAGCTATGTTTACTTATATAATCAACAAGATTCTGGGAGATAAGCACAAGAGAGAAATACGCAAAATGCAGCCCGTCGTGGACAGCATCAATGCTTTGGAAGAAAAATACCAGTCTTACACCGACGAACAGTTGGTGGAAGAGACTGCTCGCTTCAGGAAAATAGTAGCCGATCATGTAGAGGGTGCAGAAGATCACTCGGAGCTGGTCAGGCGTGAAGAGGAAATTCTGGAGCAGATTTTGCCGGAAGCATTTGCGGTCGTGCGCGAAGCCAGCGTCAGAACTCTGGGTATGCGCCATTACGATGTCCAGCTTGTCGGTGGTGTCGTTTTGCATCGCCACCGCATCGCGGAAATGAAGACCGGTGAAGGTAAAACTCTTGTGGCGACGCTGCCCATGTATTTGAATGCCTTGACCGGGCGTGGTTGCCATCTGGTAACGGTCAACGATTACCTGGCCAGCCGCGACTCCAAATGGATGGGCAGGGTTTATCTTTTTTTGGGTCTGACGGTCGGGCTGGTTGTTCCGAACATGAAAAACAACGAGAAGCGTGAAGCCTACCGTTGCGATATCACCTATGGAACCAACAACGAATTCGGTTTCGATTACCTGCGCGACAACATGAAGTTCAGGTTGGACGATTATGTCCAGCGCGATCTGCATTATTCCATCGTCGATGAGGTGGACTCGATTCTGATTGATGAGGCCAGAACACCCTTGATTATTTCGGGAACAGCCGAGCAATCGATTGAAAAATATTACACGGTAAACAAGATCATTGCCGAACTGATCAAGCTGGCCCACAAGGAGCACGCACGCATTCAGATCGACAAGCAATCCCTGATGGATGAGCTTGAAGAGCAGGTTGAAGAAAGAGGAATCCGCGCCATCGCCGGAACCCTCAAGGGCCGCAAGAAAAAAGATCTTGCCGGTGACTATTTCTATTTCAGTATAGATGAAAAAGGTAAAAACGCCGTTTTGTCCGATACCGGTGTAGCCTGGCTTGAAGAAAGATTCGGCGTCGAGAACCTTTATGAGCCTTCCAACATCGAAATCCTGCACCATGTTAATCAGGCCATTCGCGCCCATATGCTCTATCAGCGTGAAGTCGAATACATCGTCAAGGACGGCAAAGCCATCATCGTCGATGAGTTCACCGGACGGCTGCAACCGGGGCGTCGCTGGTCCGAGGGTCTGCATCAGGCAATCGAGGCCAAAGAAGGTGTAACCGTCCAGAACGAAAGCCAGACTCTGGCATCGATTACCTTCCAGAATTACTTCCGCATGTACGACAAACTGGCGGGCATGACAGGTACGGCGGAGACGGAAGTTGAGGAGTTCAAGCAGATCTACGGTCTTGATGTGCTGGTAATACCCACCAACAAGCCCATGGTTCGTATCGACAGCCCGGATCAGGTTTACAGGACCATTACTGAAAAATACGACGCCATCAACGAAGAAATCGAATGGTGCCATAAAAAGGGACAGCCCGTCCTGGTGGGTACCATATCCATCGAAAATTCCGAGAAGCTTTCCCGCTCGCTCAGGAAAAAAGGCGTCAAGCACAATATCCTGAACGCCAAGTTCCATGAAAAAGAAGCCGAGATTATTGCTCAGGCGGGACGCAAGGGAGCCGTTACCATCGCAACCAACATGGCCGGTCGTGGAACGGACATTGTTTTGGGAGGCAGCCCGGAGTTTTTGGCCTGGGAAGAAGTGGGCCGGGAAGCGCCGCTGGAAGAATACAAAAAAGCCCTCACTAAATACGAAGAAAACTGCCGCAAAGAAAAAATTGAAGTTCTGGAGGCAGGCGGATTGCACATTCTGGGTACCGAGCGCCACGACTCCAGACGCATAGATAATCAGCTTCGCGGTCGTTCCGGTCGTCAGGGCGACCCCGGTTCCTCGCGTTTTTACCTTTCTTTAGAAGACGATCTGATGCGAGTTTTCGGTGGCGACAGGATCAAGGGCATTATGGATCGCATCGGTGTCGAGGATGGACAGGTCATCCAGCATGGCATGGTCTCCCGCGCTATCGAGAACTCTCAAAAGCGCGTCGAAGGCCACAACTTCGATATTCGTAAAAATCTTCTGGAATACGATACCGTAGCCAACGAACAGCGAAGAACGATATACAGTTTGCGCCGTGAAGTTCTCGAAGGCCAAAGCCAGGAAGAGCGCGTTTTAGATGCGATTGAAGAAACCATCGTCAATATCGTCGAGGGCAACTGCTCCGGTAAATTAGAGGAATGGGACTGCGAAGGGCTTTCTCAGGATTGTGGAAAATATCTAGCTTTCGGGTTCGATCTCGAAGAAGAACAATTGGGGACGCCTACTCCCGAGGCTTTGCAGGAGGCGATTTACCTTAAGGCCGAACACGCCTATCGCGCCAAGCGCAAGAGCCTGGTTGATTTATTGAGAGACGATGGTGTCGCCTGGGACAAACTTCTGCGTGAATTCCATTTGCAAATCATTGACAAGGACTGGCGCGAGCACCTTCTGGCTATGGATAATCTGCGTGAAGGCATCAGCCTGCGCGGATACGGTTCACGCGATCCCAAGTACGAATACAAAAAAGAGGGCTTCGCGATGTTCCAGGATCTCCTGTTGCGCATCAATCAGGAGTTCATTACCTACGTCTTCCATGTACAGGTTCAGACCGAAGAAGAAGTGCAGGACATGCACGAGAAGTACGAGGAAGAGCGCAAAAAACGTCGCACTACACAAGGACGCGGTAAGGTGGCCGGAAACAAGAGCGATGGCGACCAGAAGGCTCAGACGGTCAAGCGTACCGTTGAGAAAATAGGAAGAAACGATCCCTGTCCTTGCGGTTCGGGTCAGAAGTTTAAAAAGTGCCACTGGGCTAAACCGGGATACGAAAAATATATGTAGCAATTGATATGCGGCCTGATGGGGAATGCTGATGGCGCTTGCATTGGAAGTCGATTTACAGACAGGGGCAATGCTGGCGGGCCGCTTATGAAAATTCGTAGCGAATCTAGAATCAATTTCAAGTGTGACGGAAACTGCCGCAAGCATGAGGGGTGTGGCAGAAACCCGAGGAATAACGGAGCATGGGCTCCTTTGTGTATCCGTATGGCTGATTCACTTTTGGAGGGAAGAAATGAAAGACGTTGTAATTGCCAGTTGTAAGCGCACACCTGTAGGTGCCTTTTTGGGAACGCTTTCCACTGTTCCGGCCAAGGAACTGGGAGCTATCGCCATTAAATCCGCATTGGAGACGGCAGGGGTCAAACCTGAGCAGGTCGAGCAATGTGTAATGGGCAACGTCCTGATGGGCGGTCAAGGTCAAGCCCCCGGACGTCAGGCTGCAATAGCTGCCGGACTGCCGCCCGAGGTGCCTTGTATGACCATTAACAAGGTCTGCGGATCGGGTCTCAAAGCCGTGCAGTTGATTGCCAACGAAATAGCTCTGGGCAACATCGAAATCGGTGTCGGCGGCGGCATGGAGAACATGAGCCTCGCGCCTTTCATCCTGCCTAAAGCCCGTACCGGTTATCGCATGTCCATGCCCAAGGCCGAAATGATAGACATGATGGTCTACGACGGCTTGTGGAATCCTTACGATCAGCAGCACATGGGCAACTTTGCCGATCTGTGCGCCAAGGAATACGGTTTCAAGCGCGAAGAGTTGGACGAGTTCGGCGCAAGCTCTTTCAAGCTGGCACTGGAAGCTCAGGAAAAAGGACTCTTAAAAGACGAAATCGTTCCTGTAGAAGTCCCCGGACGCAAAGGGAAGATTACGATTGTCGATACCGACGAGAATCCCTCCAAGGTCAATTTCGACAAGATCCCGACATTGAGGCCGGTATTCAATAAAGACGGCGTCACCACAGCGGCTAACGCTTCTTCCATCAACGATGGCGGTGCAGCGGCGGTTCTGCTTTCTGCCGAAAAGGCGGCGGAGCTGGGAATCAAGCCCGAAGCGCGTATTCTCTCATATGCCGAAGCAGCCCAGGAACCGCAGTGGTTTACCACTTCGCCTGTCAAAGCTTCAAAGAAGGCGCTTGAGAAAGCCGGCCTGACCATAGACGATATCGACCTGTTCGAGATCAATGAAGCCTTTGCAGTCGTGACGCTTTACGCCATGCGTGAACTCGGTGTTCCGCGTGAAAAGGTCAATGTTCACGGCGGCGCTATCGCTGTTGGCCATCCCATCGGAGCATCCGGTGCTCGTCTTCTGGCAACCGCCTTGAACGCCATGAAAAAACGCGATGCCAAGCGCTGCCTGATAACCCTCTGCATCGGCGGCGGTGAAGCCAACGCTATGATTATCGAGCGCGTCTAATTCTGGAAAGGACAGGCGATGATAAAAAAAATAGGAGTCATCGGTGCCGGACAGATGGGCGGCGGAATAGCTCAGGTCGCGGCCCAGAGCGGCTATGAAGTTGTACTTCATGATTTGTCCGAGGATTTTCTCGCTCGCGGCATGGCCGTCATCGAAAAGAATCTCAATCGCTCAGTCTCCAAGGGACGTATGAGCGAAGAAGATGCCAAAGCCGTTCTTGCAAGGATTGCCACCAAGCTCAATTACCGCGATTTTGTAGACTGCGATCTGATCGTAGAGGCTGCCACCGAACGCAAGGAACTCAAGCGCGAGATATTCGTAAAGCTTGATGAGGTTGCCAAGCCGGGAGCGATTCTGGCCACAAACACTTCGTCCATTTCCATCACCTGGATAGCGGCAGCGACCAAGCGCCCGGAAAAGGTGATAGGGATGCACTTTATGAATCCGGTGCCGGTTATGAAGCTGGTGGAGCTTATTCGCGGACTCGCCACGGACGATGAGACTTTTGCGCTCACAAAGGAAGTCTCCGAGAAAATGGGCAAAACGGTTGCCGAGGCCAACGACTATCCGGGCTTCATTGTCAATCGCATTTTGATGCCCATGATAAACGAGGCTTTCTACGCCATGATGGAAGGTGTCGGAACTCCCGAGGCCATAGATACCGGAATGAAGTTGGGTTGCAACCATCCCATGGGGCCGCTTGAGTTGGCCGACCTGATCGGTCTGGATACCTGCCTGGCTATCATGGAAGTTTTGCACACAGGACTTGGTGATGCCAAGTACAGACCCTGCCCGCTGTTGAGGAAGTATGTCGATGCCGGGATGCTGGGACGAAAGTCCGGCAAGGGCGTTTACGATTACAGTAAATAGTCGAGTATGCGCGTGGGCGCGGGCATAGCCCGCGCCCACGCACTCTTGTATAAAAGACATACCGAACCGAAAGGCGGTGACATGAATTACGAGAACATCCTTTTTTCCATAGAAGGTCCCATAGCCAGACTGAGCATCAATCGACCCAAGGTCTTGAACGCTTTGAGCATAGATACCCTGCGCGAAATGAAGCAGGCCGTTGACGGCATGATCGCAAACAAGGACGTTCGCGTGCTGATTATCGACGGAGCCAAGGTCGAACCGGTTGAAGGTAAAAAGCCTATGCCGCCTTCTTTTGTGGCGGGTGCCGATATCGCTTTTATGGCCAAGCTTCCCAAAGAAGATCCGGCTGCAAATGAATTCGTGACGGCGGGGCAGGTCTTTATGCAGACCTTGGAAGATCTCGATATTCCCGTCATCGCTGCTGTTGACGGCTTTGCCTTGGGCGGCGGCTGCGAGTTGGCGATTTCCTGCGATATTATCTACGCCTCCGACAGATCCAGTTTCGGACAGCCAGAAGTCAAGCTGGGCCTGATTCCCGGATTCGGCGGAACGCAGAGACTGCCCAGGCTGATAGGTCGCAATCTTGCCAAGGAACTTATTTACACAGGTAAGATCATCAACGCCGAGAGAGCCAAAGAAATCGGGCTGGTCAACGAGATATTCCCCAGTGAAGAATTGATGGACAAGGTAATGAAGACGGCCAAAGCCATTGTGGGCTGCGCTCCTTTAGCTGTGGCAGATTCGAAGCGAGCCATAAACGATGGCTATCACCTGCCTTTGGTAGAAGGCAACAAGCTCGAAGTGGAACGCTTTGCAAAGAGCTTTGCTTCGGAGGATCGCATCGAAGGCACCAACGCCTTTGTCGAGAAACGCAGGGCGAATTTCACCGGCAAATAAATCGTCTTCAGGTAGCCTCTGGTTTAGGCAGAGTATGGCTTTAAGATGATGCCAGTGGAAAAACCGCTCATGCTGAGTGATTTCGCGCAGCGAAATTGTATCGAAGCATCTCTCGATACACCGCCCTGCGGTCGGTACTCGAGATGAGCGGATTTTTACGGGCAATAGATTTCTGTCATATGAGATTTCCGGAAAACCGGGGATTACTCAAGAGCCAGACCGGGTAGTTGTACTTATTTGTTGGCCGAATTTTGCAAGTTCTGATAAATTGAACTGGTAGATTTCTGTTAAATCCAGATGTAAAGTTCCCTTGACTCCCGTTTGTAGGGGTTTATTTCAAACGGACAGTCGAAGTACAGGGTTGGGCGTCTTTTAAAGCATGAAGAAGTAGCCGCCGATGGCGTGGTGCGTCTCGGTGATTTTTTTAGTCTTGTGTAAAAACGCAATCGACTGGAGTTAGAGGTATGTCTTTATTTGATAAGGAAGCATTGAAAAAAATAATCGAGTCCAAAAGCAATTGGACTGCCGGGGAACTGGCTCGGGTGTTAGAGCGTATGCCCGAGGCCAAGGAAAAATTCACCACCATTTCCAGTGAGGAAATCGAGCGACTGTACACGCCCGAAGACCTGGCCGACTTCGATTATGAAAAAGATCTGGGCCTGCCGGGACAGTACCCCTTCACTCGCGGCGTGCAGCCGACCATGTATCGCGGGCGCAACTGGACCATGCGACAGTTTGCCGGTTTCGGCACGCCGGGAGATACCAACAAGAGGTTTCAATTCCTGCTCAAAAACGGCCAGACCGGGCTTTCGGTAGCTTTTCATTATCCGACGCTGATGGGCTACGACTCCGACTCGGAGCGCTCCTGCGGCGAAGTCGGCAAGTGCGGTGTGGCGGTTGATACTCTGACCGACATGGAGACCATCTTCTCGGGTATTCCGCTCGACAAGGTCAGCACTTCCATGACCATCAACCCGCCCGCCTCGATTCTTCTGGCCATGTATCTGGTAGTGGCCGAGAAACAGGGAGTTGCGTGGGACAAGGTTTCCGGCACTACCCAGAACGATATCCTCAAAGAATACATCGCCCAGAAATCGTGGATCTACCCGCCGCGACCTTCCATGCGCCTGATAACCGACATGGTAGAGTTCTGCACCGACAATGTGCCGCGCTGGAATACCATTTCGATTTCGGGCTATCACATCAGGGAGGCCGGCTCGACCGCCATACAGGAATTGGCCTTCACCATCGCAGACGGCATCGGTTACGTTCAGGCCTGTGTAGAACGCGGCATGGATGTTGACAGCTTTGCCGGGCGCTTGAGTTATTTCTTCAACTCCCACAACGACTTCTTTGAGGAAGTCGCCAAGTTCCGAGCCGCGCGCCGCATGTGGGCAAGAATAATGCGCGAAAGATTCGGGGCGAAGAACCCGCGCTCGTGGATGCTGCGTTTCCACACACAGACCGCCGGATGTTCTCTGACAGCACCCCAGCCATACAACAATGTCGTGCGCACGACCATACAGGCTCTGGCCGCCGTGATGGGCGGCACGCAGTCTTTGCATACCAACTCGTTAGACGAAACGCTGGCGCTGCCCACCGAAGAGGCGGTCACCATAGCCCTGCGAACCCAGCAGGTAATCGCCGAGGAATCCGGTGTGACAAACACCATCGATCCGCTTGGGGGCAGCTATTTTGTCGAGTCCTTGACAAATCGCATGGAAGCCGAGGCTTTCAAGTACATAGACAGAATAGATGAGATGGGCGGCATTATTCCTGCTATAGAGCGCGGCTTCCCGCAAAAGGAAATCGCAGACTCTGCCTATCGCTATCAGCGCCAGTTGGAGCGGCACGAAAAAGAAATGGTCGGCGTCACCAAGTACAACACCGGCAATAAAACGGACATTCCCACCCTGTACATAGACGACGAACTGGAAAGAGCGCATGTCGAGGCTTTGAAGTCCTCCAAGGCCGGGCGCGATATGGCCAAGGTTCGTTTCCATATCGAGAATCTTGAAAAGGTCGCGGCATCGGACGAGAACACCATGCCGCATATCGTCAACGCCGTCAGGGATTATGTCTCATTGCAGGAAATCTGCGACGCATTCCGCAAGGTCTTCGGTGAATACCGCGACCCGGCGTATCTGTAAAAAAGGAGGTACCATGCATTCCAGAACCATTCGCGTCCTGGTGGCCAAGCCGGGATTGGACGGACACGACAGAGGGGCCAAAATCGTCGCCAGAGCCTTGCGTGACGCGGGCTTCGAAGTTATCTACACGGGCCTGCACCAGACGCCTGAAATGATTGTCAATACCGCCATTCAGGAAGACGTCGATGTGGTCGGGCTTTCCATGATGTCGGGTGCTCATCGCTTTTTGCTGCCGCGTGTAATTAAACTTCTTAGAGAAAAAAACGCCGAGGACATCATCGTTTTAGGCGGCGGGATCATACCGGATGAAGATATTCCCAAAATGAAAGAGGAGGGCGTGGCCGCGCTGTTTACGCCCGGAACGGATACGAACGATATCGTGAAGTTCATAAAGGAAGAAGTAGGAAAGAAGTACAAAAACCAATATTCGCAGTAATCCTATTAAGGAAGGGGGTCTGGCAGTATGATTAAGTTTTCAAAAAAGCAGTTGGCAGCGCCCAAGCAGTTGAGGCCGGTCTATCTCGTGGCCGCCGGGCAAAGCGATTACCGCAAGCACTATCCCGAAAAAAAGACGGAGGAGCTTGTAATTGAAGGCTTCCGGCAGATGTGCCTGGAAAACGACCTTAAGGTCGAAAGTATCCAGGAGGTGAAGGAGTACATCCAGGCTGGTTTCTACGGTCATTTTGCCGACCACTTCGGCGATCAGCTTTTGGGCGAGTCCGTCATTCACGACCGCCTGGGGCTTGAGCCGCTCGGCAATATCGGAGTGAAGACCGGAGGAGCCACCGGCGGCAGTACGCTCTGGATGGCTGCAAACGCCATCGCCTCGGGTTACGCCGATTGCGTCCTTGCTTGTGGCTGGGAGCGCATGGACGAGGTTTCGACCTCGGTCGGAAATCACTATATTTCCACCGCCGCCGATAAGGATTACGAGACGGAGTTGGGCCACATCTACACCGGTTATTATGCGTTGATGGCGCAGCGTTACTGGAAGATGTACGGCAAATCGTCGCCGGAGTTCAGGCGCACCATGTCAAAAATCGCCGTCAAAAATCGCGGTTACGCCTGCAGCAATCCTTATGCTCAAGGCGGTTTGAGACTGACGGTAGAAGATGTCGAGACCTCGCCTGTTGTTGCTGATCCCCTGCGATTCTACGACGCCTGTCTGATGTCGGTCGGATCGGCCAGCGTTTTGTTGTGCGA
>CAYTHG010000125.1:0-10278 GCA_964437525.1 uncultured Myxococcales bacterium | reverse complement strand
CATCAAGTCCGTATCACCAAAAAGAACATAGCGGCATCCTGGTGCACTACAACGCAGGCTTTAGGCAACGGCAGGTATGACGACCTTACCGATATAGTCTATGTACGTCCCTCCAAATTCGACCGCAGGAAAATGCAGAAGATAGTTGAAGAAGTCGGTGTATTGAACGCAAAGCTTGAAGCAGAAAAGCGCAAATACATTTTGGTCGGTTTTGGTCGCTGGGGTTCAAACGACCCTTGGCTGGGAATAGGCGTCGGCTGGGCGCAGATATCCAATGCGCGAGTAATGGTCGAAGCTTCCACCGACGATTTTGTGGTCGATCCTTCCCACGGTAGCCACTTTTTTCAGAACATCACTTCACTTGGAATAGGCTATCTGACCTTGCAGCCCAAGCGCCAGGGAGTTTGGATGGATTGGGACTGGCTCGAATCCCTGCCTTATGAGGAAGAACTGGAATACCTGCGACACGTAAGGCTGCCATCGGAGACTATAATCAAAATCGACGGCAGAAAAGGCGGCGCCGTTATGATTAAGCCGCACTGATTTCAATTTATGTTGTTGTGCTTACAAGGCGTAACTTCTCAATAAGTCCGGGTAAATTCATGAGCTGTCATTCTGAACGAAGTGAAGAATCTTGTATTTTCTGCAACTTGGAGATCCTTCGCTACGCTCAGGATGACAAGCTACCTGGACTTATTTAGAAGTTACTACAAGACTTGATAACATCTCCTTATTTTCAAGCAATAGATTCACTGGAAAAGCAAGCGGCAATGGAGCACAAACCCAAAATCACCAACCTGACCGAGATGTCATTGAATGCGGCCATTCTAAAAATGGCCTTGCCGACTACCGGCTGGATGCTGATACAGTCTTTCTACCATCTAGTGGATGCCTTCTGGGTCGGCAAGCTCGGAGCCATACCCTTTGCGGCTTCCTCGGCTGCCTCCTTTTTGATATGGATGCTGTTTTCTTTTGCGGATATATCTGGCATTGCCGCAAATACGCTGGTATCGCAGTCTATCGGTGCCAAGCGAGACGCCGAGATCCCGCTGCATGTCCATCATTGCGTTATTACGGCAATAGCTTCTTCGTTAATTCTGGCCGCAATATTCATTCCTTCATCCGATGCGCTCTTCGGTCTTTTAGGGCTCGAACCCGCAGTCGTGCAGGGTGCGAAAGAATATCTTTTGCCGTGGCTTCTGGGTATGCCCTTGATATTCGTGGTTATCACGCTGATTGCAATATTCAGAGGCACGGGCGATGCCAAGACGCCCATGATATTGATGGCCATCGCCGTTACATTGAACGGCATAGCCGATCCCTTTTTCATTTTCGGCTGGGGGCCGTTTCCCGCTCTGGGATTAAAGGGCGCTGCCTGGGTCAGTGTCGGCAGCCATGCAGTTCTGGGAGTAATTGCTTTCATAATACTGGCTCGTCGTAAGATCCTTCCTTCATGGCAGGGCTTGCCTTTTTTGTTGCCTGAGTTCAAGCGCATCAAGCGTATCCTTTCAATCGGAATGCCGATAGCCTTGAACGGCGCGCTGTTCGCCTTTGTATACATCGGCCTGACATGGGTCATCGCCAAATTCGGTTCGACGGCCATTGCAGCTATCGGGCTCGGACACAAAATCGAGGCTTTGCCGTGGTTCATTTCCTACGGATTTTCGATTGCGGCTGCAACGCTGGTCGGGCAATACTTAGGTGCCGGCAGGACAAAAGATGCGGAGCGCGCTGTCTGGCGGGCCTTGCTGGTTGCGGCTTTGATGGTCGGCGGCTTTGTGGTCGTCACGATTATCTGGGCCGAGCAGATTGTCAGATTTTTCATCGACGATGCCGACGTGGTCGCGACTTCCGCAATATACCTGCGCATCGTCGCCGCTTGCTGGATGGTCGCCTTGTTCGATGTCGTCTTAGAAGGCGCGTTCTCTGGAGCGGGCAATACCTTGCCGCCTTTACTGATAGGCGTGCCCTTGACAATATCCCGTATTCCGCTGGCCTATCTTCTGGCCGTCGTCGTCGGCTGGGGAGTGACCGGAGTCTGGTGGGCGATAGGTATGACTTCCATTATCAAAGGGCTTTTAATGCTGGCTTGGTTTATGAAAGGAAACTGGAAGCGTGTTAGATTGGCAGCTTGATTTTCTTGGCTATGCCTTGATAGCGCGCTTTGACGGTGATAGTATCTCTTTCCAATGATTGATTTACACACACATACAAATGCATCCGACGGCGACCTGACGCCGGAAATGCTTATTATTCGTGCCTCTCAGCTCGGACTGCGGGCGATTGCCATTACCGATCACGATACGCTTGCCGGTATTGAAGAAGCTGCCGACGCGGGCGAGCGCTTCGGGGTATCCGTTATTCCCGGCGTAGAGTTGAGTGTTTCAAGCGATTATGTCCCTGAAGACAGCAGCCACTGGATGCATATGCTGGTTTATTATCCGCCCGAAAACGGTCATCTGGCCCGAGAGTTCATCGCTGTCAGAAAATGGCGACAGGAGCGCAACGTCTTGATATTGGAGCGCCTGAGAGATCTGGGCCTCGAAATCTCCATGCCGGATGTCATGGCCTACGCTAAAGGGGATGTCGTGGGACGCCCTCATTTTGCCGATGCCTTGGTGAACAAAGGCATGGTCGCTCATCGGGGCGAAGCGTTCTATAAGTATCTAGGCAAAGGCAAACCTGCATATGTCGAGCGAGAAAAGCTCAGTGCGCAAAAAGCGATTGAGCTGGCATTGTTGGACGGAGCGGTTCCGGTGCTGGCGCATCCCGAGTCTCTCGGTTTGCAGGCCGATGAACTGTTTGACTGTCTGGAAGATCTGAAGCGCTTTGGATTATGCGGTGTCGAAGCGCTCTATCCGAGACACGACGAAGCTTTTACCCTTATGCTGCTTGAATATGCCGAACGTCTGGGATTGATCGTCACCGGCGGCAGCGATTTTCACCGACCTTCAAATCAAGGGCTCAAGCTGGGGCGCGCCGGGCAGCAGTTTCGCAAACTGCCGGAAAGCGTGCTGTCGGAGCTTGCCGCTTGCAGGCGCAAATTGAAGTCCGCTTTGTAAATTCCGTGCTTACCTTGCGAAGTGTTGTTGCTTGCTTTGAATGAGCATCTAGCTTTGACAATCGGAGGAAAACACGTAATATTAATAATATAGATAAGCAATAATGGTAAGTGATAACAGTTTCTTAGAGAAACACCATCATTTCAATCGTTGAGGGGAGCTTCTTACGACATCATATAAATGGAGGCGGAACAGATGGATAGAAGGCAACAATATCAAATACATAAAGAATACATCGAAAAAGAGGGGCTGGACAAGCTGATCGATTTTTCCGAAAACATCGATTATGCCGAAAAAGTGTTTGATGCCGTTAGTGGAGAGTTGAAAATACCGTTTCCTCCGGAAGCAAACGACCTTGTCCGCTTGCATAAATTGATCCGATCCCGTAAATGTTTTACTGTGCTGGAGTTCGGTATCGGATATTCGACGGTGATATTCGCCGATGCGCTAAGTAAAAATGAGAAAGATTGGGCGGCTTTAACTGAAAAACCGAAAATCCGTAACCGCTACATGTTTCAACTCTTTTCCGTCGATGCATCCGAGAAATGGATCGAAGAGGTCGAAAAATGTCTGCCGGATCACTTAAAATCCAGGATTCATCTGAATTTCAGTCGTGTTGAAATTGGCACCCATCGTGGGCAATTGTGTCACTTTTACAAAAACATCCCAGATATTATCTCTGATTTCATTTATCTAGATGGCCCGTCGGCAAAAGATGTGGAAGGAAACATCAATGGCTTGAGCTTTCAATGTGAAGAGAGGACTGTAATGTCCGGCGATTTGTTGCTGATGGAACCATCGTTTTTACCAGGCATAATGATCTTGGTTGATGGCAGAGTGAATAACGCCAGATTTCTCGCTCGGAACCTAACGAGGAATTATAAAATTATCGAAGACAAGGAGAACGATGTCACAACCTTCGAACTGGACGAGGAACGTCTAGGAAAATACAATCTCTCAGGCTCGGATTTTTTCAAGTAAGGTAAAAGGCTGTCCCTCACTCCCATGCTTCGGCGTTTCCCTAGGCAAATGTTGTTAACCTAATTCATCCCGCCTAGCGGGTCAATGTTACCCTATTTTTATCTTGTTTGCTTGAGAGTCGGATTTCGGTTTGTTCTGCACATATTAGGTTAAGATTGCCTGCTCAGGATCCGTTCGCACAAATTACGTACAGCACCTTTGCCTCCGTTTTGCTTTAACACAATTGCCGCATGCTTAATCAACTCTGGATGTGAATCCGCCACGGCAATAAGGCATCCGACTTTATCGGCGACCGGAAGATCGTTGAGATCGTTCCCAAGATAGACAACGTTTTCCGGGTTGATTTCTCGCTGTTTCATTAGCTGATTCAGGGTATCCCCTTTGTTTTCCACGGCGTTGATGCATTCCAATTTCAACTTCTCCGCGCGAGCTCTTACCACGGAGTTGGTTTCGGTGGACAGAATCATCATCGGAATACCTGCTTTTCTAAGCATGGCAATCCCCAGACCGTCACCTCTACTGCACTTGACCAGTTCTCTACCCTCAGCATCGAGATAAACATTGTTGTCGGTCATCACACCATCGAAATCGAAAACGACCAGTTCAATTCGGTCGGGCAAGGTGCCAGCTTGCTCTGATTTGCGGTTTGAGCTTGGCTGGTCCATTAACTTTTGCGCATCGTTAAGATCTTCCTCAAAGTCGATATCGACATGAGGACCTGTTGTAATGAAAGGAATGATTTTCCGTCCACTCATCAGGCCTGCCTCTTGAATGACTTGAGGTCGGATGATATCTACATATCCGTTGTGCCAATAGCTGTCAGGGAGTAGCTGTCTCGCCATATTGTAGGGCTCTTTGAGATTCTCAACCTGAAGTAAAGGTTGGAGCCAGCCATTTCGTATTTCATACATTTTATACGGCGTGTGCTGTGGAGGACTTACGGTGCGAAGTGAATCCGCTTCGGGATGTTGCATCATCTTGCGGATGGCATTGTCAATGATTTCCGGATCCCTGAAAGGACTGGTGGCGCGAAGGTGAACAACCAAATCCGGCCTGTAGGATTCTTGGTTCTGGAGCCAGCCAAGTGCATGACGAAAGGCATCGATGTCCGGGCTTGTGTCCGTCGCGAATTCCGAAGGTCGCATGAACGGCACTTCGGCTTTGTATCTTCTGGAGACATCGGCGATTTCCTCATCATCCGTTGAGACAATGACTCGGGTGATCATTGTGGATTGATGGGCTTGTTCTATCGTATGTGCAATTAAGGGCTTGTTTGCAACGAGACGAATGTTCTTTCGAGGGATGCCCTTTGATCCTCCCCTTGCAGGAATGATAGCGAGAATATCCATATCGGCCTTCTCAATAGACATTGTTGCAGTTTACAGTGTGTTTTTGCGTCGAAGTTTTTTCATAATGGGCACCTCTTTGGGGTGCAAGGCTTTTTGGCCATCTCCGCAGGCTATTTCCCAGGTTCGTATATCGCGTATCAGAATTGATAGACCCTTCGGCTCAAGACTGGCAGCCTGATCCGAACCCCACATGGTGCGATCCAATGTGAAATGTCTTTCAATTACACAGGACCCCAGGGTAGTTGCCATGATGCTGGGGGAAACGCCTCTTTCGTGACCGCTGTAACCGATGGGGACGAGAAAATCGTTTCTCAAAGAGATTATTGCCTTCAGGTTCAAATCGGCGTTTTCTGAAGGGTAAGTCGAAATCGTATGCAAGAGAATAAACTTGTCTCCTATTTGTTCGCGGACGAGTTTTACTGCATTCCTGACCTCTTCAGGTTTGCTCATTCCTGTTGAGATGAGGAGAGGTTTTCCTTTGGAACAGGTGTGCCGAAGGAGATTGGCATCCGTCAAGGAAGCTGAAGCGATTTTATAGCAAGGCGGATCGAATTGATCGATGAAGTCGACACTGCCTTCGTCCCAGCACGAAGCAAACCAAGCGATTCCTCGCTTTTTGCAATACTGATCGATCTCCTCATATGCCTCCTGACCGAATTCGAGACCGTGTTTGAGGTCTCCGTTAGTCGGACCAAAAGGGTTTTCTCTAAGCGCGGCCAGTTCTTCGGCTGTGTATACTACATCCACGGTGCGTTTTTGGAGTTTGATTGCATCAGCACCGTTCTCCACGGCAATATCAATCAGTTTTTTACAAATGTCGATGTCACCGTTGTGATTGATTCCGATTTCCATCACGACCCAGCATGGCTTTCCGTCTCCAACAAAACGGTCACCTATCTTGACTGTTCTGGGAATCGTATCGGTCTGTACCAATAAACCATCACTCATGATCTAAACTCCTTGATGTATGGTTATGGGTCCTTTGGCTCAGGATTCCTAGTTGATTGACTAATTCTTCACAGGATATTACCTTGAATTAAATTGAACAGCAAGAATTGATTTAGGGGGCTTGTTGACATCTTAAAATACTGCCTTGTCTATAAAATGCAATTCTTAACATCTATGGTAATATGGGGTTCCTCATTTTCTCTGTATCGATTTCAGACTGGCTTCAATTAATAATTTGTCCCGTTTATACGGGGACGTGTCAAACTAAGAGCTTTGTCGCTATATTAAACCAGTGTTATGTCTGTTCCGGCTGCCGTCGCCATGCGTTTTATCTCATTATCTATAAACTCAGGCAGGTCGGGAGAACTGAAAACTTCTATTTCCATGCCCGGCGAGTTCTTTCCTGTCAATAGGGCTGTCGAGCACATTCCTACCAACTTGGTGATGTTGGTCTTGTTGAGGAAAACTTCCAGCGGCACTGATGCGTATTTCTCAAGACGCATGAATATTACGCGGTCTTTAAGTTCCGGCGGTGTCATGGATTCTAAAAGGTGAACCTTGGCGTTGTTATCCCTTGGATGAGGTTTGACTATCAATACCTTGTGCGGATTACGTTTTAGTTCGTGCATGATGATTCTGTGGTAGATGTCCAACTCGAAGAAGGTATTTAAAAAACCGCAATCATCGTAATTTTGCAATGGAAATAGGCTGTATTCGTGCTTGTCACGTTCCGGCCAGAAGCCGTCCAGCCATGAGGCGAATTCCTGGTCGTTCCAGATGGTGTCGTAAACTTCATCGAAGTATCTGTCTTCTATCAGTTTTGTTTCCGAAAAATCTTTGAGCGAATGCAGCAATCCGCTGGGGCACCATATCGGATGTCTTGAGCTTCCATCAAAGGGATTATACAGGCCGCGCCACTGCCAGGGACGGGTCAGTTTTATGTTGCGGGCATGGTTCATTAAAAAGCCATCGGGTACAAAATGCAGTGTGGCTCCGGGTAACAGCGAAGCCAGAAAAGCTTCGTCGAGTGTAACGCGGTAGGGCAGAATCAAATCGCTGACGATACTGTTTTTCAAGAACGGCAGTTTGTTTCGTCCCCAGGTACGCCAGTAGTGATTGAAAGTCGGGATACTTATCAGCCTTTGAAGGCGGGTTTGTCCGGCGATAACTTCGGCGTTGTAGGTGATTCCTGTAATGCTGCCTTCAAAAGACATACCCAGTATTTCACACAGCCATTTTTCACAATCGAGCATACTCTGCTGGAATGTCTGGTAGTCGAATACATGTACGCCTTTATAATCATGTCCAAGCTGCTTAATGAATGCTGCAGCGTTTATCAGAGAAAACGGTCCTGAAGAGCCAATCAAAGCCGATCTTTGAGGTTTTTCGGAAATCAATGCATACCGCCTTTCGAATTCATATCAGTTCGACAAAACCATGATTGGTTAGCATCTTTTTGTGAGTAGATAATATCCTCAGCCCCTTTCAAAGTAAAGACAATGGCTGTTTTCAAGACAGGGAATTCGTAGATTATTTGTCTCCTTAATTGCTCTATTGCATTTAATGAATATAATCAGGCCATATAGTTGATTGTTCAATATGAGAAACGGACACGATAAGTATGGTTAAGTATTTAAGAGAGCTTTGGACTGCCTGGTTCCTGGTCTGGATGATGACCATGCGGGCACTTGTCAGTCGCAGTCGTCAGTCTGTACTGGGTTTGGCCTGGACCTTGCTGGTTCCAATCAGTCATCTGCTTGTATATTGGCTGGTTTTCAGTGTTCTGGTTCGCATTCAAACCGGGTTGCCTTATGTGTTGTTCCTTATGTCCGGCTTGTGGCCGTGGATGTTATACGTCAATATCGTTGCGCGAGGTACGCACAGCATTATTGAAAACGGTCCGATCATCAAAAAGATATTCTTCCACCGCGAGGTCTTCCCCTTGACCATCGTCGGTGTCTGTCTATTTGATTTCCTGGTTGCAGGCTTGGTATTTCTGGCGATTATGACCGTTCATTTCAATCATATAGTCTGGAGTTGGACTCTTTTATGGTGGCCCTTCATTCTGCTGATTATGGTAATTCAGGCTACAGGCGTGATCTGGTTTACTTCTGCGGTTTCGGTATTTGTGCGAGACTCGATTTTCCTGGTGGAGTTGGCAATGCATTTATGGGTTTTCGTCAGCCCAATTATGTATCCGATCGAGCGGGTTCCAGAGCGCTTTAGAGATTTGTACATGCTCAATCCTGTTGCGCCTTTGATTGTGGCTTTCAGGCAGATTCTGTTTGAAGGCAAGCTCGATTTCAATTTCCACCTGATTTTGTCGATCTGCGTTTCCTTATTCCTTTTTGTAGCGGGCTTGATGTTCTTCCGTCGCCTGGCTCCTAAATTCTCAGACGTAATATAGGAGGGGCCATGAACGAAAAACGCAAACTTATCGAAGTAAGAAACATAACCAAGAAGCACACCCTCAAGATCCGTCCTCAGCAGGAATTGTGGAAGGCGATTGGCGGACCATTTAAATATCTTGTCAGAAAAGATCCCAATGAATTTACGGCGCTTGATAATTTTTCTCTGGACCTTTACGAATCGGATGCTCTGGGAGTGATTGGCCCTAACGGTGCCGGTAAAAGTACGCTTTTGAAGATGCTGGCCGGAGTGTCTACCCCGGAAGAGGGAACCATCAAGACTTTCGGTCGCATTCGCTCTCTTTTGGAATTGGGAATTGGCTTCCATCCCGAGTTGAGCGGTCGTCAGAATATTTACCTATACGGTAGCGTTTTGGGTATGACTCGCAAGGATATCGATGACCACTACGACGAGATGGTGGAGTTCTCGGAGTTGGGCGAATTCCTCAAGATGCCTGTCAAAAATTACTCCTCGGGTATGTATGCCCGTCTTGCTTTCTCCGTGGCGATTTTCACTGCTCCTGAGATCATACTGGTTGACGAGGTACTGGCGGTCGGAGATTTGCAGTTCCAGGAAAAGTGTATAAACAAAATCCATCAACTGAGAGATGCCGGCGTCACTATCGTGTTTGTGTCGCATGGAATGGAATCGGTAAAGCGCGTCTGCAATCGGGTAATTTTGCTTGATAAGGGTAAAATACTGGCCGACGGCGACCCGGATCAAGCCATAGCAGAGTACAGAAGTCTTATGAAAGTCGGCGTTATGTCCTGATTTTCCGTTTATTTTTTGCGTGCTACGACCAGCAATTGAGAAGCCTTGAAATCCTTTTCAAGCTTTTCTATCTGATCTTCCGTTAAAACTTTGCCGCTAATCCGTCTGCTGATTTCATCCTCACAGCAGATGAATTCGACAACATCGAAGAATGGCGAAAGCATTTTTGAAAGCGCTTCCCGGCTGAAGTGGCAGCTAAAGCAATCCGGGTCCAGGAAGGGCCAGTTGCGGCCTTGCAGGGTTCTGCGGTAACTGTCGAAGTTGTGGGTGCGTATGATAACGATGCCTTGGGGTTTCAAGATGCGGCTTATTTCGGTCAGTTCCTCCCAAGGTCTTTCGAGTGAGTTTAAGCTGTCCAGCAGCGTTATCGCCTCGAACCTTTCATTTTCCCAAGCGCTTTCTTCAAGAGAACCGGAGCGGACATCAAGTCCCAGATGAGTCTGTCCGATGCTGGAGAATACGGGATAGCTTTCCTGGGCAGACATTTTGAAGCCGATTTCTCGGGCTGGTTTAAGAGTATCAGGCCAACTCCAGCCTATATCAAGCACTTCGCCTTTTTTTGCATGGGATTCAAGCAATTGAAGCTCGAAAGAAAAATCATGGTAAGGCTGATTGATGGCGCGGCACATGGCTTTACTATGCTTGTCTTCAGATTGCTGTTGGTCGCCGTCTACATAAAAGCGGTGGAATATCAAGCCGCAATCCTTGCAGCGACAAATAGCTGCATCCGGCCTCGGGTCGCGGCGCAGACTGTATTC
>CAYTHG010000124.1:0-10353 GCA_964437525.1 uncultured Myxococcales bacterium | reverse complement strand
TAGTTTACACCGAATTCGAGTTTAAAAAGAGAAAGCACCGAATTCTCAAAAGGTTACCAATATTAACTGCTTCTCTAAAGAAGCAAATTCAATTATCAACGAAAAGGAGTAGACATGAAACTGAGACCGTTGAATGACAGAATTATTGTCAAGCGTCTGGAAGAAGAAGAGCGTAGCGTCGGTGGAATCATCATTCCTGACTCCGCAAAAGAAAAACCCATCCAGGGCAAAGTCGTTGCCGCCGGTAAGGGCAAAATCAAAGAAGACGGCAGCCGCGTACCTATGGAAGTAAAAGAAGGCGACGTGGTGCTCTTCGGTAAGTATGCCGGGCAGGATGTAAAGCACAACGACGAGGAATACCTCATCATGCGTGAAGATGATGTCTTGGCTATCGTCGGCTAACTCTCTAATTTTCTGATTCAAGATATAGATCTCTACAGGAGGATTCATTATGGCAAAGCAGATTATTTACGGCCAGGACGCACGCAATAGAATGCTGGCGGGTTTGGATACATTGGCTAACGCTGTCAAGGTTACTCTCGGTCCCAAGGGCCGTAACGTCATTATCGACAAGTCTTTCGGCTCCCCGACCGTCACCAAGGACGGCGTTTCCGTAGCCAAAGAAATCGATGTCGAAGACAAATTCGAGAACATGGGCGCTCAGATGGTCAAAGAAGTTGCTTCCAAGACTTCCGATGTCGCCGGTGACGGTACCACCACCGCGACAGTTCTGGCCCAGGCCATTTACCGCGAAGGCGTCAAGCATATCGTGGCCGGTCACAACCCGATGGACATCAAGCGCGGTATCGACAAAGGCGTTATCAAGGTTGTCGAAAACCTGAAGAAACTTTCAAGAGAAGTTTCCGACTCCAGCGAAATCGCTCAGGTCGGCACTATCTCCGCCAACAGTGACCGCACCATCGGCAACATTATTGCCGAAGCAATGGAAAAAGTCGGTAAAGAAGGCGTCATCACCGTTGAAGAGTCCAAAACCCTCGACACCACTCTGGAAGTCGTTGAAGGTATGCAGTTCGATCGCGGTTACATTTCGCCTTACTTCGTAAGCGATCCCGATCGCATGGAAGCCGTTATGGAAGAGCCTTACATCCTCCTGTACGACAAGAAAATATCCAACATGCGCGACATGCTCGGCATCCTGGAACAGGTTGCCAAAATGGGTAAGCCGCTGGTAATCATCGCCGAAGACATCGAAGGCGAAGCTCTGGCTACTTTGGTAGTCAACAAGCTGCGTGGCGTTTTGAATATCGCTGCAATCAAAGCTCCGGGCTTTGGTGATCGCCGCAAAGCCATGCTCGAAGACATCGCCATTCTGACCGGCGGACACGTGATCGCCGAAGAAGTAGGCTTGAAGCTTGAGACCATGAGCATCAACGATCTCGGTCAGGCCAGCCGCGTGACCATCGGTAAAGAAGACACCACCATCGTCGGTGGTGCTGGCAAAGCCGAGAACATTCAGGGTCGCGTAAAGCAGATCCGCAACCAGATCGAAGAGACTTCCAGCGATTACGACCGTGAAAAACTGCAGGAACGTTTGGCCAAGCTGGTCGGCGGTGTTGCCATCATTCAGGTCGGTGCCGCTACCGAAGCCGAGATGAAAGAAAAGAAAGCCCGCGTCGAAGACGCACTGCACGCAACCCGCGCCGCAGTTGAAGAGGGAATCGTTCCTGGTGGTGGCGTTGCACTGCTGCGCAGCCAGGAAGTTCTCAAGGATACCGAAGTTGAGCCCGAAGAAGCCGTTGGCCTCAAGATTCTCGAAAGAGCCCTTGAAGAGCCGATTCGTCAGATCTCCGAGAACGCCGGTGTCGAAAGCTCAATCGTTGTCAATAAGGTCCGCGAGGGCGAAGGCAACTTCGGCTTTGACGCTCACAAAGAAGTATATGGCGACATGGTAGAGAAGGGCATCATCGACCCGACCAAGGTCGTTCGCTCCGCTTTGCAGAACGCCGCTTCCGTTTCCGGTCTGCTTCTGACCACCGATTGCATGATCACCGACAAGCCTGAAAAGGGCGGAGCCGGTGGTGGTGGAATGCCTGATATGGGCGGCATGGGTGGAATGGGCGGCATGGGTGGTATGGGCGGAATGGGCGGCATGATGTAATCGCCGATTCTGCTTGCCCGCATTGTTCATCGGGATTTGTAGCGAGGCTTGAAAATTGAAGATATTTAGCGAAGTTGGAGAGATTTTTTACTCGAAGACATACTTTGCAGTCTGTCGAGAGGAAAAATATCGAAACGAGCGAAATATCGAAAATTTACAAGCCGCAGTAAATTCACTGTGAATAATTCGGGTTAGATAGCTCGATTTTGAAAGCGCCCGCATTTTTGTGCGGGCGCTTTTTTATTGGAATCGGAGAGACGACATGAAATTTTCTCTCCCTTTTTTTTTCCTAACATGCTAGAATCCCGTCAATTCAAGCAGGTATAGGTTTTCATGCGAACTGGGATTATCTCCGACATACATGCCAATCTGGAGGCAATGCAGGAAGTCTTGAGGCTTCTTGGCAGGCTGAAAGTAGACCGCTATGTCTGTCTGGGAGACTTTGTCGGTTATGGCGCTGCGCCCAATGAAGTTATCAATCTACTCAAGGTTATGTGCGATATTTCCATTATGGGCAACCATGATGCGGCTGTCTGTGGACAGATGGATTTCAAGCATTATTACGGCGAGGCCAAGGAAGTTCTTGAGTGGTCGGCGGAGTCTTTGACCGAAGACAACATGAAATTCATCAATTCCCTGCCTTATTTCAGAATGGAAGGCGATATCTGCTGGGTTCATGGAACGCCGGTCGATCCTGCCAGCTTCGGTTATGTGTACACCATTGAACACGCAACGAGTCTTTGCCCGCATTACGATGAGTTGAAAACTCTTACATTTCTGGGGCATTCGCATTTACGCAGAGTATACGAGATACTTCCTGATAAAGCGCTT
The DNA here is from genome assembly GCA_964437525.1 of uncultured Myxococcales bacterium. Taxonomy (GTDB): domain Bacteria; phylum Myxococcota_A; class SURF-8; order SURF-8; family SURF-8; genus JAKQSH01. Next base: position 7,403 of record CAYTHG010000124.1, on the reverse strand, counting down.
GAAGTGACCGTTGATAATTTTACTGTTCAGGAAGGCAAAAAATACGTGGTATCGGTCGGTTCCGTGGGGCAACCGCGCGACTACGATCCCAGGGCGTCTTTTGTCATTTACGACAGCGATGAGCGCCGGGTGGAGTTTTACCGGGTTCCCTACAATATAGACAAGGCTTCCGAAAGAATTCTGAACAGTGGGCTGCCGGAGTTTTTTGCGGCCAGATTGTTCAGCGGTTCCTGATATTTATTCGTTATTCCGAAAGGAAATTCAAAGTGAAAAGAAGCATTTTTGTTGTTTTGTTGCTGCTGCTTATCAGCTCCTTTCTGTTTGCCTGTGCTTCCAAAAAAGTGAAGCCGGAATCTCTGGAAGAATTTGCCGGGATCAACAAATCCTATGTGGAGCAGGGCTCTCTTTCTGCCAGTGAATATATGCCTCTAAACTTAGGAAATACCTGGGTTTATCGCCGGGATATGTTGGGCGAGAAGGGCACCTTGAAAGTCTCCATAGACAAAAAGCAAGACGGCTTTTTCATCGACAGTCAAGGCGGCGTTTTTAAACTGGATTCCATCGGTCTCAGAGATCCCAAGCGCTACCTTTTGCAGAATCCCATCCACAAAGGCCAGGAGTGGAAAGCTCAGATCCGTTTCAATCTAGCCGAACACTTTGTGGTAGTGGATGACAATGCCGTAGTGGATTTGCCTGCCGGGACATTCAAGCAATGTGTAGTTGTTAAATCCCGCACCCAGATTAAAAAGGGTAAATACATGGTAAACAGGATCACCTATGCCCCCGGCATTGGAATGGTCAGGACCGAAACATGGCTGGAAAACGAAAAACAACAGCGCGCACAACAGGTTTTACTGGAACTTGAAAGCTACATCATTCCTTAATCAGACTTAAGCCTCGACTGGCTTTTTATCGTCTATCTTCCGACAGAAAGTGTGCTGCTGCTGTATAGGCTCCAAAGGTGGCTTTATGCAGTGGGAACTGTTACTGAACTTGTTTCCAGTGTAAAACCTGATGACGGTATCGGAGTAGTCCTCTTGGTCTACGGAAACAAACAGCCTGTCGTGCCCCAGTTTTTTTGTGTCCTGTGTCACCCGGTTCAACAGTTGTGTTCCCAGTCCCTGTCCTCGATAGTAGGGATCGACGTATAAAAGGCCTATCCAGCAGATGTTTTCCTGCTTGTCCACAATGTAGCCTCCTACGGCAACCACTTCTCCTTGGGCTTCCAGCACGTAATGCATGGCCTCGGAAGGGTCGGGTTTGTTATGGAAATAATCCTTGAGGAAGCGCCTGGCGACTTGCTCCTGTGCTTCGTCGTGAATCGAGATTATCCCCAAAACCCTTTCAAGATCCCGCTCTTCGGCTGGGCGTAGAATGTAATCAGCCATTAGATGTCTCCTTGTCTTTGCCCTGTATTCAATTTTAAAACAATGCCCCCCACTTGTAAAGTGTACAATTGAACTCAATCGTTGAAGCAAGTTCAAGGTGGCAAAACATCTGATTATTATCGCGCGGGGTTGACAACAAGCTAAAATAAAGAACAGGCAGGAGTTGTGGCACCGTTTATTTTGTGTATTTGCATTCTTTTTGGAACTTAAGTGCCTTTAAGTCTGTAAATATGGAAATTCTGCGTAAAATCATATATATTTTCAAATCAATAGATTCTCTCGCCACCCTTATTCATCTTGACACCATATAAGGAAGTATATTATAACTGAAACGATGAAAGTGTTTTGTTTTTACACTTACAAGAGCCTCGAAGGGGTTCAATGGAAGTTTCAGGCGGAATACTCGGGAAAACTTTTGCAAGGAGAAAACCCATGAGGATCAACAAGGGCCAAGCTTTTTTGTATGCCCTGTTTTTTGTAGTTGCGATATTGGCCTCTGCCTGCGGTAACAGTGACAGCAATGCGGGAAATGCGGGCGGTGACGCAGAAAGCGATGGTTCATCTTTCTTCTGTGATACGGACTTAGATTGCCAATCGCCTTTGATTTGCCACATGGGTTCTTGTATTGATCCTGATACGGAAGGAACATGTAACCTCGTAGATAACCAGTGCGTGCGCGACTCCGACTGCGAAGCGGACGAATTCTGCGACAACGCCTGCGATTGTTCTCCATTAAGTGTTTCTGACAGCGATAAAGACCAAGCTGAAGATGGAGATTCCGATCAGGTGGGCGCGTGCGCTCCGGTCGGCCCTTGCATTCAGGTGCAGCCTGATGCTCTTCGTTTCGGTGTTGTCCAAATGGGGGATATCGTTACGCGTGATCTGACGGTCATAAACGACGGTAACGAAGAACTCAGTCTTTTGGTTGTTTCTTTCTCCAGCGACAGCGATTCTGATTTCTCATTCTTAGATGGGGAAATTACCGATACCATTCACGTCGCGCCCAACGGCGGTGAAGTCACAATAGGCGTAGTGCTTTCTCCCCAGACGCCAAACGCGAAACTTGCAACCATCGAAATTATATCCAACGATGAATATCACAAAAAAGTAAGGGTGCAGGCTTATAGTGATTACAAGGGTGCCACAGAGATTAAGATTAATCCTGAAACCTATGATTTTCAGGAGGTGGATGTCAATACCGAACAGGGAGTAGAGCTTGAAATCAATTGTCTGCCATTCAATTGTGAAGTGGAGGAGAGCAACAAAGTTCTCACCATTCAGTCGATTCAGCTTGAACCGTCTCAGGGGGCGTTCTTTTTACAGGACAATCTGACTTTCCCTGTTTATATAAAAATGAATGAAACATTCTCTTTCCAGGTCAAGTTCAACCCCTTCGAACAGGGAATCAACAACGCAACCTTGAAGATTCAGCACAATGCCGATGAGTCCACGTACAATCCGGTAAACCCGATAGAGATTCCATTGACAGGTACGGCGGTCGTGCCTTGTTTGACTTTGACGCCCGAGCCTCCTAACTTGCTTGACTTCCACGATGTCACCAAGGGCATCAGTAAGTCCATGGAAGTCAAGATGACCAGTTCCTGCGGTGGCACTGTGATTGTCAACAAAGTCTGGTGGCGCGGCGAACCTATTCCTGAAGATTTCGTTCTCGATGGTTTCGGAGGACAGAATCCAGAGAATTTGAATATCCGTATTCCTCCGGGAGAAACCGTGGAGTTTTATGTTCTTTATACTCCCAGTACTGTTGGCCAGGATGCCGCTTTCCTTGAGGTTCATAGCAACGACCATCAGAAGGGTTTGCAGATTCTATCCGTTCAGGGAGAAGGCGTGCTGGCTGAAGTCGAAGTCACGCCTGAAATGTTGGACTTTGAGCAGACCTTGTTGTTCGATCAGAAAACCAAATCTCTGGAAGTCGAAAACAGAGGCAGCGGAGTTTTGCGCTTGAGCGACATGCGTGTCCTTAAGCGTCTTGATGGCGACGGAAACGAAATCGAGGGCGATAATCCCGATGTTTTCTCGATTGCTCCCGACAGCCTTGCATACATCCCCATGAATTTAGATCCCAACGATCCGCGTGAATTCGAGATCATTTACACTCCCACAACCGAAGCCGTGAATCAGGTGGACTGGGCGCGTCTGGTTATCTACAACGACTCCAGCACCCCCGAGATCAGCGTTGACTTGCGCGGTGAGCCGGTAGCTCCCCATGTCGAATACTGGGTCAACGAAATCGGTTACGAAGATTCTCTCTTTACCGAATCCATCGACTACGGCGAAGTCATTTTAGGAACTCCCAAGGTTTACAATCTGCGCGTCAAAAACGCCGGTGAATGGCCTCTGGATGTATTCAGTCTGAGACTTCAGAATCCGAGTTCGGACTTCAAGTTCACCCCGGTGGACATGTCCGGTATTCAGCCGAGCGAATCGCGTGATATTCCAATTACCTATCTGCCGGCGCTGCCATGGTCCGGCCCCGACGACAACGTATTCTTCTTTGAGTCCAATGACTTCAACGAAGATTATACCAAGGTTGAGATTGCGCTTCACGGTGAAGGTATCGACCCCAAGATCTATATAGATCCCAGCACTTCACAATCCAATCCCTGGTGTTTCCCGGCGCTCTACCTTTACGACACTTCGATTCCCAAAGAAATAACTATATACAACGACGGTAGCGGAAGCCTTATCATCGATCATTGGGACTTCTATCAGCCCGGTTTAGAGGGATCCTGGAGAATTTTCGATTTCTCTCAGACTTTCCCGGTCGAGTTGAAACCGCACTCCACAAACCCTGAAGACGAGTTGACCTTCAAGGTCGAGTTTACTCCCAATGGTATCGTGCAGAACCAGAACCTGATTCTGCGTTTCTACTCCAACTCCATTACAGGCAACAACACCTATGTGTACCTTTGCGGTGAAGGCAAGCCCTGCGATTCCTGCACCTACGACCTCTTGCCAGAAGGTGACCCGAATTGCACCGAGCCAGATGGTTGTGCCGGTTGTGAATACTATTGCGCTCCAGCACCCGGCTCCGAGTGCGGTGAGTTGAGCATTGAAAAATGCGACGGATTCGACAACGACTGCAACGGCCTCGTGGATGAACTCTGGCCTGTAGGTCAGGAATGTGATGGTGCGGGCGTTTGCGGTCCGGGCGTTTATGAATGTGCCACCAACACGACCGTGCGCTGTTCGTCCGAGCAGCTTCCGCCCAACGGCGATATGGCAACCGAAGTCTGCGACGGTCTCGATAACGACTGCGACGGTGAAACCGATGAAGACTTCGAAATCGATGACTGGTGTGCTGTCGGTGTCGGTGTCTGCTTGGTAGGTAAATGGGAATGTCTCGACCCGGACCATCTCGACTACCCGTTTGGACGTCGTTGCAATGCCTGGGATAACGCCATGATGTGTCATTCCGATGGCAGCGCGTGCGCTAGTCCCTGTGAAGATCCGAATGCGACTCCCTGCGATGCGGTTTGTAACGGTGTCGATGATGACTGCGACGGTCTGACAGATAACGGTACTTACATCAATACGCTTGATCCCAGTTTGAGCCTCTGCACCGGTTGCATAGATAAACCCTGCGACGCCGAAGGCGAGTGCGAATGGGGTTATTATCGTTGCGGTGAGAACGATGGCCCCAACGGCGAGTTGGAAGGAACATGGATAGAATGCTATTCCGGCGGTGTCGGTACTCCGGAAATTTGCGATACCAAGGACAACGACTGCAACGGCACCGTGGACGATCCGTGGCAGCCCTTTGTCGGTGACGGTTCGGTGGATCAATACGGCGTTCATTCCAATGCGCAGCCCTGTGACGGAACCGGCTCCTGCGGTGCCGGATTCTGGATGTGCAGTCCTTACAATAGCCTTGAGAAGATCTGCTCTTCGGCCAACCCGTACCATCCTGAATTCGACGGTGCCGAAGAAACATGCAACGGTCAGGACGACGACTGCGACGGCTTGAGCGACGAAGACTTCGCACTTGGACAGCAGTGTTTCTCGACTGGCGTTTGCAGTACTGTTCCCGGCGAATGGGAATGCGATTACGCAAGCGGAGAGAGGCGCTGTTCGACAAGTCCTGGCGGCAACGACTTCGGCAGCGTGCCTGGTGCTGTGGCCTTTGAAGGACCTCCGGGGTACGAAGTCAACTCCAACGGTTACTGCAACAACCTCGATGATGACTGCGACGGAGAAACCGACGAAGGTTATCCGGTCGGTCTTGAGTGTGAGGGTACAGGTGAATGCGGTAACGGTTTGACAGAATGTTTCGACGACTACGATACCGGTTGTTCGACAGATCCGGGCGGAAGCAATTACAATCCGCGCCAAGAGCTTTGCAGCGGTAAAGACGAGAACTGCGACGGCTTGACGGATAATGCAACCTTCCCCAATCCGGCAGGTCAGCTCTTCAATGTCGGCAATGCATGTGAAGGTGAGGGCATTTGTGTCGATGGTCAGTATGAGTGCGCCAACCTGAATTCTCTGGTTTGCGATACCTTGCCCGGTGGAACCGATTACCAGGGCGAGACCGAAGTTTGCGACTATCTTGATAACAACTGCAACGGTTGTACGGATGAAGGCTTCGTTAACTATGAGGGCAACTGCGAACCTATCCCGTGCGCGGCGGGAGATGTTTACGGCATTTGTGCCGGTGGACATTATGAGTGTCTGAGCCCGGATAATCCCGCTTATCCCGATCCTTACAAACGTCAGTGCGACACCATGCCTTACGGCTCAAGCGATGAGAGCGAGCCCGAAGAGTGCAATGCTCTAGACGATGACTGTGACGGCTTGACAGACGAAGATTTCGAAACTTGTTGCGACCCGAACAACTGCGGTGCTTGCGGTCATGTCTGCAATGTTCCGAACGGAACCGCCGGTTGCGCCGATTATGAATGCACCATCGAAAGCTGCAATGCCGGTTGGTATGATATCAACGAAATCGTTGATAACGACGGTTGTGAATGCTATGTAGACAACTACGATCAGCAGGGTGTCGGAAACTCCTGTGGTAACGGCTCTATTGTTCCGGCTCAGGAATATCTGCTTGACAACGATGCCGAATCGGTGAGTGTCGCCGGTAATATCGTACCCAAGGGCGATTACGACTGGTATACATTCGTCGGTGTTGACGGAGCGGAAACGAATCCGGGCGGTTGTGACGAGTTCCACGTGTCGGTTCGCTTTACAAACAACCCGTACAACCAGTACGCCTTCCAGGTTTACAAAGATGGCTGTACTCCTTCGAATGCGGTCTGTCCTGAAGACCAGAGAGATTCATTCACTTACTATACAGATGACCAGATTGCTACTCCTGGCGTATGCGGTCAATGGGATCCGCAGGAAGCCGACGTAGAATACGACCCCAATCCGACTTGCTACAAGGGACATTGTCCGTGCGATCCCATAGACAATCCCGCAAACGAGCATGTTGGTCTCAATTACTGTTATCTTGAAGATGTCAGATTCTACGTCAAGGTGTATCGTCGCGAGGGTGTTGTCGCCCATTGCGAAGGATACGAAATTGAGTTCTCGAACGGAAAATACAGCTCCGATTAAAGGCGGAACTCGAATCTGAAACTGTTTACGACAAAAAAAAACTAGATCCGGGGATAGGTATGCAGAAAAAATACCATAAGAAGGTTTACACAAAACAAGGTCTTCAGACGGCCATAAGTGCTTTTGAACACTTAGCCCAATGGACCTTGGATGTAAACGGAGATTATTACATAGTTAACTGCGCTGGATACGAAGACGGGTTTAAGGATTCATTGTTTGACGAATTCGGTAATTTCGCCTTATATGGCAGCACGAGAGGTTGAGTAGATGGCGATAGATCCTAAAAAAGTCAACAAGAATCTGGCTGTAATACGCTGGCGCAAATTGGGTGATAAAATTCTTGTAACCAATGATTCGGGACGCTTTGTTTTTTTGGATGAGCAGCAATTTGAAGGGATGATTAACGACGAGCTTGAGAAAGATTCCGATCTT
>CAYTHG010000123.1:4657-10371 GCA_964437525.1 uncultured Myxococcales bacterium | reverse complement strand
CGTGGGCATCGGCGGGCATGTGGGCGGTGGCGGCATCGAGGTCGTCGACCAGCTTGATGGTGCCGAACTTGCGGGCGTCGCAGAACAAAAGCTTGTCGCCGCCTTTAAATTCCCATAGAGCGCGGGCGTGCCTGGCTTCTTCTTCGCCTTTGGCCTGCCACTCGAAACGTCCGCTCATGCGTAGATGCACAAGCAGGAACAAGCCGTCTTCCAGGTGAATGATGATGTTTTTCCCACGCCTTTGCAGGTCGATGATTTTTTTATTCTCCAGCGATTTTTCAACTTCTGAGACCGAAGGTGTTACCTGTTTCGGCCAGCGAGATTCGAAGCGAATTATCGTTTTTCCGTCTACAAGTGATCTGAATCTGTTGACGATAGACTCTACTTCAGGCAATTCCGGCATTTATTTCTTTCCATTGCTTTTGTTCATTGCTCTCTAATGCGGCGTATTCAATAGTCATTCTAGCATATCCTGGGAAGTCTGTATGGACTCCCTTAAAAAAAAACTTGTAAATAATGCTTGAATTTTGATGGGGGGCATGTAGAATTGATATGGATGAGAAGGATGTATGATCATCTGCTCTTTTAGAAGATTTGGTTTTCATTGCGCGGGTGAGGTCGTTGACGCTTGAAGTGATCCTACCTTTGGCAAATAGGTTCGCACCGACCTTCTCCCCTCCATGAATAAGTGATTGGCCAACTTTGAGCCGAGACCGCGCCCGCGCTCCTCATAATTATTAGAGATTGCTTAATGCAGGCTCTTTTTTTTATTACCCGATTATTCCCCGCGCCAGATCAAGCGCTTCTTCTCGTGAGGAGATTGTTCCTTCGAGTTGAGATTCGCGGATTTTATCCAATATTTGCCCGACTTGTGGTCCCGGTTTAATTCCGAGCTTTATGATGTCTTTACCGCTTATCAAGGGTGGCGGAGAGATTTCTTTTTGGGAAAGGCTCTCGTATTCGAGTTTCGCCTGTTCGTATGTCGAAGTATCGCGGTCAGCAGACATGCGGTCGGCGCGATGCAATTCCAGGTGGCGTTCAAACCCTTCAAGGGCAAAGAATCTGAGTCTGGTTGCCTTGCGCATCTGCGGAAAATCTTTGAAGCGCATATGGTTTTTAATCAATTCACAGACAAGCTCGCTTTGCTTGTTCCCGATGCGAAGACGCCTGCAAATGCCTTCTGCCATCTCTGCGCTTTTTTCTGCGTGGCCGTGAAAACGAATGCGGTCGGGCGCGAATACCTGTGTGGCGGGTTTTCCCACATCGTGCAACAGTGCCGCCAGCGCGAGAGTCTCATCGGGCTTTTGAAGTTGTTTCAGGACCAGACAGGTATGCTCGAAAACATCGCCTTCGGGATGCATGGCGGCGTCCTGTTCGACATCTCGCATGTTCTCGACTTCCGGCAGAAATTCTTTCAAGAGTCCGCTGTCGGACAAAAGTCGCAGGCCGCGCTCTGAGTCGGGGCCGGTCAATATTTGCAGCAACTCGCCGGTGATGCGCTCCGAGGCGATTCGTGCAATTTTGGGAGCCGAGTCGCACAGCGCTTGATAAGTTTCGGTTTCTATTTCAAAACCCAAGCGCACCGTAAATCTTATGCAGCGCAGCAAGCGCAGGTAATCTTCTTCAAAACGCAGGCGCGGGTTGCCTATGGCGCGGATAGTTTTGTTTTCAAGATCTTTCTGGCCGCCGACAAAATCTATCACACGCTCGTGTTTCGGGTCGAACAGCATTCCGTTGACAGTGAAGTCGCGCCGTCTGACATCCTGCTCGGCATCTGAAAACTTTATCCAGTCTGGGCGGCGACCGTCGCTGTAGGGGCCATCCTGTCTGAAGGTTGCGATCTCGTTGAATCCGGCCCGGCCCTTGACCAGTATGACGCCGAAGGCTTTGCCTACTTTGTTCGCTCTGGGTAAGATCTTCAGTATTTCGTCGGGAGTTGCTGCGGTTGCGATATCGTAGTCCAAGGGTTCAATAGAAAGCAGGTGATCACGAACGCAACCGCCTACCCAATAAGTTTCAAATCCGGCTTCATGCAATTTGCGCCAGATCTCGTATGCCTGTTTTTTCTTCGCTTTCATACCGCTATGGTATTTTCCCTACGGCGATCTTGGAAGAGAAAATTTATTAGGTACGTTTATTTTGTTTCTACGCGCTCGTTCAACTTGATGTTCATGTTTGCCAATTCCTTGAGTACCGGGACGTAGATTTCCGGCACGTTGGGGATATAGACGCCTGTCAGCTTGATTTTGCCTTGCAAGATCAGGCGTGCCCCGACTGCTGCGGGCAGGCCGACCGTGCGCGACATGGAGCTGTCGCCGTTGGGGAAGCCGAAGTCTATCAGGTCGCAGGTGATTTCTTCCTTACGGTCGGGATATTCGACGTGGAATTTGTGCTGCAATACCACCAGATCGCGTTCGCCTTTGTTGAACATCATCTTTTCAAGCATACGTTCAAGTATCAGGTCGATGGGGGCGATTTTGTCTTTGGGGCAGGGGACGTCTTCGAACATGCCCAACCATGAAAGCTTTTCGATCAGTGGGGCATTAGCCGGGATGTCATATTTGTCCATCAGGGCTTTTGCAGGGTCGGTGCCCGTATTGCCTGTCAGCAATCTGGCCATGAACTGCTTATAGCTCAAACCGGAGGCGTCCGCTTCTTCTGTTCCGAACATGCCGAAATCGACCATCTTGCGCCAGCTTTCGCAATGGCCCTGGTTGCGGATGGTGCCACGGAAGAATCCCTTGGCGTCTTCCAGTCCGTAAAGCTCGATGTATTCGAGCGAGTTGCGGTTGGGGTAGCATTCAAAGCCGCCCAATCCTTGGATTTCGATATCGTGGAAGTGATCGAAGAGTTCCTCGCCGGGGACTTCGACGACTTTTCCGTCACGCAGGTAGCGGGCCGAATTGTTGGCAGCTAAAAGCACACCTTTAGGGCTCCAGGAAAACTTGTATCCGAGCGGGTTGTCGTTTGCTTTGGGAGAGGGTAGTCCACCGCAGGAAGATGAAAAATCAACGATGGTGCCGCCGTCTTTTTTTACACGGTCGATTACTTCCATGGCCGACATGTGGTCTATGCCGGGGTCCAGGCCCAGTTCGTTCAAAAACAGCAGCCCGGCTTCTTTCGCTCGTTGATCCAAAGCGCGCATTTCAGGCTTCACGTAAGAAGACGTGACTAAGTGCTTATTTTTGTCGAGGCAGATCTCTGCCACCATAACATGCATGGTTGCCGGCAGCAGGCTGATTGTCAGATCGTTTTCTTTGATCAGCGAGGTTAAGGCCGGTTTATCGGAGACGTCCAACTCGACAGCTTTGCCGTGTGGATGGTTTCCTACCAGTTCTTTTGCTTGGGATGAGATTATACTTGCGACGGTGACTTCGATTTCATGATCGAGTAAATAATGTACTGTCGGTCCGGCTACCAGTCCCGCTCCCAGTACCAATACTTTTTTCATGATTTATATACTCCTATATACATCAAGTCAGGGGTGATGGAGATGTTTCTCCAGATAGCGATACTCTTCTGTGAGTTCGCCACGATAAACGATAATGGCTCTTTTTAGATGAGCCGCTAAAGAGAGATTTTCAAAGCTTTGAGAATAATCGGCTGCTGCCAGCTCCGGTAGCATGTCTACTAATATAGCGCCGAAAACCCGCGAGGAGTCGAAGGCCAGTTCGGCGGGCAGGTTGTCTACGGCCAGCACCAACGGACCCTTGCCGGTCCAGGCGTCTTTTTCCGCTCCGGTTTCGGTATCAAAGATATAAACAGGCTTGCCGCTGTCGGTGCAGCGCAATGTGCATTGCAGGGAACCTTCGACATCGCAGCTTATATCGCCGATGACTTTGAGTTTAGCCGTATTTTCTGCGTAAAGCTTTTTAAAGCTTTCTTTGCTGGCCATGCGCGGATAGCGTTCTTCCCAGTAGATGCAGTTCATCAGTACAGTCAACTCGGGCAGAAACTTTTCGAAGCTCGGCTTATATTTTTCGGGGTGCTGATAGTAGTCCTGCAATTCAAATTCGGCGTCTTCGTCTTTAGGCGCGACCATGTCTTTTTCTTTGAAGACGACTTTATACACGCTCTTGTTATTGTCGGCAGTCAGCCTGAGCAATTCATCTGGTGTTATTTCTGTTACCGGAAGACGCGACAGGATGTCTTGTGCGCCTTGTGAAACATTGCCGTAGCCTGCAAAACCGAAAACAACCGGACAGATTTCCGAGGGCAGTCCTTCGCTTTTGATTTTCTCGCCTGCTGCACTTATTGCATCCTTTGCCGCCGCAAGGGTCTTGTAGCCGTTTGCCTGCTTGATATCCAGAAACTGCGTTTTTGTGCCTTCCGCTTCCAGGCGTTGTCCCAAGGCCCACAGGCTGTCTATCATTCCGGCTAGTCCTGCGTATTGGCCGAAGAATATCAGGCGGCGGTTATTGTCGTCCACGATACGTTCGTAATCCACCAGCGTACATTTTTTGTCTATCAGATCTTGCAGCATGGCCATGTTGTATGGCTGGGCTTTTATGGTGTGGCTGAAGAACAGGTACTTGCCGCCTTCGACAAAAATGCTTTTGGGCATTTCCTTTACGCCGATATTGAAGTCGCAGTCGGAAAGATCTTCGCTAATCTGCGCTCCGATCTCAAGATACTCCTCATCGCCGTAGGCCCGAATCGGGGAAGGTTGGACTTTGAATGCGAAGTTGTGTTTTTCAATGAGTTCTGCTACCTGCTTTGGTGAGAGCGGTACGCGTCTTTCCCATTGATTCTTGTCTTCTCTTCTGATTCCGATTGTGAGCATCATTTTTATCCGTTTGCTTTTTCGAATTCCTGATACAGTTTTTGCGCGGCTTCTATGGCTTTGAAATTCTCTTCCCTGATTTTCTCTTTGGGAATGGAATTGATTACTTCGATGAGCGCCTCTATCGGCATGATCTGCGATTCAAGCAGGAAAAGCGCTACGGCGGTGCCGATAATATTGAATTTAGAGAGCTTGGCCGCTGCAAAGTCCACTTTCAACAAGCGGGCCGGAGTTTTGATTTCAAGCTTGCTGTCGGCTATTACCAGCCCGTCGGGGCTCATTTCTTCCAACTCGTGGCGGACTTCGTTCAGGCCGTTTTCGCTGATGACTATGGCTCCGTCGGGTGAGTTGACGCCGGTGTAGTTTATGCGGCTCTGCGAAAACTTGAGCATGGATGTCGAGTGTCCGCTCTGTACCGTGACGGGGTAGTCGTCTTTTTGAGATGTCCACAGCCCGCAGTATAGCGAAGCCTGCCCCAGATTGGAGGCCGCCGAGATGACTTTCATTCCGGCTGAACCGGCCAAAAGCAGGTCGTACTCGTTTTTGGGAAGCTTGTGTTCGAATTTCTGGGCCGTTCCTTTGACAGCAAAGTTTTTCGGCTTTTCCGGCCAGTGCCGACGGGCCACAGCCGAGTATTCCGGCTTTGATACGTTTTGCAGCACGCCGCCGCCGCCCAACTCTTCGAGCCTGTTTTCCAGTTCCTTTTTGCGGAACTTGTTTTTCGGGCTGAAGTAAGCCGTGCATAACTCAAGGATTTCCACCAGGGCGAAACCTTCGTGTTGCATGGCATCGGCGATGATCTGATCGAGATTTTTATCGAAGGCCGAAACGCGGACAACGTGGGTTGCTCCCGAGGCCACAGTGATATTGCTGATGTTTAAGGGGTTGTCGTAATTGCCGTCCGGGGTGGTGCTGGTGATGCCTTCAAGCG
>CAYTHG010000123.1:0-4647 GCA_964437525.1 uncultured Myxococcales bacterium | reverse complement strand
CCGATGTTGCGTCGTGCTGCGTGAATCAGGTGGTTGCCGCCTATGCCGCAGCCGCCGTCACCGACTAAGTTGATGACGTTCAATCCGGGATCTGCAAGCTTTGCTCCTGATGCATAAGTGAACGAGCGCCCGTGCAGGCCGTGCAGCGTGTGAACGTCGAAAAATCTATCGGACATTCCCAGGCAACCGATGTCAGTTACCATCAAGGTGCGCTTGGGATCGGCTTCTATGATATGCAGTGAACGGTCTATGGCATCCAGTACCAGGCTGTGTGAACAGCCGGGGCAGAATGGGTACGGCTTGCGGGTCGGATCAACGTAATGCAAGGCTTTGTCTTCCATCAGAAGCACTGCTCCTCTATTTCGGCAGGCGAAATCTGTTTGCCGTCTATACGGTTGATGCGCCTGACTTCGCACTCCGGGAATAATCTTTCGATCTCAAGGGCATATTGTCCCAGATTGTGCTCGGGAACGACTATGCGCTTGTGGCCTTTGACAAACTCTTTAATAGGTTTCTCAGGCAGAGGCCAGAGAGAATAAACGGTTGCAAGCGACAGGCTTTTCCCTGCGGCTCTGACTTTTTCGAGAACGTCTTTGGATGTTCGCGCCGGCTGACCGTAGGCGAGGATGATGGTGTCGGCGTCTTCGTCGATGTCTGCCGTCACACGGTCGATCTCATCCTGGTGCTCGTGGATTTTGTCCACAAGATGTTTCAATGCGTTATCGACCACCTCGGGCTTCTTGACCAGAAAACCGTTTTTGCCGTGTGTCGATGTATTGAAGCGCGCCAGTATGTCTCCTCCCAGACGGGCAAAGTCCGGCACGTCGGCCAGTTCGTCGTATCTGTAGGGCATGTATTCTGCCGCACTTTGAGCCTGTGTGCGCTCGACCAGTTCGGGGCGAACCAGCGCGCCGGGGTCCATGGTGTCGTTGCTCATGGCAAGGTCTTTGTTGGTGAGTACAATTACCATGGTGCGGAAGCGCTCTGCCAGATTGAAGGCTTCGATTGTAAGTGTGTAGGCTTCTTCGAGTGTCGTCGGGCATAGGGCGATGATGGGGAATCCGCCCGATGTGACCCAGCGCATGAACTGAACATCTCCTTCGGCGCTTGTGGTGGCGCCGCCGGTGCCCGGTCCCATGCGTTGTACGTTGACAACTACCATCGGTATCTCGGCCATCATGGCGAAACCGATATTTTCGGAGTAAAGAGACATGCCCGGACCGGATGTGGCGGTCAAGACTTTTTTGCCAGCCGCAGCCGCACCTATGCAGAAACCTATCGAGGTGATTTCATCTTCTCCCTGAATACCGATTCCACGGACATCAGGAAGCATCTTTAACATGCTTCTGAGGATACCTGAGGCGGGGGTAATTGGATACCCGGCAAAGAAATTGCAGCCCGCATCTATTGCGGCTCTGGCGATTACTTCCGAACCTGTAATGAACGACTTGGTTTCTATTTGTGTCACTTCAAAACCCAAGGTTTAAGGAAATTAATAAAGAACAAGACAGCTTCAAAATCTAAAACATTATCTATGGAATCGATTACTTTTTCAAGAGATCTTCCACTTCTTCCAGACTTTTTTTCAAAAGTGGGTGATCTTTGGACATTTGCAAGGCCAGTTGGAGATTCATTTTCGCGGACACATAATCACTGGCGTTGATGGCGGATTGAGCCAGTTTGTAAAATCTTCTGGCCTGCGGATTGTCGATTTCACGTTCGCGTGTCTGTGGGCCGTGAGATTCTCTTTTTGTTTTGCTCCAGCGCAAGGTGTCGGCAGTGCGTCCCGAATTCTCCAGATTCTGGTCGTATTCCATGCGTTTATTCGCATCGTTCAAAATCTGGTAAGCCTCCGTCATGCGTCTGAAAAGCTGGCCGACTGCATTTTTGAAGACAGCATTTGAAATCATGGCGAAATGATCGGGGTGGTATTTACGTGCGTTGGAGAAATAGGCTTTTTTTATCTGGGCCGTGTGTGCATCGGATGGAAGTCCCAGTATCTGGTAGTAATCCAGTTCATCGAAACCGCTTATCTTTTTGTAAATCAAAAAAAGCCGCTCGATGCCGATTCGCTGTACTTCTTCTTCACTCATGCCGGAGAAATAGTCCATGACCTCCGCTGGAAGTTCTTTCGGTATTTCTTCCTGCACTGTTTCAGGTGTTGTTTCTTGCGGGGATTTTTGTTGCTGTATGTTTGTCATGCAGCTTTTTAGCTTTTTAGCTTCAATCGGCCAGGGCAGGTGGTGAATATTCTTGTTCTGCGAGGGGGTATCATTACCCAGAAGAATTACCTGTGTGCCGTTATCAGCGCTTAGCTGCAAAATGGCTTCGGCCAGTTTTTCGCCCTTGGATTCAGTATGCAGGATGACAATCGGCGGTTTGAGTTTGTCGAAGCCGCCGAGTCCCTGTTTTTCCGATTTTGCCAGGAAAAGCTTGAATTCGCCGCCTGTGACACTTCTGAAGAAGTTGCGGCGTTCCTGATCGAAGTCTATGACAAGTATCGGGATCATTACTCCACGGACCCCTTGTCTCTATTTAGAGGTTTGCGGCAGATCGATATCTTCGCCGAACGAAGAGGGCATGGGGGCTGCGCCTGCCAGATCGATTTCAGCTATGGCCTGCTGTCCCGTGCTGGCATCCACTGCGCGAACCTGCACAATGCCATTGGTGTCGATCTCGAATGTCACGGCTATCTGGATTTCTCCGCGCTTTGCCTCGGGGTTGAGGCCCGACAGCTCAAGCTCACCCATAAGCTCGTTCTGGTCTTCTGTGTCGGATTCACCCTGATAAATTCGGATATGGACTCTTTCCTGGAAGTCACGCGATGTGGTGAACAGGCGTGTGCGCTCTACTGGAATAGGAGTATTGCGCTCGATGATTCTCTCGACTTGCCCGCCGACTGTGGCGATTCCCAGTGAGAGCGAGGTAACATCCAAAAGCACCGCCGAATGTCCGTCGCTGCGTTGTTCGCCTGCTAAAATCGCGCCTTCTATTGCTGCGCCCAGTGCGACAACTTCTGCCGGATTGACGCCCCAGAAGGGTTTGCGGTCGAAGTATTCTTTGACCATATTGCGCACCAGCGGGATATGCGTGGTGCCGCCGACTAAGACAACATTCTCGATTTCCGATGAATGCATTTTTGCCAATCGCAAGGCCTCGTCGCAGATGATGAAGCTCTTTTGTATCAACTGGCTTGAAATCCGTTCAAAGTTCTCGCGGCTCAGGTTGACGTTCAAGTCTATCATTCCCTGCGGACCTGAGATTAGGGAGGGAATCTGGATGTTGACGGACTCGTCGGAGGAAAGAATCTGTTTGGCCCGCTCGGATTCGTACTGAACGCGCAAAAGCGCAATCGGGTCTTTTTCGATATCTACTTTAAAGTTGCGTTTGTAGGAGTTGACGATCATCTGGACTATCAGGTGATCTATATCGTCGCCGCCCAAAAAAGTGTCGCCTGCGGTGGAGATGACTTCGAACATATCGTCCTGCAATTGCAGGATACTGACATCGAAGGTGCCTCCGCCGAAGTCGTAAACCGCTATCTTTTGCTCGAAAGACTTACCGAAACCGTAGGAAAGCGCGGCAGCCGTAGGTTCGTTGATGATCTTGACGACTTCCAGCCCGGCCAGCTCGCCTGATTGCTTGGTGGCGTTACGCTGGTTGTCGTTAAAATTGGCCGGGACCGTCACGACAGCTTTGTGTACTTCTTCGCCGAGATAATTTTCGGCGATGGATTTCATCTGCTTCAGGATGAAAGATCCGATCTCGGGCATACTGTAGGTGCGGTTGTGAATTTTCGCCAGAACGGAATTATTGGCGCCTTCAATCAGCTCGTAGGGAGCTTTCTCCATGAAGTGAGACACTTCGGGCGAATTGAAGGAGCGACCTATCAAGCGCTTTGTGGACGAAACCGTGTTTGTAGGGTTGTATACAAGCTGCTCCTTGGCTTCGTTGCCTACAAGTCGTCTGCCGTCTTGTAAGAAGGAGACGATGGAGGTTTGTACCTTGCTGCCGTCCGCTGCCGGAATTACAACGGCATTATCCCCTTCCACCACAGCCACACAAGAGTTGGTGGTTCCAAGATCGATTCCGATAATCTTTTCCATCTCGACGACTCCCGATAATTCAGGCTAGACTTCCAGGATTTCTTTTTCCTTTTTGGAAAAGATGACATCCGCTTTTTCGATGAGTTTGTCGGTGATTTTTTGAATCTGATCGAAGGCTTTGTGCATTTCGTCTTCGGCGATTTTTTTGTCTTTTTCAAGTTTCTTTGCGTTGTCGTTGTAATCGCGGCGGATATTTCTTATGGAGATCTTCGAGTCCTCGGCCATCTTTTTGACCTGCTTGACAAGATCTTTGCGGCGCTCTTCGTTCAGTGGGGGAATCGGGATGCGGATTACATTGCCGTCGTTATTGGGGTTCAAGCCCAGATCTGCAGCGGCGATTGCTTTTTCTATGTCTGCGATTATGTTCTTTTCCCAGGGCTGAATTACGATCAATCTGGCCTCGGGAACGCTGACCGTCGCTACCTGGTTGATTGGTGTAGGGGTGTTGTAATAATCGACTTTTACGCCGTCCAGGATGGAAGTGGTTGCTCTACCTGTGCGCATACGGGAAAGCTCTCGCTGCAATGCTTCCAGTCTGTCT
>CAYTHG010000122.1:0-10425 GCA_964437525.1 uncultured Myxococcales bacterium | reverse complement strand
CAGTTTGCAGAAGACCACGATCTCCACGGTTGGCTGTATGAGAGCATGAGACAGTTGCTGGTTAAAGGCGACTGCATGGGCTTTGCTCAGTATACCAATAACGACGTGATCGGTCGTCTGCGCGTTGTCAATCCCATCGGCGTTATTACTACATATCAAGACGATGAATTGATCCGGGTACAGCAGGGTAAAGGTAATAAAGCCGTAGACCTGCCGCCGGAGAATTGCATACATCTCAAATGGGATACTCCCGATTACGAAGACCACGGCTCATCGATGGTCTTACCTGCCTTTACTCATATTGCCGAACTTGAAGATCTGCGTATGACAGACCTCACAATCGGCAAGCGTTACCGCGAACCGTTCTGGCATGTCACGCACGGCGGAGAGAGAGCCAAGACATACTACAAGAGCAGCCCGACAGCACAAATGGCACTAAAGGATCAAATGGAGTATGTCGGCAAAGGTCGCTCGCTGATTACAGACGATCTTGTCGAAGTTAAGGGCGTAGGTCTCGGCGACAAATTACCGGACAACTCCAAGCGTTATGACAGATTAGACAAGGCTATATCGCTGGATCTTGGCTTGCCATACGCCGTGTCAGATGGCGATGGCCCCAATTATGCCACGGCTGAGGTGGCATTTAAAAAGGTTCAAGCAATGGTAGGTCAAGTCCGCAAGGAGGCCAAAAAGCTTCTGCGCTGGGCTACCGACTTATGGAAAGAGCAGGAAGGGCATGTTGAAAAGCTGACCTTCGGCAAGGTCGAGGCGGATAACACCGTCGATCTCAATGTTGTCAAAGTGCTTATTTCCCTGCATCGTATGGGCTTGTGCAGCGACGAGACGCTGCAAGCCGCCATGAAGCTGTCACCCGAATCAGAGCAGGACAAGGTCAAGAAAAATCGTATCAACCTGACTCCACAGCAACTGATATATCTGCATTCCTCTGAGATCATTACCACTGACGAGCTGCGAGAACGCCTGGGATTAAAGAAATCCACAAAGCCTGAATCCGATTCCGAGGCCGCAGACCTCGCTCAAAGCGAAGCTGCCGAAATCATCGATATACGCAGCGTCTACGCGAGAGCTTTAGTGCCATATCCCGAACGCACGGCATATGCAGATACCGCAGAGATCTGCGCACATCTGGCTGCAAAGAAATCAGACGATCCGGCATGGATGGGAACGCCGCCGGACAAATTGACCGACAAGCACTTCAAGGAAATGGAAGAGGTGTTGGACGCTGCTACGGAGCGCATCGATAAAGAGATCGTGAAACTTGAGAAACTCAGCAGCCAGTCGGACTGGCAGAAGAACCGCATCAAGATTCTCAAAGGGATGGAGAGCCAGCTTGATGAGATCGGCAGTGATCTGAAAGGATCGCTTAATAAGCTCTCGCAGTCACACACGCAGGAGGCTGCATATTCAAGCGTCGAGGGAGCGCTCAACGATCTGAATGGTAAAGG
Source organism: uncultured Myxococcales bacterium (assembly GCA_964437525.1). Lineage (GTDB taxonomy): Bacteria > Myxococcota_A > SURF-8 > SURF-8 > SURF-8 > JAKQSH01. Next base: position 8,959 of record CAYTHG010000122.1, on the reverse strand, counting down.
CCTGCCACAACTCAAAGACGGTATAGACGATGCGCTGACAAAGACCTTCGCGCATGTAGACACAACAATACTGGAGCAGCTTGTCGATTATCAGGTATCGCTGATGGGCGAAGTCTCTGCCGACCTCGTGCGCGGAATCAAGACGACAGTGTTTGAAGGAGCCTTGACAGGCACAGATATCAAGACGCTAGTTCGCGATCTGTATCCATCCATAAAAGACGCTGACTCATTCCGCAAAGCGGGAGGCGTTGTATTCAAGCGTGCCCGCACTCGCATGGAGTTGATCGTCAGAACCGAGACGATGCGCGTGCACAACCAGAGCGCCCTCTCCACATACAACCAATACGGCGTAAAGAAGGTCAAGGTTTTAGGTGCACCCGGTTATTGCAATCTGTGCGCCGAGATCGTCGGGCAAGTTTACGAGATCGGCAGTGCTCCGGAGCTGCCTTATCACCCCCGATGCCGCTGCACATATACAGCGGTGATTGAAAAGGAGCAGCAGAATGCAGCATAAAATCAAGCCGACCGGCATAAGTCTGGATCTCAAAAAGCCTGTCAGAATGGATGCTCAAATTCTGCTGGCAGACGGCAAGCCTGTCGATAATGCTGACCAGCAGGATCAAGGATTTCCGTGCAGATTGGTTACAGCCGATGTCGTGTTGTGGTCTGTTAACGGCCCGATCCTGATTCCGCATGACGAGTTGAAGGCTGCTTGCGAGAGCTTTGTGGCTCCTCAGCCCTTCGACCGCAATCACGATCAAGATGTAAATGAAATCATCGGAGAGATGGATTCGGTCGAGTACCTCAGTGAGGGAGGAGAGAACTTCGCTCGAGCCGGTGTGTTGCTGTACACATCCAAAAGCGAAGACATCCGCCTCAATTACTACGCTATTCAGCGCGGCACACTGAAATTCGTGTCAAGCGAACTCAAGTACGGCGAAGGCGAATGCTCAATCTGCAGTAAGCGTTTTACCGCAGCCAACTGGCAGGAGGAGATGTGCATCCACCAGCGCAAGTTCATCGGCGCGACGCTCAACGGCAAACTCTGTTACACGATCGTGCATCAACTGCGCCTCGGCGGAGGAGCATTGGTACGTGACCCTGCCGACAAAACAGCCCAAATACAGGCAGCCTGTGCTGCCGCCGACTACCGATTCAACAACGATAACGAAATCGAACTCGCACTGGCGGGTTCCATAGACGAAGGAGGAGCCATGAAGACCCAAGGCAACACGCCTGAAGACAAAACCAAGGTTCAGGCCGCAAGCGGCGACAACGTAGCCGCTCCTGAAGACGGCAGTGTCGATACCCAGACCGCCGACAATACGGACGGTGACGACACTCAGACGAAGGTCGGCGATGTACAGGCCGGAGCAGATGGTGATGACAATGCATCCGACAATGCCGCTGATGGCGATGCGGATGATGCCACGACTGACGACAGCAATGCCGACGATGGTAATGCCGATGATGACAAAGCGGACGATGACAAAGCGGACGATGCAAAGCCCAAAGGAGAGGGCTTGAGTCCGGAACAATTGACGCAGATGGTTCAGAACCTGACCGATCAGTTGGAGGTCGCGCAAAAAGAGCGCGATGCCGAGAAGTCGCGTGCAAATGGATTGGAGCAGGTCGTCTGGCAGGTCAAGTGGCAACTGCGTAAATTCGAGGCCAAGGTCTTGATCGAAGAAATGAAGCGCCAGGGTGTTGTCTTTGACAGCGAAGACGATGAACGTCAGAAGTACTGGGAGCTATGCGACATGCCGGATCCCCAGTTCGCCGGATTCAAGGCGTCCTACCTGTTGTCTTCCAGCTCTCACAATCGCACTTTGCTGCTGGCAGAGAACCTTCCGACCAAGGAAGGCGAAGTTGCCAAGCCCAAGGGTGACAACGCAACCATGACCGCACAGGCATCAGCCGGTGCTCCTGCACAGAAACCTGCGCAGCAGACACCCACACAGCCGCAGCCCTCGTTGACAGAGATGATGCAGGCGGCCTTTTCAACAAACACGGATCAGAACAAATCGAACGGGAATGTTCCCGGCACTGCCAACCTGTCAGCGCCGGTTGATGTTCCCGACGAAATAGGCTCCGGAGCAAGCGACTTGAAAGCCAAGCTCGCAAAGGCTCTCGGGCAGGATCTTAACAACAAATAGAAGGGAGGACACATGTCCTACGTAACTCACATTGAGGGCGGTCGCCGCTTCGGAGACGTTGTGGCAGGAGCCGCGATCTATCCCGGTGCTGCCAAACTCACCGGAAATCGCACCGTCCAGCAGCAGGACGATGGCGATGCTCGCAGCCATGGCCATGTAGTCGGATCAACCGATCTGGCAGAGGGCGACAAAGTTGCCTTAGTGGCAGGCGCAGGAGCGTTCTTGCGCACCGATCTGGTAGCAGACGGAGTAGCCGCCGGAATGTCGTTGTCTTACGACACCGCTGCCAAGGAATACAAACAGGCCGAAAACACCGAGCACGTCCTGGGGATTGCTTGGTCTGTCGATTCCGGCGTACTCGTCTTTGAGACGGTATAGGAAGGGGAGTGCAATGAAACTCAATTACGACCAGAAGGAAATTCAGGCTCTCTTCCGTAAATTCGGCAAGGAGAACCCTCATGAATTTGCTGCTGCACTGGCAGCTAACATGGAACCCATGGTGCAGACCGAGATCGAAAGCACAATGGCGTCCGATCTCTTCTTAGAGACTCGCATCATTGTGCCCGGCGAATCGACAGACATCTTCATTGAAGATGGCCAAGTTGCCTATGTGGTAAATCCCGATGGCAGCTCGGGTGCGCAGCCGATCGGTGCAAACAAACTCCAGCCGCCCGAGGTTAAGGCCGACATTCTGCTGGTCTTTGACGAAGCGGATCTCGATCGCGGCGTGATTCGCCCGCTCAACGAGCAGGGCGATAACGCGACATCCTTGATCAAGGAGCGCCTCGACGAGCTGGCACTAGCGCTGGCAGTCGACGCCGTTACCGCAGTCAACACCGTTGAGTCGCCGGGCGGTGTATTCACGGAGCAGGCCGCAAAGCAGGCTATCGTCAAGATCGAAGATCTCAAAAAAGAGGTCGGTTCCATGTTCGCCCGCTCGACACACATCAAACTCGACATGTCAGATTTTGATTTGGGCGATCAGTCCAAAGAAGAGATGACACAGCGTGGTGCTGTCAAAGTCTGGGCCGGAACCAACGTGGTCCCGACCGCGAAGATGGCTGCCAAAACGGTTCTCTTCGCATCGAAGGAAAAGGTCGGTCGCATGATGATCACTTACGGACCGACCGTTCGTCCGCATTACGGCGCTGGCGTGGAGCCGGGCTACATCGGCCTGTACGCGCAGGTCAGAGCCCGCATCGGCATCGGTAAACCCAGCGGCTTGGCCGTAGTCAACATTATCGACTAGGGAGGAACCATGTACACCATAACCAATCTGCGAGCCAGCACGCTGGCTCTGCAATCCATTCGCCGCAGCTTGGCCCCATCCGGGGCCAGCGGCGCGGCGCTGTCGATCGCGGCCTTGACACCCGAGATAATCTCTGCCTGCCGCAAGGGTTATCTCACCGTCGAGAACGCCTCGCCCTTGGGAGTCATGACAGCCGAGACAGAAGGCCAGACCGAATTTGCCATGCCGTTTGAAATCGGCGAAGGCAACGACGTACTGGTTACGCTCGATGGCGCAGGACTGGTCCCCGATACCGATTATGCAATCGAAGACGGCGTATTCACTTATGCCGACGATGATCTGGAGATCGGTGACGAGATCAATCTGGATGGCACATTCACTCCCGGCACAATCAACGCGCCTGGCAGTATTCCCGGTGACCGTCTGACTGAGGCAGTACAGGCGCTGATCGCAGGAATCTCTTGGGGGGATCCCGAAGCAGACGGCGACGACCTGAAGGCTCGTATCCAAATCGTTGATATCGATGGCACTCCCATCAACCTTGCCGCAGTGCTGCGCTTTACATGCAGCGGCGACGCAACATTGAGTATCGATGACAGCGTGGCAGCGTCGGTGCTCTCCGGAGACAACACCAACGACATCATCATTAAAGCATCGACAACCGGCAAGATCGACCTGTTGGTCTCTGACGAGACTTCGGAGATCGTCACCGTGGCCGCAGGAATCACGCAGGCCAGTTCGCTGGTGGACTGCTCGGAAACTCAGGACTTCGACTTCACCGTGTAACGAATGCGGTGGTCGCAACTAAAGACAGCCTGCTGGCGGCTATAAAATTTTGGACTTCGACTTGCCAGCTGGACTAAGTCGAAGTCGCTTCAACAGAAAGGATGCACAATGGCTGAAAACTTATCCGGTGCCGTCGATCCCGTAAAGACGGTGACACCTGAAGAAATCTCTCAGACATTTCTGGATAACTTCGGAATCGTCGGCTGGGGAGAGGCTGGTACTGAAGCTGTAGATGCAATCGATGTGCAGTTGCAGATGGGCGCTCCTTCGCCCGGCGGTGACGATGTCGCTCTGGCGCGTGAAGAGATCTTACGCTTGACCTGCTCTGCCGGAACCATGAGCGCCGGTGACGGTGCTGCTGGAACCGTACTCTCCGGAGACGGCACCGACGACATGATTATCAAGTGCGACGCTTCCGGACATTTCGACTTGAAGGTCACATACGACGGAACCGGCGACGTAACTGTGCTGGCAGGAGCAACACAGGGATCACGCGTGGTCGGTTGCTCGGAAAGCAAGGTTTTGACCTTTGCGTAAGCAGATGAGGACTATTTAGAAACTCGCGCCGTATGGCTCGGGCGGGCGCAAAGTGAACAAACACTCGCGCCCGCCCTTTGAAACACGTTTGAAACGCATATCTGGCAGCGACAGTGATATCGCTGGAGGTAATTTAGATGCTCAATCAACTGGTAAGCGACATTCAGGCAGAGGTTATCGATCAAGACGGTAGTTCTCTGTTCTCGGATCCGGTTATTAAAAACCTCGTCCGCAGATCACTGGCTGTGATCTGTTTCGATCTGGATTGCGATTACGATTTGATTGAGATTCAGGGATCCGATCCTTCGGATTACACCACATCGCCCGAGATGGATAGTTACCGCCGAGAGATTTGGATAATGCAGGTGAAACTGCGTCTGTTCAAAATCAAAAACTTGCAGACCGCCGGTCTTTGCAACTGGAAGTCCAGAGACGTTTCCTCAGATCGCGCCAATGAGCCCCTGCGCTGGCGCAATCTCTTCAAAGATCTGGAAGCCGAGTACATCCGCAGCGTCCAAAGACTCAATTCCGACTTCGCTTCAAACAGCGTAGATGCAGGTGTTGCCGCGACAACATTCCTGCGCGGCAAGGATTCAGCAGAAGAGAATTCGAGGGAATCATGAGTCAGTCCGTAAATGACGCCAAAAGGATCATCGAGACGAACGGCAAAAGCCTCGTCCACAAGCGGCCTGTAGCAGTAGCTGGATCCAGCGGGAGTTTCGGAGGTCCGAGATCCGGATCCGAGACCACACTCCCGAACGTAATTGTCGAGACATTCCCGGTCAAGGCGTCTTCCAGCATGGAGAGTGAAGTGGTCGAGAAGGGTTACGACCTCGATGGCCACGCTCTTCCTGAAGTGGATATAGAGGAATGCGATGTGCTGATTGTGGAAGGCACTCGCTATCACGTAGTGCAGAAACACCCGGCCAGATTTGAGGGTGAGACCTTGTATTGGCAACTGGCTCTCAAGCAGGAGCGTGTGCGATGAGCGAATCCAACATCATATTGGAATTCGATAGCGCAAAGCTTGCACGTATAGAACGTGCGTTTAAAAGCGCTCCCAAGATCATCAATAAGCATCTGGCAGGAGCCGTCGATGAGGTGGTTTTGAAGATCGATGCTTTTGCAAAAGAACATTGCCCGGTGGATACCGGCAAATTACGCGCATCCATCAAGCCACATGTTGTGACTTGGGCAGAGCAGTACGTCGGCACAAATACAAGTTATGCGCCTCATGTGGAATTCGGCACTGAAAACATGGACGCACAACCGTTTCTTGAACCTGCCTTCGAGTACGGCAAGGAGATTGCCGAGAAGATATTTAACGATGCAGTGGATGCTGCTCTTACCGAGATAGACGGGATGATCTGATGTGGTTCAAGCGTGCAATCGGAAGTCTGGCATCGAACGCTTATGCAGGTTTGCACTGCTATGGCTCGGTCAACGACAACGTCGATCAAGCCTATCCCGACTGCATCGTGACCGAGATCGCCGGATCGTCCGGCGTGATGGGTTGCAACTCGCAACACGACATCGAGATCAAAGACGAAGATGGAGTCACTCAGTCGATCGGTAAGCTGACAAACAAAAGGCGTGTATATCGTTTGCGCGTGAGGGCTCAAGACACTGCCAGCGCCGACGGCCAGCAACTTGTCGAGAACATCCTAGATGCCATCGAGGACGCGGTTACATCAAGGAGCATGGATGGTCAACCTTCCATAACCGATCCTGTTACACCATCGACAACTCTTCAGGTGCGCAGCATCGAAATCACGAATCGCAGCAACATACCGCCGGACACGAAAGCCAGGTCGATCCTGTACCAAGGCTCGATCTCGATAGCAATCGAGTTCGGCAAAACGATAACCAAGTCTGTCACTCAGACCATCAATTCAATAACGGAGGACAACGATGTCTAAAGACAATGGCAAGGGCAAAGGCAAGGCCGAGCAGTCCAAACAAACTGCCGCTGCCGCTGATCAGCCCAAGACTAAAAGACTCAATAAACCGAAGCCTGCCGGACGCAAAGGAAAACTTGGACGTGTATTCGGATCTCGCGAGACCCTTATGTTGCGTCTGCGGGTCAGCACATGGCGCAAGCGCTTTGAGACTCCCGAGTCTATCTTCCTACCTGCCGCCGTGCGCTATGGCTGGATAAACAAAACTCGCATGTCGAGAGCCGAGTACTCCACTGCGATCGACGCCTATAAAAATGGGAAGGGAGGCAAATAATGTCTCAGAAACCTCAAGTGCGCAGCACATTTAAAGACAACTTCGCCGGTCCCATAGCAGCATCGCTTGCAAATACGCAGGTTGTAATCGGCGCTACCGTTACCGGCACGCCCAATATGGCATACACAATCCCCGGCACAGCCGAAGGATTGGAATATGCAGAACAGATCTTCTCAGGCGGTCCGCTCTTAAAAGCGATTCGCGAGAAAATCAATGCCGGTGCCTCCAAGATTTATGCATACCGCATCGGCACTCCCGAGATGGCGCAGGCCGCGCTCGATAATGCACTGGCCGTGGACACGCTGGCAGTCAAGTCCTCGCGTTCGTCACTGGGCAACAACCATTATATCAACGTCCAGCAGGAGATTTCTGCTTGGACAAACGGTCATCTCGTAGCAGCTTCCGATGCTGCCAAAGAAGTCAAGATCTACAACTCCGCGATGGAATTGCAAAGCACCGTCACATTGGCAGTCGAGATCGCCAGCGTTGTCGCAGTGGCCGCTCCCTTTGTAAAGGATCAACTGGCACAGGCAGGCGGGTTCTACGTCCTCGGTGTGGACGGATCTGCAAATGAGAAGATCTGGCATTACAACGGTGATGGTGAACTGGTTGCAGCCGACACCATCGACATCTCCTCACTGATCCCGGACGGTAACAGCGCCTCGGGCTTGGAAACCTGTATTGATCTCGATGACGGCTTGTTTGCCGTCACGACCGACAAGTACCTGTTGCTAATCGATGGCTCAACTCCCGCGTCTCCAGTACTCGAAGAAGCTGTCGAGTATGAAGGATTCGCCGGTATCGCCAGTGCAGACGTGTCGTCTGTTGCCTGTGATCTGAATTTGGGTACGTTGATCGAAGGCGATAGCGCCGATCGTCATTTTCTTGCGCTGGATAAAACCGCCAAGAAAATCTACAAAATCGCTATCGATGGAAGCGCTCCCGAGCTGGTTGCCACTGTAGATATCTCGACTGAAGTCGATACCAACCCGGCAAACGGCATTTCCATTGACATGGAATCCGGCAGCGTCTATGTCGGCATACACCGCGACGGGCAACCGCTCGACCATTTGCTGGAGTTGACCATCGATTGGGATGGCGATCCGTCGCCCACCGTAACACTGGCAGAGACACACAGCGTCGCATACGGCTTGGTCGGGTGCAGTGTGGCGATCGACGATCTGACGAGCGAATGCACCGTCACCATTGAAGATCGCAACGAAAGCCCGGCGACAGAAGTCAGCTACAGCGCCAGCGGCGCTCTGGCCGCTTTGACAGGTCTGGTAAAAACAGCCATCGATGATGGCGGTGTTTACACAACCGAGCAGCTCGCTACCCCTGCCAAGCTCCTGTGGCCGACCTGCGGCATTGACGGTCTGCCGGACGCCGATGCATTCGTGCAGTTTGCCAGTGGAACCGACGCTCTGGAACCGACTAATGCCGATTATCAGGCAGGTCTCGATGCCAGCCGCGAGAAAAAAGACGCGGCATGGATACGCGCTGTCGGTGCAAACACTGCTGATTTGTGGACAATGGTGCTGCTGCATTGCACATACATGAAAGAACACCACGAATCGCCTCGCTTTACTATCTGTGAAGTGCCCGTATTCGAGACCACCTACGATCTCGGTACTCCCGAGTTCCGCACTGCATTGCAGGACTACTGCGATACAACCTGCGCATTGACCTCATCCATCGCCGACAAAAACTTCAACTGCTACGCCGGTCAATGTCGCGTGCTGGATGAAGACGGCAACCCATACTGGGGCATGGTTGCAAACGTCGCGGCCGGTATTGCATCAAACACGGTCGTGCACAAATCGCTGATCAGAGAAAAGGCTCCCAATGTTTCGGTGGTCGACGAAAACACGCCGGGCTTGTGGCCGGTCTTCTCCGACGATCAGATCGAGCAGCTCCTGACAGCCAAGATCAACTGCATGGAATTCCGTGAGGGCAAAGGTCACGTCGTGACTGAATGTCTGACCGGCGCTGCCGATGG
>CAYTHG010000121.1:0-10487 GCA_964437525.1 uncultured Myxococcales bacterium | reverse complement strand
CGGACCATGGATGAGCAGAAGTATTCTTGGACTTGCAACAAAGGAACAAAGGCCAAACCTTCATTACAATATAATTGACCCAGCTACAAACCTACAATATGTTCCAGCAATAAATACAGGGTGGAGATACTCTAAGGAACGTATGGAAGAGCTAATCAAAACTGAGAGTATTTTGTTTCCTCCTAAGCCTGATGGGCGCCCTAGAGAAAAGAAATTTCGTAAAGATTTAGTAGATGAATATACATCCTTTCCATCCATAATAAGCGATGTTTATACTGCGCACGGAACGTCTGAAATTAGGAGTATGTTCAAGTTTCAAGCTTTTGAATTTCCTAAACCAACAGAACTAATTAGGCGACTTGTTGAACAAGGTACGCAAAGGGAAGACATAGTTCTTGATTTCTTTTCAGGATCTTCTGCAACAGCTGAGTCTGTTATTAAACAGAATATGATTGATGGAGGAGAAAGAAAATGGGTATGTGTACAATTGCCTGAATCAACGGGAGAAAATAGCGAAGTAAGAAAGCAAGGTTATTGTTCGATAGCAGAGATTGGCAAAGAGCGCATTCGCCGAGTGATAAAGAATATTGAGGCAAAGCAGGCTGAGAAAACGAAAGAAGGCCAAGAAGCATTACCCGGCCTTTCTGAAGAAGAAGCCGATATTGATCTTGGCTTCAAAGTCCTAAAGCTCGACAGCAGCAACATCAAACTCTGGGAGGCCGATTTCGACACACTGGAACAAGACCTGATGGACGCTGTGGATAACATCAAGTCCGAACGCTCTGAAACGGATGTGCTATACGAGTTGCTTCTGAAATACGGACTTGATCTAACAGTACCCATCGAAGAACGCAAAATCGATAGAAAGACCGTTTACATCGTTGGAGCGGGAGCATTGATTGTATGTCTAGCCAAAGCAATCAGTCTGGACGTAGTGGAAGGCATTGCCGCCCTTAAAGGCGAGTTGAAGCCTGAAATCATGAGGGTGGTTTTCAAGGATGCTGGTTTCAAGGACGATGTAGTTAAAACCAATGCCGTGCAAATCCTAAAGCAGGCTGGCATTGACGACGTTAAGAGTTTGTAAAGGGGAGCATTATGAGCATTACGGCAGTGTCGATACAGAATTTTAGGTCAATCAGGAAGTTCAAGACAACAACAAAAGACTTAAACATATTTGTCGGTCAGAATGACGAAGGTAAATCTAATGTTCTGCGGGCTTTGGATCTCTTTTTTAATTCTGGCAAGAAAAATGGATATGATCTGGATTGGGAGCGCGACTACTGCTATTTCGCCAAAAAGCAAAGCAGAAAAGCTGATGAGTTGATTATTCAGCTGGAAATTACTCCTCCCAAAACATTCAAGATACAGCGCCCCGTACTTTGGACAAAGGTATGGCGTAGAGGCGGGCTGTTTAAAGACGATTTAAAGTACACCAATGGAAGAAAAATTGGTGGAAAGTCTAAAATCTATGCATTTCTTCGAGCTATGAGATTTGATTATGTACCTGCCATGAAAGGGGAGGAGTATTTTCGCACCCTAATGAGCAGATTCTATGACATGATGGAAGCGACGGTTGAAGACCAAATCAGAAATGCTTCAAGTTCTTTCACAAAAACAATCAATAAAAACACAAAGGACATACTAAGCGATATACAAAAACAGCTTGATTTGAAAACCACCATTGAGCTACCTAAGAATCTTCGAGAACTATTCGCCCAGTTGCAATTCACTTCTGTCACCGATGGCAAGCCATTCATGCTGGATCAGCTTGGAGACGGGATCAGAGTACGTCATATTCCTATTGTCCTGCGCTGGCTGGCCAAGCAAGCAAACTCTCTTTCAGATAGAGGGAGACCCAAAGCCGTAACAATCTGGGGATTTGAAGAACCAGAAAACAATCTTGAATTACGACGATGCTTTGATATTGCAAAAGAATTTGTTGATAATTCCGACAGCATTCAAACTTTTGTAACGACTCATTCTCCTGCTTTCTATTCCGTATGCAGAGAAAGCAGCGACGAGAAAATAAAGTTGTTTTTAGTGGAGAAGAATTCTTCACCACCAACGTCAAATATATCTGAAATTGAAGAGAGTGACTTGTATAAGTTGGATTCTTCAATGGGATTGTTAAATATCCTTGAACCATACTTCAAAGAAGCACGAGAAGAAATTAAGCGCTTAAAAGAGGCGGGGGAAAAACTTTCTGATACGTCGAAACCAACAATATTTGTTGAAGGTCCTAGTGACAAGGTAATAATCGGAGCTGTTTTGAAAGACTACTATCCTCAGCTAGTCGACAAAATTGTAATCCAATGCAGTACTAGTAATGGCGGGGGATATACATGGGTTGGGGATATGATGACTGCATGGTCTTACAGTCGGCCCAAAGCAAATGCTGTGGGATTATTTGACAAGGACAGCGAAGCCCAGGAAACAAGAAAAGAGATCAATCGGCAAATCAAAAGATCATCAGACGACAAGGTGTTCGGAGTGTCTTTAATTCCTGGGGATGAGCTAAAAAAGTGCTACACAAAGAAGATTTCTGTGCCTTTTGCAATAGAGGAACTGCTTCCCGAGGAAGTTTGGGATCATGCCGAGCAACAAGGATGGTTGGAAGATCGTTCAAACCTTTTACAGATTTATAGTTATCACAAAACCGACATATCATTTGACGACTATATTAGTAATAAACTTCCTGAAAAACATCTTCGTAGGCTTACGCTACAGAAGGTCAAGAACGACCCAGATGCCAAAAAGAAATTTAGTCAGTATGTGGCCAAAATACCTAAGGATAAGAGGAAACAAATTCTTGAAGGCATAATTCCCACACTCGACGAATGTCTGAAAAAGCTGAAGATAACCGAGGTCCAACTATGAAAATCCAATTCGATCCAAACCTTGATTTTCAAGCCGAAGCTATCAATTCCATCGTTGGAATCTTCGAAGGCCAGGAAACATGCCGTACAAACTTTACGGTTGCGCCAGTCAAGCGATATGAAGACGAAGAACTATTCGCCGGAATGGATCAGAACGAACTGGGTATCGGCAATCGTCTTAAGCTTCTCGAAGAAGACATATTGGAAAATATCAAACAAATCCAGCTTACCAACGGGCTGGCACCTTCTGAGTCTCTTGATTCCCTCGATTTTACCGTGGAGATGGAGACAGGCACGGGCAAGACTTATGTCTATCTGCGTTCAATTCTGGAGCTGAACAGAAAATTCGGATTTACCAAGTTCATTATTGTTGTCCCGTCAGTGGCCATTAAAGAGGGGGTCAACAAATCGTTACAGATGACTGAAGAGCACTTCAAAGGACTCTACGAGAACGTACAGGTCGATTATTTTGTATACGACTCACAGAAGCTTGGACAAGTAAGAAGCTTTGCCACATCGGAAACGATTCAAGTTATGGTTATCAACATCGACGCCTTCCGCAAGAGCTTCACCGACCCGGAAAAAGAAAACAAAGCAAACATCATTCACCGTCCCCATGACCGAATGACGGGTAACCGACCCATCGAATTTATTCAGGCAACCAATCCGATTGTTATCATCGACGAACCTCAGAGCGTAGATACGACAGCCAAGAGCAGTGAGGCCATTGCGTCTCTAAATCCGCTTTGCACCCTTCGCTATTCCGCAACACATGTGGACAAGCACCACATGCTTTACAAACTTGATTCGGTGGACGCATACGAACGCAAGCTTGTTAAACAAATTGAGGTTGCAGGTATCGAAGTGCAGGACAGCCACAACAAGGCATATGTGAAGTTACTTAAAGTGGATAACCGAAAGAGTCCGATTACCGCGCAGATAGAGATAGATTTAATGCAGAGGAGCGGTGCAGTCAAGCGCACGAAGAAGACTGTCCGTACAGGTGATGATTTGCTTGATCTTTCCGGTGGTCGAAGCATTTATGATGGCTATATCATCGAGGATATTTATTGCGAAAAAGGCCGTGAGTACATTAGTTTCACCAGCAAACCCGAAATAGTGAAACTTAAAGAAGCAATTGGAGAAGTTAACAACGACGAATACAAGCGTTTACAGATCCGAAAAACCATTGAAGAGCACCTTGCTAAAGAAATGGCCTTACGACCGAAAGGGTTGAAGGTTTTAAGTCTCTTCTTCATCGACCGAGTGGCAAACTATCGGTCCTATGATGAAGACGGCAATCCGCAGCCGGGCAAATACGCCCTGATGTTCGAAGAAGAATATGCCAAAGCGATTCGTAAGCCGAAGTACCACACATTGTTTGAAGGGGCGGATATAGAAACGGCAGCAGAAGGTGTGCATAACGGCTATTTCGCCATTGATAAAAAGAAAGATGCGGCTGGCGAAGGAAGATTGAAAGAATCTTCAGGAGAAGGAAAATCCATTGCTGATGAGAGTGCTTATCAACTCATCATGCGTGATAAAGAAAGGCTACTCAGCTTCGATTCCAAGCTGAAGTTCATTTTTTCCCATTCTGCGCTCAAAGAAGGTTGGGACAACCCAAACGTTTTCCAAATTTGTACGCTCAACGAAACAGCCTCGGTAATGAAAAAGCGTCAAGAGATCGGTCGAGGTTTACGTATTGCCGTAAACCAGGATGGCGAGCGAGTTCACGGTTTCGATGTGAACAGGCTAACCGTGATGGCCAATGAATCTTACGAGGACTTCGCCCGCCAACTCCAACGAGAAATTGAACAAGATCAGGGAATCAAGTTCGGTATCGTGGAAGAACATTTATTTGCAAACATCGTAGTCCAAGGAGACGATCATAAGACAAAACATCTTGGAGTAGAGACATCTAAGGAAATCTGGGATCACCTAAAAGACAAAGGCTACATTGATGTGAAGGGCAAGGTCCAGGACACCCTTCGTGAGGCAATCAAGTCTGGCAAGGTTGATCTTCCAGAAGGCGTATCCGATCAGAAAACACAAATTACAGCGGTTCTGCGAAAAGTTGCAGGTAGCTTGAATATCAAAAACGCTGATGACCGGACAAAAGTAAAGCTGAATAAAGCAGTATACCTCAGCCCCGAATTCAAAGATTTGTGGAATCGGATAAAACATAGAACCACTTTCAGGGTGGATTTTGACTCCAAAGCTTTAATCAAGAAATGTGCTGATGAAATTTCAAAGACCCTGGTTGTAGGAAAAGCCCGTTTTCTTTTCCGCAAGAGCCAAGCCGAAATCAATCGCGGTGGCGTTCAGATGTCTGATCCTACTCAAAGCATGCATCTTTACGAAGCTAAGGATTACCAACTTCCAGACTTGATTGGATACCTACAGAACGAGACGAATCTAACTCGCAGAACGTTGGTTGAGATAATTAGGCGAAGTAATCGGCTTCAAGATTTCAAGAACAACCCTCAGAAATACATTGAGCAAGTCTCTGCAATAATCAAGCACCAGATGCGGCTTTTCATTGTCGATGGCATTAAGTACAAGAAGATCGGTGACCAAGAGTACTCGGTTCAGGAATTGTTTGAAGACGACGAGCTATACGGGTACTTGAAGAAGAACATGCTTGAGAGCAAGAAGTCTGCCTATGAGTACGTAGTTTATGACTCTGAAGTAGAACAGGAATTCGCCCACTCATTTGAATTGAGCGATGATGTAAAAGTGTACGCCAAGCTTCCCAGAAGGTTCAAGATTGATACCCCGCTTGGCTCTTACAACCCTGATTGGGCTGTATTGGTAGAGATAGACGGGCAAGAAAAACTCTATTTCGTGGTTGAAACCAAAGGAACCATGCTTCTCGACGCCCTAAGACCAGCAGAGCAAGCAAAGATTGACTGTGGAAGAGAACACTTTAAGGCTTTAGGAAATGAAGTGGAGTTTACTGTGGCGAATAACTTCGACACCTTTACGGATATTATTTCCAAATAGGAGGTATCGACGAACAAAGCGAGAAGATTCAAGCAGGTTCTTAATACCTGGCCCAGCCACTCTTCGCGGTAGTTGGTGGTATCGAAGACGGATAGTCGTCAAAAGGAACAAGAAATGATTCGCTTTCTCCACACAGGTGACTGGCAGTTGGGAATGACCAGGCACTTCTTCTCTGAAGGGGTGCAGGAGAGATTTGCCCAATCCCGATTTGATGCCATCCGTAGACTTGGACGCATTGCAGAAGAAGAAGATTGTCGGTTCATGGTGGTTTGCGGAGACGTTTTCGAGTCAAACTTAGTTGATCGAAAAACCGTCTCACGGGCAATTGAGGCTTTGAAGGATGTGCCTGTTTCTGTATACCTGCTTCCAGGAAATCATGACCCTTTCAATGCGGCATCAGTTTACCGCAGCACAACTTTTCTAGAGCGCAAACCGGCTCACGTCCATGTGATTGAGGACACGGCTCCCGTTCGTGTTGACAATGATATTGAGATTGTGGGAATTCCCTGGACATCAAAACGTCCTCTGGAAGACTTGGTGGCAGTGACAACCGAAAAACTTGAGCCTATCGTCGATACGCTTCGTGTTTGTGTTGCCCATGGAATGGTTGATAATCTTTCCCCTGATCCTGACGATCCAGCTCTTATTTCTCTTCATGCCGCTGAAAACGCGATATTACAGAACAAATTTCATTATCTGGCATTAGGAGATCGGCACTCTCTTACTGTGGTCGGGGACAGTGGCCGCATATGGTATGCTGGCACTCCCGAACCAACGGATTACAATGAAGTGAAGCCAGGCTTTGCCTTGGTTGCCACAATCAACGAAGAGGGTGTAACCACGAAAGAGGTGTGTTCTGGAAGATGGAAGTTCATCGAACGTAAACAGGTAGACCTTAATACCAAGGAAGACATTGAGGCGCTTCGCGGTTGGTTTGAAAATCTTGAAGATAAGGAACGAACCGTTATTAAATTAAGGTTTATCGGCGCACTCTCTCTATCGTTACATGGCAAACTTGAAGAAATGCTTTCCCATTATAAGGAAATTCTTGGCGCGGTTGAAACGCGTATGAATAATCTCGTCATCATGCCTGAAGACGCCGATTTTATGAATCTTGGTTTTTCTGGCTTTGCCAGTTGCACTGTTGAACGGTTGCGGTCCAGTGCAGAGGAATCAGGTCCCGATACGATTGCGGCACGCGATGCACTCGCTCTCCTTATCAGGCTTGCAGGGAGGGGATTATGAGACTTCTCCGCCTCCGCTTGGCCAATTACCGTGGAATTGATGAGTCTGAAGTACGATTCGGCCCCCAAGGACTCACTATTGTCGAAGGACCGAATGAGGCTGGAAAAACCAGCCTCAGTGAAGCAATCAGAATTATCTTCGATTATCTTGACTCTAGCAAGCATAGCGCGGTCAATGCCATTAAGCCGGTAATGCGAGACGCAGGTCCGACGATTGAACTGGAAGCGGAAAGTGGTCCCTACGCCTTTACATACTTTAAGAGGTTTTACAAGAAGCCAGAGACTACCCTTACTATCACAAGTCCCAAACAGGAAAACTATACCGGTCGTGAAGCTCATGAACGTGCCGAGGAAATTTTGCGAGAAACCATTGACCTTGACTTGTGGAAGGCACTCTGTATTCAGCAAGGTGATGCAATCGAACAGGCCGATTTATCAAAGCAAACATCGTTGTCGACTGCGCTCGATATTGCTGCTGGCGGTCACCAGGCAGACCCTCGAGAGGAAAGTCTTTTTGAAAAAGTTCGGGAAGAGTTTGGCCGCTATTTCACGAAGCGGGGCAGCGAAAGTAAGGAATTGCAGGATGCTCAAAAAGCCCAAGACGATACAGATGCAGAAGTTGGTTCCCTGACAACGCAAATTCAGAATCTGGAAAAGGATATCGTACGTGCCGCAGAGCTTAGCCGTGAACTGGAGCATTTGAATAAACAAGTGAGTGATCTTCGAGGGGGTGTCTCCGAATATGCGAAGTCTCTTGATGAAATCAAGGGGCTGGAGACTGTTCTGGAAACAGCCAGTCTCAAGTTGGAATCGGCACAGAAATCCGAACAGGCCGCAAAACGCGAAAAGGAAGTACGCCAAATTTTAATCGATGCGGTTACCAAAGTTAAGAAGGCACACGCCAAACTCGACGAGTCCAGTAGTTCATCCACTGCCTCGGTCAATAAGGCGGAGAATGATCTGGATAAAGCTCAATCGGACGCAACCAAAGCTGAAGACCGGAGCAAGCAGGCCGAAGCCCTCCTTAATCTCCGTCGTGCGGACTTTGATTACTTCAACAACAAGCTGCACCTGGAACAACTGAAGGAACGTAAGGACCGCATTGACCGTGCCCGGGAAGAGACAGCCCTGGCTGATGAGTTGTTGGCTTCGAGTCGTGTTGATGATGATGCTCTAATAATAATCCAGAAGGCTGAACGTTCGCTTATTACTGCTCAGGCAAAGCTGGAGACAGGTGCTCCGAACGTCCTCCTAAAAGGACTGGCCGATTTTGGCTTCCTGGTTGATGGAGAAGAAACCACCATCTCTAAAGATGACGAGGTTCGCTTGTCTGTTTCTGATCGAGTCCGAGTGACAATTCCAGGGTCGCTACAAATGGATGTGACAGCCGGGGCCAGTTCATCGGATCTTTCCCAAAAGGTCGACGATGCCAAAAAGAAACTCAATAGCGTCTGCAGTGATGTCGGGGTAAGTAATGCGGATGAGGCAAGGCAATCCTATGATACGCGAAGGGAAGCACAACGGTCTATTGCAAGGCAGGAAGAAATCGAAAAAGAAAACCTGCGAGATCTAACATACGAGGAATTAGAGAGAAAGGTGATAGGGATGGGAAAAGGAGTCCCTGCTTATCCCTCGGCCAGGATGCCGAAACCAAAGCTCCCTGAAAATCTGGATACCGCAAAGAAGAAACTTCGAAATGTAGAGGGAGAGATTGAAAAGATCAATAAGGTATGGGAGGACGCCAGAACAGAACTGGATGCGGCCCGAAATATAAGTGATGGCCTGAGAGAACAACAACAAAAAATGCGCGTTGAACTTGACCTCAAGGCTGAAGAGCTTAACCGAGCCGAGGATGATCTTGCTCGATCCCGGAAAATCAACTCTGATAAAGACCTCGAGTTGGAGCATTCGAATTCTACCAATCTTGTCAAAGCAGAGGAAGAGAACGTAAAGTCTGCAGAAGCAAATCTTAGTGACAAGGATCCCGAGCGAATAAAAGTGCTGGCCGAAACAGCAAAAGGTTCTTTGAAGACGGTAGAGAAAAAGCGTGAAGATGCACAGAAAGAAAACACAGAAGTGCGAACCCGCCTCAAAGTTTTCGGCGAAGAAGGATTGCATGAGAAACTCCATGCAGCCAAAAGTTGTCTCGACCACATAACTCAGCAAAATGATGCAATGTACAGGCGGGCCCAAGCGGCCAGACTCCTGTATGAAACCATGAAAGATGAGCGCGACAGAGCGCGTCGCGCCTATGTTGCTCCTCTTAAAGAAAAAATCGAAAAGCTCGGACGGTTGGTGTTTAACAACTCTTTTAAGGTTGATGTAACTGAGGATCTGTTGGTTGCCAGCCGGGCGATGGATGGTTCCAATGTCCCGTTTGATTCTCTGAGCGGTGGCACAAAAGAACAGATATCTCTGATATCTCGTTTGGCATCTGCGATGACTATTTCAAAGGATGGCGGGGCTCCATTAATTTTAGATGATGCTTTGGGATATACCGACCCAGAGCGGCTTAAGCTGATGGGAGCAATTCTAGCCAAAGCGGGAAAAGAATGCCAAATCATTATTCTCACTTGCGTACCAGATCGATACAGCAATGTCGGCGAGGCAACTGTGGTCAGATTGGGATGATTATGAAAATCTGAACAGCATCATTGGCGGTCTAGTCACTGGAAAAACCACGGTTTTAGTGAATGAATGGCAAAGCAAGAAGACAGGATATCTAACATTGCTAATTGAGAGAGGAAAGAACGATGCCAAGTTACCATAAAATAAAAAGATTGGAAGTCACCGGCGGCTTTCTTGACGGGCTTCATATAGATTTCGATGACGATCTTAGCTGCCTAATCGGAGGAAGGGGAACAGGCAAGACGACGGCGCTGGAATTGATACGCTATACTCTGGATCGCATGCCTAATCCAAACGAGTCTGGGATTGCCAGAGATTCATATAAGGCAGTAGATAAGCTGGTAAAAAACAATCTCGGCGACGGTTCAGTCAAGGTTACGATTGAAACGGAAAATGGCCGAACTTACATTGTTCAGCGCAGCTATGATGAAAAATATATTGTCGAAGACAAAAACGGCAACCCAGTTGATGTTGATTTGAGGCGTGGAAGACTCTTTGATTTTGAAGTTTACAGCCAACATGATATTGAAAATATCGCCACTGATCCAAGCTCCCAGCTTGATATTATAGATCGGTTTAAACAAGAAGAAATCCAGGAAATCAACGACCAGATTGAAGCGGTGAAGGGAGAGTACAGAAGAAATTCCGTTGATATCGTGAAGGATCAGGGAGCGATTGAATCGCTTACCGATCAGGTTCGCGAATTGCCAGATATCCGGGAAAGGCTCAAAGGTTA
>CAYTHG010000120.1:0-10600 GCA_964437525.1 uncultured Myxococcales bacterium | reverse complement strand
TGATTTCAACGACAATTGTAGCGACATGTTTTGCTCTGGGCACATAACAGCAGGTATGTCTTTATACCTGAATGGTGACGGTGGCCGTATGACAATACAATTCTCTCCCGACAACTCTTTCCTTTCTGTCCTTATCGGTGGTTCTTATGGCCAAGGAAATTGTTTTGACTACTACTCCTCCAATAGCATAGAAACCTTTGACGTTTCTAATTGGCAATTGTACCATTCGACAGAAGGGTTCGGCGTCGGAATTTGTGAATATGACCAATTTAGATACTCCAAAGATGGCAGCAAAATCTATATAAAAACCAGAGCATATGGGGACAAATATGGGGTAGCATCTTTTCCAACCGATAGCTGGGAATTTAGTGGCAACTTCGATTATATCATTAATTATCATTGGGACATATCTGCCGATGACAAACTAATATGTCACAGTAGAAACATATCGCCGGATAGCATTAAATATTCCATAGAAGACCTATCCGCAGGCCAGGTATTGAGGTCATTCGAATCCGCTGAAAATGACAACAACAGCGAACCCCACTATCGTCTATACAGTTTCTCTCCTGATGGGAAATTTATTCTTATGGGAAAAGGTTGCTATCAACATTATTCTCAAAGCTGCGACCATCTTTTCTACCGCGACATCTCCGATCTCCACCAGTAAACTCAAGCCGGGCCGGGTTTATACCCGGCCCGGCGCGTGCGTTCGACTCTTCTATACAGACGACGTATTCTTCATACAGACGATAACTCCTCCCAATTCCAAGCCAATCAAGCACTTCCTGCAAAGTCCCCTTACAGCTTGCCATTGCCAGCGATACAAAGCACAACTTGACATGTCGGTGTCACATCGTAGACTAAGGGATTGTGGGGGAAGATATCAACCCGGCTCAGGAGAGTTAAGCATATGCCCAGAATCATTGGACTCGTTATCGTTTTTGCTACAACTGCAATGTTTGCAATACTTTCGGCCTGCAGTTCCGATTCGGCTTCCGGCGGTTGCTCGGATTGTCCTGCAGGCTACTCCTGCCTTGACGGGCGCTGCATAGCACCTTCCGATGCGGACGGAGATTTCTCCGGCGGCGACAGCGATGATTCCAAAATCGACGGCGACCTCGACACCGTAGAGAACGGCGACAACGATTCCAGCGAGAACGCCGAAGACACTGAAGAAGACGGCGACTGGGACGACACACTTGAGACTGACACAGCTTTCGAACATTACCCCTGCACATACGACCCAGAGCTTGACACGCCCAAAATAGCCGTCAGCCCCAATGAGGCCGACTTCGGCTCGGTTCAGATAGGCGATTCCTCCATCGTGGAAATCGAAATCTGCAATGCCAGTGCAGCCGTATTGGATGTCTCTTCCCTGCAATTCGCACACGGAACCAGCAACGAATTCTTCAAGGAACACGAGAGCCTCCCGATTGTTCTCAAAGCGGGAATGGCAACCAGAGTCAGGCTGCATTATATCCCGGACGACAACGAATCTGACCACGGCGAACTTCACATCCTTTCCGGCGACATGGATTTTCGTCGGGTGGCAGTACCCTTGATTTCTTCCATCAAAACGGCTGGCAACATTATTATAGAACCGGAAATAATTCAGTTCTGGGCAGTCGAGCCGGGCATTCCCAACTACAGAACAATCTCCGTCACCAACACAGGCAACGCCCCCACCAGCGTTTCGGCTATAAACACTTTGAGCCAGGACGGGCTTTACGAAGTCGAAGAAGTCACTATCGGCGACGAAGTGCAAACGATTCCATATTATATGCCCGCAGGAGAAATTTCGTCTGTCAAAATAAAGTTGAACGCCCCCCCTGAAGACCAGATTCCCGAAGACGGCCTACCCGAAGACAAGCTTATTGTCGATTGGGATCAGGACGGCACACCGAAACAGTCGAGCGCCACCTTGACCACAAAGTCCATTGCAATATGCGGAGTGCCGGAAGCCCGCCCGGACCAGGAAGTCGAACCGCTCGACACAGTATACATTGACGGCAGCGGCTCGCACGACGACAACGGCAGCATCATTGCCTACAAATGGGAATGGCACAGAATAGACGGGGAAACCCAGAAACCCGAAGGAGCCTACAGAGCCGTCATCAAGAACAGCAAGGGCGAAAACATACAGAGCTTATGGACGACCGAGGCCAAGCCGAATTTTTATGCGGAACTGGCAGGACAGTACATCATCAAGTTGAGCCTGTGCGACTCGGACGACGGTTACGAAACCCCCGAAGACTGCGGCTCGGACCCGGACAATCAAGTCTGCACCGATAAGGATTACGATCTGGTGACAGTCAACGCCGTCCCGCACGAAAGCATTCACATTCAGCTTATCTGGTCCAAAGAAGGCAACGATCACGATCTGCACCTAGTGCGTCCCGGCGGAACCTTCTCCCGCGCCAACAAAGAAAGCCGCGACGACTGCCACTGGTTGAACTGCGACACACAATGTTTCTTCAAGGTTCCTCCCTGCGAATGTCCTCCCCAGGGTTGCCCGGGCCCACTCGAAGCTCCCGACTGGGGCTTGAGCGGTCTACGCGACGACGATCCGACATTGGACATCGACGACATTAAAAAGAGAGGTCCGGAAAACATTAATCTCTCGCTGCCCGAAGAAGGCCGCTATCTGGTGGCGGTGGAGAACTACGCCGGAACCGAGACGCTCAATCTCACCGTCAGAATCTACCTGTTCGGCTCGCTGGCCAAAACTTACCACTACGGACCTCCCTACACCGAAGATTCGTTCTCATGGTGCCACCACTGGAACGTGGCCTGGCTCGATGTAAAAAGCGCAACCGAAATCGACGTGATAAAGATCCACACGGTTGAGTTCTCCAATTGCTCATCTGACGACAAAATGAATCTGCAAAAAGCCGCAACTTATTGAAAAATGAGGAAATCCTTCTTTTAATAACTTCATTTTTGAAGCGTTTCCGAGTATAATATATTAAATTTACGGTGCGTTTTTTTGCAAAGAGGAAAATCATGCGTCTTCAGTTGTCCATCATTACGGCATTGTTTATATGCCTGCTCTCTCTCCCTGCCTACTCACAGGTGGTCTGGGAAGAAGAAATGAGCCGCGCCAGCGAGGAAACCAGCTTGGCTCGTCCTTTAGCCCTAGGCGAAGCTTACACAGCCATAGCCGAAGGCATCGGCGCGCTTGTTTACAATCCAGCGGGCATGTCCTCCAAGGTGCACTACGAAATAGGCATAGCCTCCCAGTTCAGACCGACCGGAGGTGCCATGTCCTTTACCGGCGCTATTGTCGATTCGGTCACGTCTCCGGTATCGGCTGGCATCATGTACACCTTCCAGCAATACGACGCCAAGCAGTTCTGGAACGACGAAGATCTGGCATGGCTGGGCCTGCATCCCATATACACAGAACAGGCCAAAGAGGTAACCACCAATTACGACAGTACAAACGAAAACGAAGCCACCGGCTACCGCAAAATGTTCAGCCAGCTTAAAGACGGGCTGATTCAAAGACACGTGGCCCGCCTCGCTCTCGGCGGATCGATAACCCCCAACGTGCATATAGGTCTTCTCGGAAAATACCTCTACGCCACGCGTCCCATGCGTCACGACGTGAACGTCGGAAACGTCGACGCTGGAATGCTGTTTACCACAGATATCGGCCTGCGCTTCGGTATCGTAGGCCAGAACCTGATCCACACCTCATACAACAACCTGCCGCTACGCGTGGTAGGCGCAATAGGTTTCTCCCTTACAGACGAACTTTACATCGACTACGATCAGGTAATCGTCTTCGACGTTTACGACGAGCGCACCCCGGACGACGAGCAATACATTTACAAGCACAAAAAAGCTGAGCTGGCTTATCGCTTCGGCATAGAATACATCGTCCTCAAAGCCACCGCCATTCGCGCCGGATACCAGTACGACGACACAACTGAACAGCATTACGTCTCGGGCGGATTTGCATACATCCACGAAGCCTTCAGCATCAGTGCCTCATACAAACAGGCCATGCCGCACTACAACGACAGGACCATAGGATTAGCCGTAGACTTTAAACTTTAGTTTGTCCCGGCTCCCTTTCTCCATATTATCTTGTTAGCAACTTGGCGACTAAACTCTAGCTGTCATGCTGAACTTGTTTCAGCATCTTTTGTCAATGATATTGAGACCCTGAAACAAATTCAGGGTGACAAAACGGCTGATTTATAATTGCTTGATTAATCGTATCCCCTGGACAAAACCCGTATTAAATTATCAGGGCTTTCGTTTGTCACAACTGCCTGGAGAACGGCTTGCAAAAGCGCAAATTCAAAAACCGCCTGATCCACAGAGCTTTGCAGACAGGGCTGGGGTTTTATTTTGGCATGGGCCACAAGATACGCCCTTCTTTAGAGAACTTGTCTTGCAAGCTGGCCTGGAAACTCTCGAAGCATGAGAAACAAATAGCGCTAACGCAACTGCAGGAGCGATTTACAGACGGAGACACGGATGCTGCCGAACTGATAAGTCTTGGAATCACAAGGCATTTGGCTCGCTCGCTTTTCGAAGCACTGGAGTTATGGCGGGGCAACACCGAAATATTGAACGAGGTGCATTTCACGCCCGGCAGCCTTAAACGCCTGCAAGATGCAACCGCCGAAGGACGCGGAGTGATGGTCTTTACTGGTCATATCGGCAACTGGGAACTGATGGCGGCAAAGCTTGTAGACGCAGGCTTCCCCACCGCCACTTTTGCCAAATCCAGCTACGACCCGCAAATAGACGAGCTTGTGAATTCTTTCCGAAGTTCCTACCGCATAAAATCCATAGACAGAGACGCCGAGGACGCTTTTGAAAAAGCCTCAATGTATTTGAAACAGGGTTATCTGCTCGGCGCATTGGTAGACCAGGACACCAAAGTCTCTTCGGTCGGAGTGCCGTTTTTCGGCAAAACAGCCAAAACTCCCATAGGCCCGGCAGTGCTGGCCATAAAGAACAGGGTGGCGGCGGTTTCCTGCACTATCCGTAGAGTGGAAAATCAGCACTGGATACACGTAGAAGGTCCATACGAGATGAAAACAGACCAAGCGACGCAGCAGCAGGCCTTTGAATTGACGGCCTGGGCAACAAGCAAGCTTGAAGAAGCCATCAGAAAAGCCCCCGAACAATGGGTCTGGTTCCACAGGCGCTGGAGAAACCAATAAAAAAGGCGAGCCTCAAGGCCCGCCTTTTTCTTTAAATATTTACGTGCTTACTGAATCGTAAACGGATAGCTCATGCTGACCGAGCCGCCTGATTTGGGGAAGCGCATTCGCTCAATGACGCTTGCAATGCAGTCTCCGACAAAGGTGTCTTTGTACCTGCCTGTAAGCACCTTAGTGCTGACGACCGTTCCTCGGCGATTGATGGTAAATGAAACCATCAATTGGCCCGGCATGGGTTGCTTGCGCTTTTGCTCGGCAACACAGGAACCGATACGCCCCATGTATTTTTTGATCGTCTTCGAAACCTGAGCTTTATCCAGAATGGATTTTCTCTTGATATCTCTGACGTTCAAGGATTCCTGGGTATTGAAATCTATATCAAAATCGGCTTCTTCACCGAAACTGATCTCGGTTACGTTAGCATTTCCGTGGCCACCGCCACCGTTGCGATGCGCGGCTTTTCTGAATGCAAGCAATCTCTGACGACGCTCTTCACGGCGCTGGCGCTCTTCTTCTTCAAGCTTGCGCTGCTTTTCTTTGGCAAATTCCTCTTCTTTAAGAGCTTGCAGCTTTACCTTGGCCTCATCGATCTTGACAAGCATTTCCCACTGATCGCGCAGCTCGGCATAGTGGTCAACCTCTTCGACTTTGAAATATTCGCCGATTACAGGAACCTTGGTGATGCCGGGAATCTCGATTACGTGGTAATAATTGAGAGTCAAGGGAGTACCGAAAGCTATCAGAGCCAGCAAAGTAAGGATCGCATACTGGATGATCGGGATTTTTTTCTTTTCAGGCGGTATATACTGCTTGATAGTAGTGCCGGAAATCGCAGTGCTTGTCTTGGCCGATTTGCCTAGCGGTTTTTCTTTGGCAGGCTCTCCGGGCTTGACACCGACCTGCTGGACCAGTTTATTAAGATCGACTTTGCCGGTTTTGCTGGATACAGGCTTTTTTGCCGCTCCGTTTTCCGGGGCAGACTGAGCCACCAGTTCTGAGAAACTGGGCCTGGGCTTGCGTACCGTATCTTTTTTTGCCTTTTCAGGCTTTGCAACTTCTTCTTTCACAGCTTTGACTTCTTTTGTCTCAGCTTTTTCCACGGCTGGCTTATTCGCCGGAACGTCTTTTTCCGAAACAACCTTTTCAACCTGCTCCGTGTCCGTCAAACGACTCGCATTACGGGCTTTATCAAATTCTTCGACAATAGATGCAAGCTCTTTCACTTCTTCGATTTTCAGCCAACTCTCGAATCCGGCTTTCCATGCATGGATTTCTCCCGACGGCATGTTTTCGAGCAGGTGACGGCTCAATTCATCGTATGAAAACGGTCCTTTACGTTTTTTTGCATAAGCGATGTACCAGGAAGCGCCTGCGGTCTCAGGTTTGACATGGACAACATTGCCGCAGTTCTTACAGCTAAAGCGGAAAGCCTTGCCTTTGACTTTATCGTCGGCGATGTTGTAGCTGGCGTGGCACAGGTCACACTTGACTTTCATATTGTAATCCTCACTAAATACCTCAGAAGATCAATTCAGGCTCTACTGGCTTTGTTGCTCAGGCAAGCGGTTTTTCATAACATGTTATGGTCGAATCGGTCAAGATTTCAAGCAAACAACTTTTGAGAAGAAACCACTCTCAGGACTGGATCTTGCTTTTTTAACACATAAGTCATTTTGGTTGGAATAGAAAGATTTTGAGATATGTTTAAAAACCCAATGTGATCTTGGTAATCAGCCCGGTATTTGAATTATAATTGGGTGTGCTTTACGCGTATTTTGGCAAGTTTTATAGTCCTTTTCCAGATAAAGACATACAATCTTAAAAAGCTGCAATCCGGAGCCTGGCAACATGCGGCAAATTTACTGCGCCCCATTGCCCCTTATATAGAAAAAGATTTGCTCTTTTATTGTTTTTTTGCTACTTCTCTAGCTTCACTAAGCTATTTATGGTGATTTTTGCTGACACAGCAAATTCAATAAATCCCTGAGGGAAATTTCTAATTAACTGGAGGTGCGAATGAAGAACAGAACAACGCTATTTGGATACACGATGTTCATTCTCCTCAGCCTTATGCTTGGCCTTTACATGGCTGGTTTTGGTTGCGGCGAGAAAAAGGACACAGATGCGAAAGACGACGCAAAGGTCGAAGCAAAGGCCGATGTGAAAGATAAGGGCATCAAAAGACCGCTCAAACCCCTTCAGCTCAAAGAAGAACGCTACAACATCCCCGTAGATGAGCGTTCAGCGATGAAGGGCGAAAAGAACGCCATGATCACCATCATGGAATTCTCCGAGTTCCAATGCCCCTTCTGCAACAAAGTCAACCCGACAATCGCCAAGATCATGGAAGAATACAAAGGCAAAGTCCGCGTATTTTTCCGTCACAACCCGCTGCCCTTCCACAAGGACGCAGAGCTGGCTTCCATCGCTACGATGGCCGCTCACCAGCAGGGTAAATTCTGGGAAATGCATGACAAGCTGTTCGCCAATCAGCGTCAGCTCAAACGCGAAAACCTCGAAAAATTCGCTACCGAACTCGGCTTGGACATGGATAAGTTCAAAAAATATCTGGACGATCCCAAATCCAAAAAGGTTATCGAATCCGATAAGGCTGCCGCCAAGAACTTCGCTGCTCGTGGAACACCTCACTTCTTCGTAAACGGTATCCGCCTGCGCGGTGCCCAGCCCTACGATAAGTTCAAAACCCTGATCGACAAAGAACTCGTCAAAGCCCAGATAATCAAAGATAACGGCGCTGAAGACATTTATGCCGTGATCGTCAAGAACGGCATGAAGAAAGCCAAAGCCCCCGAGAAGAAAAAAAGACGCGAAGAAGACAAAAACACCTACAAAGTGGCTCTTGGACAAAACGCAGCCATGAAGGGCGCCAAAGACGGCGTTATCACCATCATGGAATTCTCCGAATTCCAATGCCCCTTCTGCAGCCGCGTCAATCCTTCTTTGAAAAAAGTTATGGAAGAATACAAAGGCAAGGTCCGCATTTATTTCCGTCACCTGCCGCTGCCCTTCCACAAAAACGCCATTCCCGCAGCCAGTGCCGCCATCTATGCCAACGAGCAAGGCAAGTTCTGGGAAATGCATGACAAGATGTTTGAAAACTCCAAGAACCTCACCATGGACACCTTGGTCAAGATTGCCAAAGAACTCGGCTTGAACGCTGACGAGATGAAAAAAGCCATTGAGACTGAAAAGTACAAAGGCATCATCGAAAGCGACAAAAAAGAAGGCAACAAGTTCGGCGCTCGCGGAACACCTTCCTTCTTTGTTAACGGTCGCAAACTGGTCGGTGCACAGCCCTTCGCCAACTTCAAAAAGTTGATCGACGAATTGCTGCCCATCGCCGAAAAGAAAGCCAAAGAAACCGGCAAAAAGGGTGATGCTCTTTATCTTGAGTTGACCAAAGACGGCAAAGAAAAAGCCGAAGCACCTAAGCGCGCCCAGAAAAAGAACAAACCCAAAGAAGATCCCAACAAGGTCTACGACGTACCGGCTGGCAACTCCTACTTCAAGGGAGCCAAAAACGCCCCTGTAACCATCATTGAAATTTCCGAATTCCAATGCCCCTTCTGCTCTCGCGTAAACCCGACCATCGACAAGATCCTGAAGGAATACAAAGGCAAAGTTAAGGTAGTCTTCAAGCATAACCCGCTGCCCTTCCACAAGGACGCACAGGGAGCTTCCGAAGCTGCATTGGCCGCCGGTGAGCAGGATAAATTCTGGGAAATGCACGACAAGATATTCGACAACCAGCGCAACGTCAAACGTCCCGATCTTGAGAAATACGCTCAGGAAATCGGCCTTGACATGGACAAGTTCAAAAAGTCTCTCGATTCCGGCGTTCACAAAGCCGCCATCGATGCCGACAAAAAACTGGCCGCCAAAGTCGGCGCTCGTGGAACACCCACACTGTTCGTTAATGGCCGCAAGATCGTCGGCGCTCAGCCCTTCGAGAACTTCAAAAAGCTGATCGACGAAGAACTGGCGAAAAAGAAATAGTAGGTTTTTAAGCGGAGAATCGTCATGGAAGATTGTCTGTTCTGCAAAATAGCAAGGAAAGAGATACCGGCGGACGTAGTCTATGAAGACCAGTACACACTGGTATTCAAGGACATCAGTCCTGCCACACCTCACCATTACCTTGCAATTCCAAAGGAACACATCGCCACCATGAACGATGCTACCGAAGAAAACCAAGCCGTACTTGGGAGGTTGTTTGTAGCCGCAGCGGAAACCGCTAAAAAACTCGGCTTTGCCGAAGGCGGTTATCGTTCGGTGATAAACACCAACAAAGATGCAGGCCAGGTGGTATTTCACGTTCACATGCACATCATGGCAGGCAAAATATTTGGCTGGCCTCCCGGCTAAGAATCGGCACCTCGAACCTAATCGGCGCCGGTGCGAATGCGCCGGCGCCGATTTTTTTAACTTAATCGCGGAGAGTGAAAATGGCAGGTAATCTCAACAGAGTAATGTTGATAGGCAGACTGGGAAAAGACCCCGAATTGCGTTACACCCCCAGCGGACAACCGGTATGCAATTTCAGTATTGCCACCAGCGAATCATGGGGAACCGGAGACGACAGACAGGAACGCACGGAATGGCACAATATCGTCATCTGGGGCAAGCAGGGCGAGACAGCGAACAACTACCTTAAAAAAGGCAGTTCGGTATACCTCGAAGGTCGTCTGCAAACCCGCAAATGGCAGGCCAAAGACGGCGGCGACCGTTATTCTACAGAGATTGTTGTAAGGAATTTCCAGTTCCTGGACCCGAAGAGCAGCAGCGGCGGCGGATCTGCTTATGACAGCAAACCTCCGGCACCAAGCGACACCGATGCACCTCCTTCATTCAACGAAGAAGATGACATTCCCTTCTAAAGACTAGAAGAACGCAAGTGGAGTCAATCAGAATTCATCGTTGACGAGCATCCAGCCACCTTCGAGCTTTTCCCATTTCTGGTTGATTTCCACTTCTCTTAGAACCAGGGATGAATCGTACATCTGGCGGATAAGCAGCACTTCGGCCTCGTCTTTATCTTCGTTCATAACGACGGTTCTGATTCTGAAGTCCACAATATCGCCGGACTTGGACATTTTATCCACTTCTTTGAAGAACTGGATACGCAGATCAGGATCGACTACGACGACGGCCTGATCGACCTCTTTATGTTTTATATAGCGGTGATAAATCTCAAGAGTATCTTTGAAAGCATTCATCTGTTCCTGCTTGGGATTACACGAGGACAAAGTGCTTGCAAGAAAAAGCAACAAGACGAACAACACGCTCCACGAGATTCTCGGCATTATCTTTCCTCCTTCGAATTTGGAAACAATAATGCCTTCAGCAGAAAGCTTTGTCAATAATGCAACCTGAGAGAACGGAGTATTTCAATT
>CAYTHG010000119.1:0-10685 GCA_964437525.1 uncultured Myxococcales bacterium | reverse complement strand
ACCAGCACGGCCAGATCGGGCACTTCTTCAACTTCGGTCAGACTTTTATGACAAGGCAAGCCCATTACGCAATCGCGCTTGGGGTTTATCAGGTGAATTCTGCCTTTATAGCCGCCCTGCAATATGTGTAAGAGAACGGTAAATCCCCACTTGATCGGGGTGTCGGATGCTCCGAAAAGAGCAATGCTTTCTGGTTCGAAAAGACTCTTGAACAAATGCTTGGATGTTTCCTGCATTCTACTTCCTCTACTTCATAAAATATGGTTTAAAAGAACCGGAATGTCGATGTAGAAGCTACAGAAATTGACGCTTTGTGTCAACAATATTGTTTCGATTTTGCCAGTATTGTAGGCCAGTTAAGTTCAAGCCGCAGTCGATCTCATCTTCCAGATAGAAGGGCTCATATAACCTGAGCATATATGCATTAAATGATTGTTTGGCATTCCTATGCATTCCGGCTAAGGTAGTTTATTCGTTTTGCGATCAGTTGTTAAAGGGCGTGTTTCGCCTTGTTATTGAGGATGGATAAATGGGAATTTTGAGAAACACCGTAAGCTGCTGCCAGTTCAAAATCACCGGTCCCGTACCGAAAGAGAAGCTTGAAGACTGGGCTTTGGAGAGTATTCAAAAACGCGGCTTTATAAGCATTGCCGACTCGAACACCGAAAAATCCGTGGGTTGGGTCAGTATCGACGATATTAACGATTCGAGCTTCTTCAATGCCGGAACGGTTTTGAGAAAGCCTTATATCGTTTTTGCTATGCGCATCGATCAACGCAAGGTGCCCGCCTCGGTTTTGAAGCACACTTACGAGCATAAGTGCCGCCAATGGCTGGCCGAGCATCCCGATTTTCAGTGGGTGCCGAAGGACCGCAAGGCCGACCTGAAAGAATTGGCCCATCAGGATCTTTTGGGTAAAACTCTGCCGGTGCCGACCGTCGTTGACGCGCTTTGGAATACCGCGAAAAACATTCTGACCGTCACCAGCCTGACTTCCACACAGCTCGATGAATTCGATGGGCTTTTCCGCGAGACTTTCGAGCAGTTGGGAATGGAGGCAATTCATCCTTACGCTCGCGCCGCCAGTGTACTTGATCCCAAGCACCATTCGCGCCTTGAGCAATACAATGAGTCGACGTCCGACAGCGTTGTCGATATGATAAAGGACAACAAGTGGCTGGGCTGTGATTTCCTCCTGTGGTTGACGCATCAGTCCATCGTGACCGCCTCTGATTATGTTGTAACCCAGCCCGGCCCGGCTTTTGAGGGTCAGCCCTTTGTGTCTTACGTCAACAACCGTCTGATACTGGTCGGCGTGGATGGTGACAGTGAACAGAAGATCATCTACAGCGGGCCGCAGGCGCAGTTCGACGAAGTGAGGTCTGCATTGCGCATGGGCAAGCAGATTTCCGAGGCAACTTTGCACATAGAGCGCGATGAAGAAGAATGGAAGATGACCTTGAAAGCCGAGCAGTTCCATTTCTCGTCTTTCAAATCGCCCAAGGTGCAGATAGAACGTGACGATCTGACCGACGAAGCCTCCGAAAAAGATGCGGTATTTTACGAGCGTATGCACCTGCTTGAAACCGGCTTGCAGCTTTTCGACAGCCTTTATGAAGAATTTTTGAAAGTAAGATTGAGCAGCGAGTGGAACGAAAAGAAAAAAGCTGCCAAGAAGTGGTACGAGCGGGGACACTGATATAAGCGCACATGAAGAAAGTTCTCATAACAGGTTTCGAGCCTTTCGGTGACAGCGCCGTGAATCCTTCGGCCCTGATCGCCAAACGGGCAATGGGAATTTGCATCGAAGGTTTTGAAATCGTTTCCCGCGTCCTGCCTGTCACATTTAAAAGCGCGCCCTTGCAGATAAAGGCGCTGCTTGATGAACATCGCCCCGAGCTGGTCCTGTCCTTCGGAGTTTCTAACAGACCTTGCATCAATTTAGAACGTCTGGCTAAGAACCGCTGCGAGGGGGAAATTCGCGACAACGACGGTTTTTCGCCACAAGTCGGGGAGCTTGAGCCCGGAGCGCCAGCAGAATATCTCAGCGTGTTCAAGAACTCTCAAGATCTGCTTGAGCGCATCAATCAAAACGGCATTCCCGCAACCTTCTCGGATTCCGCAGGCTCTTATGTCTGTAACGCCTTGATGTACGCGGCTTTGCGCCACATAGCGGAAAATAAGATGCCGACCTCCTACGGTTTCATACATGTTCCGCAACTGCCGGAAACCCTCGCGTCTTTGCCTGATAAGGACAAAAACACGACAGGCTCAATGGATATCGAGTTGTCCGTCAAAGCCCTGAATATCTGCCTGGAATACTTCTGCAATAAAGCTTAGTTGTCGCTTTGATTCTGTCATTCCCGCGAAGGTGGGGATCCAGAATGATATTGACAAGATAGACACCCGCCTGCGCGGCTGTGACATCGTTTTATCCACCGTATTTTGTTAGAGATTGACTTCGTCAGTAATAAAAAAGCCCGCCGTATGGCGAGCTTTTTAGAATTACTTATCGTTTTTACTAGCTCAAATGCGCCTTTAGCGCCTGTATCATCAGCTCCGTATCTTTCACGCCGCCTGTTTCCCTGATGGAATGCATGGACAGCATCGGCAGGCCGACATCCAGTCCGTCTATGCCGAGGCGCGAGGAGACGATGGGTCCGATGGTCGAACCGCAAGGCATGTCGGAGCGCACCACGATCTTCTGCATGGAAATGCCCTTGCTTTTGCAGAGGTCGATGAAATAGGGCGCGCCTATACTGTGCGTGACATAGCGCTCTTTGGAGTTGATCTTCAAGACCGGACCTTTGTTCAAAAGCGGCTTGTGGCGCGGCTCGTGCATTTCCGCGTAGTTGGGGTGAACGGCATGGGCTCCGTCGTTGGAAATCATTATGGTCGAGGCCAGCGCCCGCAGATATTGCTCGCGTCCTCCGGCTATGCGCTCAAGCACACTGTCGAGGAAGTTCGAGGCAGCGCCGTTGAGCGTTGACGATCCGATTTCTTCGTTGTCGAACAGCACCATGACTTGATTCTTTTGCGAAGTGGCGGGGGCCTCCAGCATAGCCGACAGGCTGGTATA
This sequence comes from uncultured Myxococcales bacterium, assembly GCA_964437525.1. Classification (GTDB taxonomy): domain Bacteria; phylum Myxococcota_A; class SURF-8; order SURF-8; family SURF-8; genus JAKQSH01. Next base: position 7,606 of record CAYTHG010000119.1, on the reverse strand, counting down.
GCTGCCGCCTAAGTTGTCGATGCGCCCGGCAAAGTAGAATTCGTTGTCGAATCCGCCGGTGACGGCCTTTTGCGTATCCACTACCTCAAGTGTGAAGTCCACGATCTCGGCAGCTTTGACCTTGAGCTTTTTGGCGATTTCTTTTGTCAGAAACTCCATATCGAAAGGCTTGCCGTCGTCCATGCCCACCAGTGGCGGCAGGTGATTTTGCTGGTTGAGTTTCAAGCCTTCACTGTTGACGGTGCGGTTCAAATGAATAGCCACCTGCGGGATGCGGCAGATGGGCTTTTCAAAATTTACGAGTCTGGCTACAGGCAACGCGCCCTTTGCGCCTTTTATAAAAACTTTACCGGCCAAGGTCAGGTCGCGATCCATCCACGAAGCCAGAATGGGACCGCCGTAGACCTCGACGCCCAAGAGCTTGTAGCCTTCTTTTGTATAAGCGCCGTTGGGTTTGACGCGCAGGCCGGGCACGTCCGTATGTGCGCCGATGATGCGGAAACCTTTGTCTGCCGGTGCGTTTTTGCCGAGCCTGAAAGCGATTACCGAAGATCCGCCGCGCACCACATAATAGTTCTTACCCTTTGTGGGTTTCCAGGCTTTGGTTTCGTCAAGTTCAGTAAAACCTGCTTTCTTGAGCCTTGATACTATCTCGACCACCGCGTGGTTGGCGGTTATACCAGTATCCAGAAATCCCAGAAGATCTTTAGTGCGCATATTTTCAGACATCTTCGGCATGGTTTCTCCTTTTTGAAAATCGGTGACAATAGCCATTAGCTATATACCACCAAGCGCAAACATAGACAAATTGTTGCACCAGGAATACTCGCATTGCATTTGAGGCTGGCGGCGCGTAAAATGAAAAATCAGTATTTAAAGTATTCAAGGAACTTTTGATGCAGAGATGCATTTCATATATAGCCATAACGATCTTGCTGCCTATTCTTGTTTGCGCCTGTCATAGCAAGGAATGCGATTATCTGTGTCTTGAAGATGGAGACGGTGAAGACTTGGCGGAGTCGGAAGGGCAGCCGCAGGATGATCCCTGTCCTTATGCAACGGAGTCGCTTGGCTTTACAGCCTGTTATACCGGGCTTGAAAGCGACGAGCAGTTCGACGAATTGTCGCTGGCAGAGGAGTTCAATCCTGCCATAGAGCGCATAGGGAAATTCATTCTGCCTGCCTCGCCTGACGCCGATTTGCCCTTGGTGTTTCAGAATGTAAACGAGTTTCTCTTGCATTACGATTTCTTGCAGCAGGCTTTTCCAGAGATGTATTCCGGCCTGACTCCCGAAGAATATGACCGCATCACGCTTGACCCGCAGGCGAGGAGCTACTATGCCGGAACGCTGGTGCGCTTTGTCGAGGATTGTCATTCGCTGCGTTATGGATTCAGCATTTACCAGAACAGGCAGGATTACCCAGCCCTCGATATATCGGAACTTGCGGCTATCCAAAAAGCTCTGGCTGTAGCCGTTCCCGGTCAGGCTCCGTTATACGTGCCTTTAAGCAATGCCGACGAAGACGATTACAATTCTGAAAACAATGCCGGCCTTCTGCTATGGGATTGCGGCGTTCCGCTCGATTATGAAATTTACAAGGCCGGTACAGCCTACGGTTACATGCGCATCTACGACGAAGCCACTTTTGCAGAGGCTGGCGAGAACGGCGCTTATGGCTGGCAGGATATTGTTGCAATAGACAACGCGCCGCGTGATATTCAGGGCGTGACAGCGGCGATTATTACGGGCTCGCGCCAGAACGCCTTGAGCCACATAAACGTGCTGGCCTCCATGCGTGGCACGCCTAATTGCTACCTGCGCGATTTACGGCAAACCCTTGCTGAATATGAGGGCAAGCTTGTCAGGCTGGAGGCGGATGCAAGCGGTCTTCGCTTTAGCGACGATATCACACTTGCCGATGCCGAAGCTTTCTGGCAGGCAAATCGTCCAGCACTCGAAGATGTGGCCCTGCCCGATTATGAGTACATGGAGTTGTCCGATATCTCGGAAGTCCCTGTGGCTGAAGCTTCTCAGCGCGATCAGGCTTTTACACGTTTCGGCGGTAAGGGCGCAAACCTTGCTATCCTTGATTCCGCGATAGATAAAGAATTCATGGTGGCCGGGCTTTTGATTCCCTTTGGCTACTACGACGAATTCATGCAGCACAATTTCATAAAGACGGAAATCGATGGTCAGGCTGTTGATCTGTCATATTCGGAGTACGTCGAATACTGGACTGCTGAGGAGGGCTTTCTCTCCGATATGTCACTGCGGCACAAAGTGCTTGAAGACTTGAGCGACAACATGAAATCCGATTCGCACATATCGCAGAAGCTTTTCAATCGTTTGGATGAGCGCATTCCGGATGTGTTCGGCGCAAAAGATGTCATGCTGCGATTCCGCTCGTCTTCCAATATCGAAGATGCCCCTCTGTTCTCGGGGGCGGGACTCTATGAGAGCGAGTCGGCTTGTCTGGCCGATTCGTTTGAGTCTGCCTATTCCGGGTCTGTCTGTGACGATGATGCTCTTGGCCCGCGTCTGATAGAAGATGCCTTGCGTGAAGTGTGGGCCAGCTTTTGGACTCCTCGTGCTTTCGAGGAGCGTTTTTACTTCCAGTTCTACGAGCCTTCCAAAACGGCCATGGCCATCGCGATCACGCCTGCCTTTCTGGATGAGACTGTAAGCGGGGTGGTATTTTCGGGACTTCCGCAGATTCTGGGCGATGACAGGCTGCTGGTCAATTCGCAAATCGGAGATGTCAGTGTTGTCAGTCCGCCGGACGGCGTATTGTCGGAAGTTGCCATAATCGATGCTGATGGCGCAAGCATAGACGTGACGCGCACTTGCGCATCGACGCTTTTAAGACCTCCTGCTGTCGTAATGAGCGACGGCGAATATATTCAGCTTGCGTCCGTGGTACAGGATGTGGCCTCGACGTTTCCGCTTGATCTGCAAGGGTACCTAGAGGACGAGCTTGTACTTGATATGGAATTCAAGCTTGATGCCGAGCGCAAATTGTGGTTCAAGCAGGCTAGGCCATTTTTACGAAAAGGTGCCCAGCCAGCCGCAGATGCCTTTATTTTAACGGTCTCGTCTGATGCCGAGTTGTGCGGGCGTTTCGAGATGTACAGAGATGTTTTCGATGAGTACGAGCTACTGACTTATATCAAGCCCTTAGCCGGAAAGATCGAGCTGCCGCTTGCAGGCGACTTGCCGCAGGCGGGGATATTCGACGAAATCCTATTCGGTCCCGATGCGCAAAGCCTTTTACCAAGCGCTCCTGCCGAATGGGAAAGAGAAGTCAGTACATCCGAAAGCGGCAAGACTTACTACCGTTTCCGTTTCAAACAAGACCTTGCGGGCGAAGGTGTCACGGGCAGCGTGTCGTGGTATGTCGAAGGCTACAGCGGAGCCGACGGGATATTGCATCCGGCGGGTTTTGTGCTGGATGAGGATTCAATCGGGATGGAAAAAAACCGCTGGGCCATGACGATAGAGAAGGGCGGCTTGGAGTATGCCGTCAATCTCTCATCCTGTCAGTATGCCGATCTGCCAATCTATCGCCGTAAGGTCAAGCTTGCAGGTGGCGACGAGATGACTCTGGATGTGCGCATACGCCCCAAAAATCTGGCGACCAGCCTTGCCTCTTTGATGAGAGCCGAATGGCGCTCTGGCAATGAAGTGGAAATCGTCGAGGATTATTTCAAGCTGGTTTATGCCGCCGACCGCCACAACTGGCGCGAGCGTTTGATGTTTGTGCTTCCCGAATCCAAGGCTGGTGTCAGTGCTTACCTGTTCGAAGAGCCTTATCCCTTTGAGGCTTCCGGCGTTGTTGCCTATCCGCTGGATGAAGATCTTGAAAGGCTGCCTGCTGTCGAAGTTGAAAGCTATGAAATAGAAATATTGGGCGAATGATTGGGGCCGCTTATCTGGCGCAACGGAAACCGACGTAGTCGCCCGAATGCCCGATGAAGTGATGATCGCGGCTCGACAGCCTGACCCAGTCGTAATAATCGTTGAATGAGCCGCCCTTGATGATGTGGTGGTAGCAGTCGCCGCCGCCTTCTTCGCCCCAGATTCCGTTGTCCTGCGGGGCTCCGATAAAGTTGTCGTGGCGGCAATCGGCGCACCATTCCCAGACGTTACCGAGCATGTCATATAAGCCGAAATCGTTGGGTGGCAGTTGTGCCACCGGATGAGTTATGCCATCGGAATTGATGGCAACCCAGGCGATATCGTACAGACAGGCCCACTCGTCTCCGCAGTAATAGCGGGTTGTCGCTCCGGCGCGGGCGGCGTATTCCCATTCGCTTTCAGAAGGCAGGCGTCCGCCGACTTTTTCGCAGAACTCCGTTGCCTGATCGAAATCGACGCCTTCTGCCGGGCAGTCCTGGCAATCCGGGAAAAACGACGGGTTATCCTGCATGACGCTTTCGTATTGCGCCTGCGTGATTTCCGTCTCGCTGATTTCGAAAGGGCTGATGGTGACAGGATGTCTTGGATATTCTTCCGGCTGGCAATCCTCGTCGTTTATTGAGCAGCCCATTTCGTAAGAACCCGCTGGAATGCCTACCCAGTTTATGTCTGCATCGTGAATTTCTGCATCCAGGTCGGCTTCTGTGTTGTCTTCAGCTTCCAAGTCGCTGTCACCTTGTAGAGAATCCTCGCTGTCTGGCTCTTGCTCCGCTTCGTCCAGCTCGCCGGTTTCGTTTGTATCGAGATCCGAATCGCCATCGGGTAATATTGTGTCATTGCCTGAATCGCTGTTGCAGGCGTTGAGCGGCAGCAGCAGGCAGAGGTAGAGTAAAGCTACGGATAAAATAATGTTCGTCTTATTCAAGATACTCATTCTTGTGTTTTAGCCTTTATTTCATACATATTATGCTCCATCAAGCGATTTGCAATCTATCGAAAGTGCATCAACTCGAAATGATTCAATTGGAAAAAACCGCCTCCTATTATATTGTATATAGCGAAGCACGCCAGCCTCTTTTGAAAAAAAACAATGGCAGGCGTTTATTCTAAATCGAACTGTTTCGGGTCTGTAAATGATTAAGCGCTTCATATTTCCGTTGATTCTTCTGGCTATGCCGTTTCTTCTCTCAGGTTTGTTGGGAGGTGAAATACTGGATTGGTGCGGGGACTTCAGGCGAGCAACGGGTTTGCCTGTTTTGAAGATACTGCCGCTGGTGTTTTTGTTTTTGCCGACCTTGCCTGCATTGCTCTTCAACCAGACGCGAATCGTCCTTTTGGCCTTGATGCTGGCGGGATATTTTATTATAGATGGCGGAGGGGTAGTGAAGTCCGGCGCATACGCCGAGAGCTTGCTGGTTCCTGTGTTTGCAGTGCAGGCGCTCGTTTTGACGTATTTGAGAGAGCGCGGGCTTATAAACCGCTTTGGGCTACTGCGAATCGCCATCGCTTTTGCGCCGCTTCTGGCTATTGTATTTGCAGGGAAAAAGATTTCCGGTCTGGCTGCTTTTGTTCCTGATAAGCTCGACTGGATATTTGCAAACGCGCCGTATATGGGAAGTTCATATCTGACGCTGCTTTTAGTCGCAGTCTGCATTGTAATGCTGATGCGCCTGCGCGGTACGGAATATCCGGTGCTGGCGCCTGCCTTTGCCGTTTTGATTATGCTTGCTCTTTTGGCTTTTGACGGTTTTAGATCTCAAAAAATATTCGATAAAGATGTTTTCTCGGCGGCTTGTATAGTTACCGCCGGGGTCAGCCTGTTATGGTGCGTCTTCCGTCTCAGTTGGGGCAGGGCGTTTCAGGACGAATTGACCGGCCTGCCGGGGCGTCGAGCTTTGGAAGAGAAGCTGGCGAAGCTTGGCGGCACTTATTCGCTGGCCATGGCAGATGTGGATCATTTCAAAAAGTTCAACGACAATTACGGGCATGATGCCGGAGACGACGTGCTGCGCTTGGTATCATCCATTCTCAAGGACAACGGCGTCGGCAAGGCTTATCGCTACGGCGGTGAGGAATTCACTATTGTTTGCAGCGGTTACGGTGTCAAGGATGCCGCCGAAAGCCTTGAAGATGTTCGTCAGGCCATAGCAGATGCCCGCTTGACCTTGCATCAAAAGAAGAGCAAGCGCGGCAAAAAAGGCACGGTTTCGGTTACTGTCAGCTTCGGTGTGGCCGAACGCGGCGGCAAAAACAAAACTCCCAAGCAAGTCATCGTTGCGGCCGACAAGGCTTTATACAAAGCCAAAAAGTCCGGCCGCAACAGGATTTGCGTTTAGATATCCTCAGTTACTCATTTCACTAAGGGCATGAAGGCTCGGCTGTGTCGAGCTGATCGATGATGGTGATCGCTCCGGTGTCTCCGTCAACTTGGAATACATGCCACCAGCCTCCGCCAGCATTTTGTGCTGGGCCAACTATGGTGTCGTACAGGCCGTTGTTGTCGAAAATCTCCACATAGGCGTTTATGCCGTGCCAAGGACCGCTTGCGTAGCTAAAGTCATGGATCGAGTAGCAATAGGTGCCGGAAATGTATGAGTTGATGGTCGTGGTCTCGGGAGAGGGCTCCGGTAAGAATCCCTGCACGCCACCGTCATGGTCGAGTTGGGAGTCGCCGTGTGTTTCATGTCCGTAGTAAACGTGCCCGCCGTCCGGCATGTACAAATGAGCGTCCATGTCCGCTCCGCCCTGCTGCCAATTGTCCCAGCGTAAGACGATACGCAGTGCGCCATCGAGCAGGGGAGGCTGACAGGAGAAAAACACATGCGCGGTTCCGTTGGGAATAAGGTCGAAGTCTATGTCGGGGCAGATATAGCCGTCCAGATCGCCCTGTCCGCTCGGTGTGTGCGCCGTGTAGGTTTTGACAGGATAAGTGCCGTTCAAGGTTGCGTGTCCGCCTGAATCGGCGACTTCGGAGGTGGCGATGACCTGACTGCCTTCCTGCATTTCCCAGTAAATATTAGGAATCGGCTGTGCATTGATGACATTCAGAAAATGCCCGATAGCTGCCGGTTCTCCCGATATCGGTAATGAATTGCCTGTTAAAGGTATGTCGAAGAAAGGTTCATCGGTATCGTTGCTTATCAACTGGACGTTTCCGGTGCTTTTGTTGTCGTAGTCGGGTTCGTATTTCACGCACAACTCTATAGTATCGCCTTCTGTCAGAGTTGCAGGAGAAGTTGGCAGGCTGCTCCAGGTAAATGCTCCCAGGCCGTCATCTACCATGTCTATAGATGTGATTTCCAGTGGCATACAGCCCAGATTGGAAATCATTGTGCATTGAGTCTCGGAAGTGCCTTCACCCATCACACTGTATTGGAGGAAAGAAGGTTCTGCTTCTATTTCCGGTTCGCAGGACATTCCGCTGACAGGAACCTGGATTTCCGGTGAATCCATGGAGCCGCTCAGTATGACGACTCTACCCGTGTCTTCTCCGCCATCGGCAGCTTCCGGTGCGTACTCGATTTGCAGATTCAAATCTTTTCCCGGTGTCAGCAGATAGTTGCTGTTTTCCAGTATTTCGGGAATCCCGAGAATGGAAAAGTCTGCTGAACTGTTTTCCAGCATGTGAATATCGAAAATTTCGACGTTTACTCCACCGGAATTTTCGATATTCACATGCTGGAAAACAG
>CAYTHG010000118.1:0-10690 GCA_964437525.1 uncultured Myxococcales bacterium | reverse complement strand
GATCAGATAATCGAGTTGCCTGAAGAATTATCGGAGTATCTTGGAAATATAAGCAAAAAGACTATCAAGAGCATTACAAGGAAATCCCCGCGAAAAATCGAGCGCGATTTCGGGGAACCTGCCAGCTATAGAGTTTCTCTCGGCAAGTCTTTAAAGGATCCCGAGGTCTCGATCTTGTGGAAAGAGTTTGAGGCACTGCGAGAAAAATCATGGCAGTGTGAAGAAGCCGTAGAGAACGGAATTCCGGCCGGAAGACTGAGTGGATATTTTAGATCTGCTGCGGAAGCCTGGGGTGAGGCTGGCTTGCTTAATTTATGTTTTGTGGAAGTTGCAGATAAATTTGTTGCCGGTCTTGTATATTTGAAGGGTGACAACGAGTGTTTCGGCTCACTGACCACCTATGACAGGCAATATAAAAGCTATGGATTCGGTATGTTGAATTTTTACAATATGCTTTTAGAATCTCATGCAAATGGAGTCAGGCGAATCGTTATGGGTGGGGAGGGCTCGGACTGGAAGAAAAACTGGTCTAACAGTGAAAAGCCTTTATACCAGATAGAATGCAGCCTTGGTGGAGCGATTGGGAAGGCGTGGGAGTTCTACAAATTGTTGAAAAAGGATGGAGAAGGTCCGGTCAGATGACGCGACCGGGCTGTGCGGTTCTTCGGTTTTTACTCTATGCCCAGCAATAGAAGACTTATATCGTCTTCCTGCTCTGTTCGGCCTCTGAAATCCTCGAAATTTTTGAGTATGTTTTCCATAACAGATTTTGCCGGGAATACTCCTTGGGATTGTATTGATGCCTGCAAGCCTTCCATTCCGAACTGCTGACCGTCTCTGCTGCTGGCTTCTATTATTCCATCGGAATAAATCGCTATCTTGTCGCCACGTTCAAGTTTTTCGACACTGTCGGTAAATTCGGTATCTTCTATAAGCCCTATGGGAGGATTGTCGTTTACAAGTGTTTCTGTCTGATCCTTTCTCATAAGGAAGGGGCGGGGATGTCCGGCACGGATCCAGCGCATTTCCATTCTGGGATGATTGACGATTCCATAGATGAAGCTGAAATACATTTCCGTTTCCTGATCCATCTGGAAGCGGTTGTTCAAAGATTTTGCAATCTGTGCTGGCTGGACGATGGTTTCGTTTCCGTGTTCATCCACGGTTTTCAGGATACCGCCCAACTCTCTGTGGGGACGTAGCAGATGACTCAGAGATACCGCCAGCAATGCGGCTGAAATTCCATGTCCGGAGACATCGAGCATGTAAAAGGCTGAATGGTCGTCGTCGAGTTTGAAGACGTTGAATAAATCTCCTCCAACATAAACCCAAGGTTGGAAGTGCCAGTGTACGCTGACATTGTTGATTTTTTTGTTTTGAACCGGAAGCAGTCCGTCTATGGTGCTTGCTGCCTTTACAAGCTCGTCTTTCATCTTTTTGTTGGAGGCAGCCAGGGTGCGTTCCAAATCGACGATACGCTGTCCGGCTTTGAGTCTGGCTTTCAACTCGGAAGGCTCGAACGGCTTTTCTATGTAATCGTCGGCACCTTCTTCTATGCCGTGTGCCAGATGGTCTTTGCTGTCCAAAGAGGTCAAAATAATAACGTAGGTGTAGCGCTTGGCGGCTGTACCCTTGATTTTCTGGCATAGCTCTATGCCGTTCATGCCCGGCATCATCCAGTCTGTCACGACTAAATCAAAATCCTGCTCCTGGAAAACTCGCCAGGCTTCAACGCCATCGGATGCGGAAACGCACTCATGCCCCCATTTGGGCAGAGAAACCTCCAGGATTCTGCGCATCACATTGTCGTCTTCGGCTATAAGCACTCGCATGTTGCTTGAGCTTCTGCTCCCCCTTGTTTGTCAATTCTGTGAATCCGTTAAATGCGACATAAATCCTCGCATATTTAACGATAATATCGTATAATATATACTTAATTAAGGCAAATAAAATAAACATTAGTGCAAATTAGGTGTTTGTGAATTGCCATGTTGACCCGTGTCGAACAATGGCATACAAAGTAAAAAGAATTTAATTTGGTTGAGGGCTATGCTTAAGACATCGATAATAATGCGTTCATTCAACGATTCTCCCGAACTCGTGCGGCAGACCATGACCGCCTTGTTGCAGCAGCAGGGAGTTTCCTTCAGGCTCATCCATATCGATTCCGGTTCCAGCGACGGCACCTTGGAGACGATAAAGGAATTGGGTGGCGAAGTCTTTCATATCCGGCCCAGCGAATACATTCCTGGCCGCGTTCTCAATTTCGGAATGAATTTATGCGACGATGAGTTGGTGACGTTTTTGAACGCCGATGCCGTTCCGGTCGGGAACCTGTGGCTTTTGAATCTGTTGGAAGCTGCCGGTAAAAGCGAAAACGTCGCCGCCTGTTTCTCGCGCCAGATATCAAGGGCGGACACGGAATTTCTGTTCGACAGGGATAACGAGCGGGCTTTTGGAGATGGCAGCGAACATGCTCGCTGGCGGCATTTCTTCTCTATGGCGGCAAGTGTTATCAGGCGCAGCTTTTGGGAACGGCAGGCTTTCGATGATGGCCTGCAATATTCTGAAGACATAGACTGGACCTACAGGGCCAGAAAATCGGGCGGTGAAATCGTATACGTTCCGGATTCTGCCGTCACGCATTCCCACAACTACACATTCAAGCAGAGCTACAAGCGTCATTACGGAGAAGGCCGCGCCGATGCTTGCATATATTCGCTCAAGCGCTCGGAGCTTTCACTTGCAAGGCAGGTCGTCTTGCCGACGATAGTCGAGAGCCTGCGCGACTTGAAGCATGCCATCAAAAACGGCAGAGCAATTGAAGCCTTGAAATCCCCGGCCCTGAGAATCTCTCAGAAGCTTGGGCGTAGCAGGGGCTTGCAGCAGGGGGCGCTTGAGGCTACGAGTCCCGGACGCAACAATCCGCCGGATATCTCAACTCCGACCAAAGGCAAATATACCCCGGAGCGCAATCCTGAATTCGAAGAACGTCTGGATGCTGATTTCGCTTTGATAGTTGAAAAGCTCAAGGCGATTAAGCCTGCGCCGGAGGTGGTTATTTTAGGCGGAGGTTATGGCAGAAGGGAAGGCGGCATTTTGCAAAAAGGCAAAAAGTCCCTGCCATATAACGACTACGACCTTTACGCCGTCTTCAAATCCGATCTCCCGCGTTTACCTCAGTCCTTGAAAGCGCAAGTGCGAGCCATTGGGGAGGAATCTGCGGCGGCTATGGGAATCGATGTCGATATCGAGCCCGTATCAAGTGCCAAGCTTGAGAAAGCTTGCTTCAGAATAGAGTGGTACGAGTTGAGACGCGGGAACATGGTGCTTTACGGAGCGCCGCGCTATCTTGATATAATGTCCGATTATAGAGGCTCGGATATTCCCTATGACGAAGGGCAGCGCCTCTTGATGAATCGTGGCGTGGGTATGCTTCTGGCAAGAGAAAGATTGGATAATCATTCGGACAGCCAAAAATCTTTGAATGCCGAAGACCTCGATTTTGTCACCAGAAATATATACAAAGCGTTATTGGCTGCTGGCGATGCTGTCCTTTTGCGCTATGGCCTTTATCATTACAGCTACCGCGAGAGGCTGGTCCGCTTTGAAAAGCTTGAGTTAGCCCAGCCCTTGATGTTCAAGGAGCTTAAGGCTGCATATGCCGAAGCGCACGACTTCAGGCTGCATCCGAAGTTTATGCGAAAAAGACATAAGCAATTGCTCGCATTCTGGGAAAACAGCTTGGTGATTCTTGAGAGCGCCCAGCTTTGGTTTTTGCAGAGCACCTTGAATGTCAGCGGCTGGCAGGATTACGCGCTGAAGATGATGAATGAATCTGTTTTGAGCGCCCGTGGATTGTTGAACGTATACAAGACCGCCCGGCATTCGGGCAGTCTGCCGAGTGTTGGAGAAATCAAAGCCTATACGATACATCCACAGATGCGCGTCAGGGCGGCAGCGCCTTTGCTGCTGTACGGAGAGGTGAACGAGCGTAAGGCGGCCATGCTTTCCCGCCTGCTTTTCATGCCCGAGCCTGAAAGCCTTGAAGCAAGTCATTTGCAGCGTTACGGGCAACTGGCCGAGATGCGTCTTATACAGTTGTGGCAGGAGGTGAATTGATATGGCAAAAAACAAGAAGCTTTCATTGTTCATCTTTATCGATGCCTTCGGTTGGGATATTTTAAAGCCGGTTTCCTTTTTCGATAAGGAGCTTCCCCACAGGCGCAAACTCGAATCGGTCTTGGGCTACAGCAGTACGGCGGTTCCTTCAATTTTGACTGGCCGCAAGCCAGCAGAACACGGGCATTTCTCTTTCTATTACTACGACCCCGAAAACTCGCCCTTCAAGCTATTGGCTCCCCTGGGGGTATTGCCGGAGTTTTTCGCGTCGCGTGCCCGTATTCGCAACAAGCTTTCTCAAGTGCTAAAAAAAGCGCTGGGCTATACGGGATATTTTCAAATCTACAACATGCCTTTCAAGTACATACGCATGTTCGACTACTGCGAGAAGCGCGATATTTTCGCTCCCGACGGCATAATACACGGTGATAATATCTTTACTGCCGCAGAGTTGTCCGGCATCGATTACCACGTCTCGGACTGGCGCAAGAGCGAAGATGACAATTTCGACTCGGTAATGAAGGCGGTTGACGGCGGCGATATAGACTGGGCCTTTTATTACAACGCCGCGCTGGACGGCATCCTGCATGTCTACGGCGCGGGTTCGGATAGGTCGCTGGCGCAGATAGAGCTTTATAAAAAACGCCTAGAAAAGCTTTTTGCCTCCGTCAAAAAGAATTATCGCTATTTCGATATTTACGTGTTCTCGGATCACGGCATGGCCAATACCAGGGGCAGTCACAATTTATGGAAAGATGTAGATGCTCTGGGCTTGCGCTTCGGGCGCGACTATGCAGCCGTGTACGACTCGACCATGGCCCGTTTCTGGTTTATGAATCAGGACGCCCGCGCAGCGATAAACGGTCTTTTGGAATCCAAGGATTACGGGCAGATCCTTACGCGCAAAGAGCTTGAGGATTACGGAGCGTATTTTCCCGACAAAAAATACGGCGAGACACTCTTCATTATGAACGAAAAAGAACTGATCGTTCCCAGCTTCATGGGACGAAAATCCATCGCCGGGATGCACGGCTTCCGGCCCGAGGCACCATCTTCCATGGCGATGATAATGTCCAACCGCGAGCTGCCCGAGAACGTAAAAGCGATCACGGACATACACAGCTTGATGTTGAAGCCGATAAAGAAAAAGATGAAAAACTCTGCGGGGGCAGAATGAAGATACTTATCATAAGCAACCTTTACCCGCCCGAAGTCCTCGGCGGTTACGAAATTCTGTGTGAACAGGTGGCAGGCGAGTTTGTGCGTCAGGGCCACGAAGTTTATGTGCAGAGCGTGGTTAAGGGTCGGCAGGAGATTTCGAACAGCGAAGTTGCGCCGGGTCGTCATGGTGAAAAAGTTGTTCGCGACCTGCTCTTGTATTTGCCATTCGGCAAAAAGCCCCGTCGCGCAAGGGCAAGACATGTCGCCGTTCATTTTTGCAACGAGCGGGTTACTGCCCGTTTGCTAAAGCGCATTAAGCCCGACATCGTGTTTTTCTGGAGTCTGCGGCGTCTATCCCTTGGATCGCTTAAAGCCGTTATCGACAGCGGTTTGCCCTATGCGCTCACTTTGAATGACGACAACCTTTTGGCCTATGCGCCGACAGGCTTTGAGCCCTCTTTGAAAAAAATCGCCAGTGTATTGATTGAGCGCACTCTGGCAAAGACCACTGTTTTTCGAGGGCTGGAGATTCCAAGATCCACCGCCATCAGTAAAACCCTGAAGAGCAATATTCTGGCCGCCGGTGCGCTTATGGACTGTGAAGTCATCTATCAGGGCGTGGACACATCACACTTTGTTCCCAAGGCCAAGCCGGGGCTTTTGCATAAACCGGCGCGCCTGTTGTATGTCGGGCAATTGCACGAGTACAAGGGCGTCCATACCGTGATTGAGGCTGCGGCGATTCTGGCTGCATCCGGCAGGCGTTTCAAATTGAGCATCGCCGGTGCAGGGTTGCCGGATTATGAGAAGCGTTTACATCGTCTGGTCGAAGATAAAAAACTTTTGGATCATGTCGAGTTCCTCGGGCAAGTCGCCCGGGAAGAACTGCCTGAACTGTATCGCGCAAACGACATATTCGTGTTTCCTTCTATCTGGGAAGAGCCTTTCGGCTTGACGCACTTAGAGGCCATGGCCAGCGGTACTGCGGTCATCAGCACGACAAGGGGTGGACCGGGCGAGTTTTTAATAGATGAAAAAAACAGTCTTACATTCGAAGCCGAGGACGAATCAGACTTGGCATCGAAACTTGAGCGCATGATGTCCGACGATGTATTGCGTAGCAGGATAGCGCGGCAGGGATTGAAACAGGTCTGTGAGGAATTTTCGCTACCACGCTATGCACTTGACCTTGAGGGCTTCTTGAAAAACACCCTGGAGAACTGGCAATGAAGATTCTGCAAGTGGCAAGGAGATTTGTCAGCCATGAGTGGGGCGGCACGGAGAACGTAATCTCCAATGTCTCCAAGCGTCTGCTTGCAGCCGGGTACTATACCGAATTGTGGACTTCAAGCGCTTTATCCAAGCCCGGACAGGCCGTAGTTGCAGGGCTTCCGGTGCGTCGCTTTAATTACGTGTATCCTTTTGCAGGGCTTGACGACAAGGCTCGCGCCGCTCTGGATAAAAAAGGCGGCAACTTGTTTTCCTTAAGTATGATGGGCGCTTTGGCGCTCCGTTCCGATTTCGATGTTTACCATCTGCACACTGGCAAGCGCTTCGGAGCGCAGGTCGCCTATGTTGCACAAAAGCGCAAACGCCCGTATATCGTGACTTTGCACGGCGGTTACTTTAATGTGCCGCAGGATGAACGCTCGGATGTTCTCGATCCGGTTAAGGGCAAGTTCGAATGGGGCAAGCCGATAGGAGCGCTTTTAGGTTCCCGCACTCTCTTGAAAAACGCCGATGCCGTCTTGTGCGTCAATCCGGCGGAAGTGCAGCAGGTGCGCGCCGAATATCCCGGAAAGCTGGCCATGAACATGCCCAACGGCGTCGATCCGAAAGTGTTCGAGTCCGGTGACGGGCGCAGGTTCAAGCAGCATAAGGGTTTCAAGCAAAGTGACAGGTTGGTAGTCTGCATCAGTCGCATAGATCATCAAAAAAATCAGTTGGGATTGGTGAAAGCCTTTGCGCGACTTTCGCAAAAGTCCTCGTCATTGCAGCTTGTGCTGATTGGCCCCCAGACAAACCCTGCATATGCCGAAAAAGTCGAGGATGAAGCCCGGCGTCTCGGTGTCGCCGATCGGGTTCATTTGATGCCGCCTTTGAAAGCCGATTCCGGCGAGTTGGCGGATGCCTATGCTGCCGCCAGTGTCTTTGTTCTACCATCGCTGCACGAACCCTTCGGGATCGTGGTGCTTGAGGCCTGGGCAGCCGGAAAGCCCGTGGTTGCGGCGCGTGTCGGCGGTTTGGCTGAATTTGTGGAGGACGGATGTGACGGGCTGCTCTTCTCTCACGATGAAGAAGATGGTATGTTTCTGGCAATCAAAGCCGTGCTGGATGATCGTAACCTCGCTTGCCGTCTGGCAAAAGCCGGCAACAAAAAAGTGCTTGAAAACTACACCTGGGATATGGCAACCGAAAGACTGCTGCGGCTTTACGAAAGCTTGATGAGGTAAGAGAATGCGGCGCGATGGGTTTAAAATCTGGCATGTCAGCAGGCACCCGCATTATATGGGCGGAGTCGAACAGAATTTGCACGCTTTAGCCAAAGCCTTGAACGGCAAGGGCTATTCGAACTGTCTCGTTCACGATAAGTCAGAAAAACCGGACAAAAATTATCTTGAGCCGTTTTCAAGAAGCTATGGCATAGAGAGTTTAGGAGAGCTTGAATCGCCAGCGAAAGCAGATGCGCCAGATGTGGTCGTCGTGCATCAACCGTTTTTACCCGACACTATAAGCGAGCTTGCGTCTTCGCAGACCGTTATACGAATGGTTCACGATCACGATCTGGTTTGTCCGCGTCGTCATAAATATTTTCCGATCAGTAAAAAAATCTGCGACAAACCGGCGGGCATCGCTTGCTATATGCACGGCTGCTTCGTCGGCAGAGGAGAAAAATTGCCTTTGGGGATTAACTCCATCTCGGAATGTCGAAAGGAAATCCAGGAGCATCAAGCGGTGGCGCATATTGTAGCCAACAGCAAATTCATGAAAAACGAGTTGGTGCAAAACGGCTTGCCTCAAGATAGAATATCCGTATTGGCTCCAATGCCGGGCGAGATAGAAATCCAGCCTGCTCCTTATCCCTCCAAGTCGAATGTCATTTTGTTTGTCGGTCAACTGTTGCGGGGCAAAGGCTTGGATCTTTTGCTGCGCTCTTTGTATGCGGTTGAGAACGAATTTCGTTTGCTGGTTGCAGGCGACGGTAACGCGCGATCTTCATTGCTCAAGCTGGCCGATAGTCTTGGTCTGGCGGATAAGGTTTCTTTTCTGGGGCATGTGCCGCATTCCGATCTGATGGCTTTGTACCGCAAAGCCTCTATCGTGGCGGTTCCTTCTCGCTGGCCTGAGCCTTTTGGCATGGTGGGCGTAGAAGCCATGGCCGCCGCCCGTCCTGTTGTGGCTTTTGCCGTTGGAGGAATAAACGACTGGCTATGGCACGGAGTAAACGGTTTGGGCGCACCGGAAGCGGACTTACAGGTGATGGCCAGAAATATAGACTGGCTGTTGTACGATAAAAAACTGGCAATGGATTTGGGCTCGAACGGCAGGAGGATCTTTGAAGAGTTGTACCGCTTCGAAGATTATGTTGCTGCTTTTGAGGAAATTCTGAAGTCGGTCAAGCGAAAATGATGGATTGAATATGTTGTTTTGCAAGAGCGCTGAAAAACGCTTAAAGCCTCATATAGTGCTGGTTGCGGTTCCCTTGGAAAAGGGCGCGTCGGGTATCGGCGTTTATATTATGAAAATGGTCGAGCATCTCTCGCGCTTTGACGACATACGCCTGACGGTTCTGGGATTTGCCGATGAACGTCATTTGCTCGATATCGGTGCATCCGCTGAATTTGTTGAAATTCCGAGGCGCTACTCGTCATTGGCGGCCAACCTCTTGTGGCATTCAACTGTATTACCCTTACTGTGTATGCGTTTGGGAGCCGATGTGCTGTTTCTGCCCGCCGGGAACAGGCGCATGTCGATTGCTCCGCCTTTGGTCGGATACAAAGTCGCGGCTACCGTCCACGATCTGGCACAGTTTCACTTGCCGCAAAAATACGACCGACTGCGGACTTTCTACGTGACTAAGGTTCTCCCGGCCCTTTGGCGCAAAACTCCGAAAATAGTCGCCGTCAGTCATGCCACAGCCAAGGATCTTGCAGAAATCACTAAGGTCGAAAAAAACAAAATATCGGTTGTCTGGAACGGTGTCGAGCATGAACAATATTACCCGATGCCGAAAAAAGAAGCCCGTGAGCGGATTCCAGAAGAGTTTAATCTGCCGCAGAAATACATGATTTACGTCTCGCGTATCGAGCATCCCGGCAAAAATCATGTCGGATTATTAAGGGCTTACAGGATGCTTCTGGATAAATATCCCGATCTTGAGCAAAAGCTTCTTTTCTGCGGTGGTATGTGGAATGGCGGTGAAGTGGTTCTGGAGGAAATCAGTCGGCTTGGACTTGATAAATCGGTTCATATGGCTGGTTTTGTGAAGCAGGATTTGCTACCATACCTATATTGTGCAGCGGACCTTTTGGTTTTTCCTTCGCTGTTTGAGGGGTTTGGAATACCAGTGATAGAAGCTATGGCTGTGGGGGTGCCGGTTGCGGTGTCGAACAGGGCTTCGTTGCCGGAAATAGTCGGCGAGGCCGGATTGCTGTTCGACCCTGAAGATGTCGGTGAAACTGCTGCTGCAATGGAACATGGGCTTTTCGATGGAAGTTTCAGGAAACGCGCTCAAAAAGACGGCCCTGAAAGGTCCGAGATGTTTTCCTGGAGAGAATCGGCTGAGAAAACTTTGCAGGCTTTGGTTAGCCTGATAGGGCAATAGACATGCTTGATAATGATCAGAAAAATATGAATGCTTACGAGCAGGAAGAGGATAACTTACTTAAAGAACTGGACTTGCGCAGGTTTCTGCTGGTTCTGATTCAGAGCTGGCGTTTGATGGCAATGGTCTTGCTTATCTCCTTCGTTGTCGGTATCTCCGGCGCTATGCTGGTGCGCGGTAAAACATATACTGCCACATCGGTTCTCTTGTTGAGGCCAGCGCAAGGGGGTGTAGTGCTGGGCGAAGGCGAGCATTTTCAGCTTCCTCAGATGGGTCTAGATACCTTGATGGCGACAGTGAAATTGCCCTCGAACCTGCAAAAAGTCATCGAAAAGCTGAACCTGGACGATGATGTGCATGATCTGTCCGGCAAGATTCAAGTTTATCGCAGCAACAACTCCAATCTCTTGAATCTGACTGCCGCCGGCGATAGCCCAAATCAGGCTATGGCCATTGCGGATACTACTGCCGAAGTGTTTATCGAAGAGCGCAGAAACAGCAAGGGAAAAGAAATAAAGCAAGCTGTAGATGAGCTTGAAGCTCTGGTCGGAATTGCCGAGACTAAGTTCAATGCCGCTTCTG
>CAYTHG010000117.1:0-10725 GCA_964437525.1 uncultured Myxococcales bacterium | reverse complement strand
AATATTTCTGATTCTCGCCAAAGATATCAACGCCGGATTTTTAGCTCTGCTTCTGGCCGTATCACTCCTGAACTTGCCAATAGTTCGCAAAATAATGCTCTTGAAAAGCAGTGAGAACAGGAAAATCCCCGCCCGTATAATCTGGGGAGCATTGGGTATTTCCCTTATGTTTTGGATTATCGATGGGCTATCGGATTACTTTGTCTTTTACAAGGGCCACACCAGCTTGAGCGGAATACTGCTGCTTGAAGTCCCTCCTCATGAATACCTGATTCGCTCAATCTCCATAATCATAATATTGACAGCCGGTCTGCAATTGGCCCGTTCCTCGGGAAAGTGGCTGCTGGAAAAGCAAAAGCTGGAAGACAGCGAGAATCGTTTCAGGCAAATGGCCGAAAACGCCACTGATATAATTTCCAGAATCGGTATCGACGGTTTCTGTAAATATGTCTCTCCCTCAATCGAGAAAATATTGGGATATAGACCTGACGAAATGCTGGGAAAATCCGTTCTGGAACATGTTTATCCCGACGACAGAAAAATATTTGAACATAAAATGGCGAAGATGAACTTTGATTCGGATCAGAAGATCATCGAATATCGCGCACGCCATAAAGACGGTCACTATGTCTGGCTGGAATCCCAGGCAAATATCATAAAAAGAGACCCCGGTGAAAACCTTGAAATAATCAATATCTGTCGCAGCATAGACGAGCGCAAGAGGGCTGAAGAAGGCCGTTTTGCAAGCGAGGCCACCTTAAAAACCATAATACAGGCTGCGCCTATCGGCATAGGTAAAGTAACCGACAGAATTCTGGGTTGGTGCAACAGGACATTCTCCGAGATGACAGGTTACACTGCCGAAGAACTTTATGGAATGCCAGCCCGCAGGCTTTACGAAGACGACGATGAGTACAACAGAGTAGCTGAAGTGAAGCACCCTAAGATCAAGGAACATGGCCACGGCAGCATTGAAACGCGCTTTAAGCACAAAGACGGACATGTCTTCGACGTTCTGCTGTCCTCATCCGCAATCGATCCTGAAGACTGGTCTATGGGATTGATATTCACAACAACGGATATCAGTGACTCCAAAGCCGCCGCAACCGCAATTCAGAACAGCGAAGAAAAATACCGCAGCCTGGTGGAGTCTTCCCCGCTGGGAATACTGGTCTACGACAATGAGCAGATCATTTTTTCAAATTCTCAAGCCCGCATGATACTCGGGGCCGACAGCACTAATTCTCTGGAAGGCTTATCCGTAAGAAATATTCTGCACTTGGACAGTCTGCGCTTCCACCTGAATAATAAAGATTCCAGCAGTTGCGAACTCGAGTCCAAGACTCGTGAAGAACACTTCGTTCGGCTGGACGGCAGGGTGATAGAAGTTGAGGTTTCCGAAGTAAGCGTTTCCAAACATGAAGGCGGAAGAACACATATCGTTTTCCAGGAAATAGGCAAGCGCAAAGAAGCGGAAGAGGCGCTGAGAAAAAGCGAGGAGCGACTGTCGCTTGCCTTGGAATCCGCCAATGACGGCATGTGGGACTTCAACCCGCAAAAGGGAAAAATAAACTACTACAGCCCGCGCTGGTTTACCATGCTCGGTTATGAACCTGACGAATTAGCATCCAACTACGAAACATGGCAGAAACTGCTTCACCCGGACGACAGAGAGTCAGTCGAAAAAATCATATGGGAGCAAATTAACTCCAATCGCAATATTGTCAATGAAGCCCGTCTGCGCCGTAAAAACGGGACTTACGCCTGGATACTGAGTCGAGGAAAAGTTACCGAGCGCGACGAAGACGGTAAGGCTGTGCGTATGGTAGGTACTCATGCAGATATAAGCGACAGAAAAATTATGGAGGAAGCTTTACGCAAAAGCGAAAAGTGGTTCTCCACAACTCTCAATAGTGTCGGTGATGCAGTCATTACAACGGACATGCAAAAGCGCATTTCATTTATGAACCCGGAAGCCGAAAAGCTGACAGGCTGGAACGCTATTACTGCCCACGGAATGGAAATTGGGAAAATTTTCAATATAACAGACGAGATCAGTGGAGAGCATCTGGATAATCCTGTCGGTTGCCTGTTGTTATCCGGGAAAATGGAGCCCATTAACTGTGAGTCCAGTCTGGTATCCAAAGATGGTTTAGAATACCCTGTAACCTGCAATGTCTCCCCTATAAAGGGAGACGGTGAGCAAGCGCTGGGTGCAGTACTGGTCTTCAGGGATGTTACCGAGAAACGCAATATGGATGGGATGCTGCGCCATCAACAGAAACTTGAGGCGATAGGCACCCTGGCAGGCGGTGTGGCACACGAAATCAACAATCCCATCAATATCATTATGAACTATACCGACATCATCCTGGACGAAGATACAAAACGCGAGGAGACGGTGGACAGCGCTCACAAGATCATGGCAGAATCCGAGCGTATTGCTTCAATAGTTCGCAACCTGCTGGCATTCTCACGTCAGGAAAAAGAACAACACAGCCCGGCACAGATAAAAGACATCATTGATTCAACATTGTCATTGACGCATAAAATCCTGACGCATGACCAGATTGGGATAGAGTTAAATGTGCCTGAAAACCTGCCTAACATAAAGTGCCGTTCGCAACAGATCATGCAGATAATAATGAACTTGATCACCAACGCCCGTGATGCATTGAATAAGCGTTACGGCAACTACCATGAGGACAAAAAAATAATCATTTCGGCCCACCCGATGACGAAAGACGGAGAACAGTTCATCAGAACTACTGTGGAAGACAGCGGAACTGGTATCCCGCAGGAAATCCAGCAGCGTGTCTTCGATCCGTTTTTACCACCAAACCACGCAACGAAGGCACCGGACTGGGCCTGTCTGTCAGCCATGGCATAGCAAGCGATCACAAGGGCAATCTTTCATTTGAAAGCAAGGAAGGCAGCCATACCCGTTTTTATATGGATCTGCCAGTCGATAACAAGTGGGAGCTTCAATAACTTCCTGAAAAAACACAGGTGAAAAACCTTTCCAGCAGGAAGGATTATCGGGAATCTGAAGAATTAGCTCAAAAGCTTCTTGCCGAAAAAAAAGAATGATAGTATATATATCCGTCCTTGGTTGAAAAGCCGAGGATTGACAATACGGGGTGTAGCGCAGCCTGGTAGCGCATCTGCTTTGGGAGCAGAGGGCCGGAGGTTCGAATCCTCTCACCCCGACCAGTCATTTCAAGGACTTGGCGAATTTCGTCAAGTCCTTTTTATTTATTCTGTCCGAATCTGTCCGACATTTATCAAAAATGAACGAGCATTTTCTCGTTGGAGCATGGTTTCCCAGCCTGCTCCAGATGAGGTCTTCTGCAAGATCGAGAACAACTCAGGCCAATTCCCCTGACTTTACTTGCATAAAATACAAGCCTGAGATATTAATCCATACTTAGTGTAGTGTAATCCGGGGCCGAAATTGGATATATCTTTCGACAGCATATTGCAGACGGTACTGGACGCCTTTATAAACGGCGGCAGCGCCACTTTGAGTATTTACGGAACCGTGTTGCTTCCGCAAGTAGTCGTGTGCCTGCTGCTTCTGTTTCTGGGTCGCTTCATGAACACCCGCCTGTGGAAGTCCTTCGACTGGAAGGGCGTCATGTTCCTGGCATGGCTGGGAACGCCGGTGCATGAGCTTTCGCACCTTTTAGGCTGCATCATAGGCCGTAACCGCATTGAGGAATTTGCGCTTTTTAAACCCGACAGGCAAAGCGGCTCCTTAGGTTATGTCAAGCACAGCTACCGCAGCGACAGCTTTTACGAGCGCGTCATCGGCAACACCATTGTTGCCATTGCACCGTTTTTCGGCGGGGCGCTGGTCATTTATCTGTTGACGCACTCTCTTTATCCCCAAGTGCTTTTAAGGCTCGAGGACATGCCCACTCTGAGCTGGCAGACCTTCGCGTCATGGTCGGCCTTCACCGATTTCTTCGCCGACTGGGAAAAGCCGTTAAAGGCGCTTTACGCCATGCTGAGCGACGAGCGCAACCTGAAGGACTGGGGCTTCTGGGTTTACATCTGGGCCATGATCTCGGTCGGAGCCCATTTATCTCCCTCGCGTAGCGACTTTGAAGGCTTCTGGGGCGCGGCGATTCTTTTGTTATGCCTGCCCTTCGTGGCCATGTTTATTTTGAGTTTCTTCGGCAGTCGCGGCGAAAGCGTCTTTGAGTGGCTCTCGACTTACGCCGCCAGAATAAACATACTGCTATTGATCGCGCTGCTTTTCACCGCCTTGGGCGCAGCACTGGTGACGGTCGTCACTTTTATAAAAGACATTCTGACGCGCTTGATTGGGAGAGCCTAGGACAAAGGGAACAATTAACTCCCAAGACTTACACTAAAATATATCTAATGCACAATTATGCTGCAGACCGATAAGGATCTCTTGAAACCTTCAGTCCAACAATGTCCTTAGTAGAAGGTGTTGTATAAGAATCAACTGTCTTTTTAGCCTTGTTGAGACTTTTCGTGAAAAGAAGAGTGCAGAGGTAAAGCAATAATATGGCAAAGAAATGGAAGGCCGAAGTGCGCTTTCTGACGATATGACGGAAACCAGTCTCCACTTCCCCTAGCACCTCCCTAAACTGAGGAGATTGTTTAGTAGTCTTTTGAACTTCTTTCTGAAACCTTTTTACGCGTTTTTTAAATATAGGGTCTTTTTGACATTTTCTTTGATATTCAGCATTTTGTCTAATGATATCCAGTAGATTAAGTCTTTTCTCCATTTGCAAAAGAGAATTTACACTACCATAAACCGTACGCCAGCCCTTATCATCTGCGCGAACTTGTCTTCGAGCGATTAATAAAACCAATTCATCTCGGGCTTTAAATAATGGGAAACGGGAAGTTTCATGAATGGCAATATCGATAAAATTATTCAATTGCCTATTACAATAGACGCAGTAGACAAGCGCAAGGAAAGGAATAAAATATCCCAAATATATTAAGTCGATCATGACCTCGCCTTTCTATTTGAGTTTACTCCATTTACACTTGATAATCGAGTATCATTCAAGAATTCTTTTTCTAAGTCTGTTTTAATCTGTGCCATTCTATTGACTTCATCTCGGTAATGGATCGTGTTTTCAAGAGCCATCAAAACTTTGCCGTTGGTTGCTATATATCCCAAAAGCACTCCAATTGCAAAACAAAATGAGAAAGCCAAAAACGTGTGGTTAGAATTACTGAGAGGATCTCCAAAGACAAAAAGAGCAGTCATTGAAACAACCGAAACTATTAAGAAAACAAATTGCCCTCTTACTTGGACACGATATTTATCGTATTGCATGCAAAGATCAAAAGGGCTTTTCTCATCATCGTTCTTTTGCTCTGCCACTTAAAACCTCCTACATTCACCATCAGCCAAAATAGCCGAATAAAATGCAGTGCTAATTGTAATGTTTAATCTAATTGACTATCACACAAGTCGGATAGAATAGCAAGATTATTTCCTGGCCTTCCCTATTAGCACTCGCCTATTGCGCGGCGGCTTTCTTTGTCTTTGAAGGAGCTTTGGCCGCGCTCTTTGCTTTTGTGCCGGCTTTGGCACTTTTGACAACTTTAACCGGAGCGGCCTTTTTAGCCTTGGCAGGCTTGGCCTTGCTCGTTTTACTTGTCGCTTTGGGCTTTGGGCTTTTTGCTTTCGGAGCGGCTTTGCTCTTGGGCTTTGCGGTTTGGGTCGGCTTGGATTTTTTGTATTCTTCCTGAGGAATGATTTTCTGCTCCAGGAATTTCTCAACGCGCAAGAGGAATAGCTCGGGGATTTCTATCAATGCCGTGTGGCTGCCTTCCGGTACCATCAAAAGCTGGGAATTTGGAATCAGGCGAGCCATCTGGCGCGAGAGCCAGCCGGGAGTGAAGGTGTCTTTTTCGCCGCCCACCACCAAGGTCGGCACGTCGATTTCCGGAAGATACGGTTTGGCGGTATGACCCTGAGCCTTTTCCAACATACGCAGGAAAAGCTCGACATCTATGTGTCCGATATGATCGAAATATGGCTTGAATTCATCCCTCTTGATGTGATGCTTGTTGACCTCGAACTGCAGGGCGATGTTCATGGCCAACTCGCTTGGAACCAGAACCTCCCAGAAGCGCTGAACCAGCGAGGTGTGCTTCATGCTGAAATCTTTGAGATACGGGAACAGTGTCGCTAAAAGCTTGTTGTCGTGGAATGTGTCCAGCGGGTTTCCGTAGCTGCCGTTGACGGGAATCAGGCCGCGAACTTTCTCGGGGAACATGTGCCAGAATTCGAGTACGACCTGCACGCCCATGGAGTGACCGAGCAGGACCGCCGGCTCCAGGTTCAGTTCCTCGAAGATGCAATTTAGATCCTCGCACAGATCGCGAGTGGAAAGCAGATTCATATCGTGCGGCATCTCGCTGCGACCGTGGCCGCGATAGTGCCAGTGTACGGTTTTGAAGCGGTCCTTGAAAAACGGAATCAGATGGGTCCAGGCGTAGCCGTCGCAGCCTATGCCGTCACTCATCACCAGAGGAATGCCTTCTCCCTCGACCTTGTAGTATATAGATGTCCCGTCTTTCGCTTTGCACCAACCTTCAATCACGATAAGCCTCCATCTCAAAAAAATATCTGTGCGCGTTCAACTTTATATTCCATTGGGCTTTTATGGCAAGTTTCGAATTGATTTTTTGTTCACAAATTCGTCCGCCGGGACATTTGTGTCGACCAAAAGCACGACAGGAAACGGCCCGCAAGCCAAGTGAAAAGGCTTGCTTTAGAAAAACACCAGGGTAGAATAATGCACTGCAATATCGTTTGAACGAGATTATTTCAGAAAAACAGTGTCTTTTGCGACGAAGTTTTTATGGAAGAAGTTGGCACCTGCAATGGCTCCGCTCAAATCGGAGTGACAATATCTCGTTTCATAAGCCTTTTTAGTGTTGCAATGTTTTCGACAGGATGAAAAATAATGTCCAGTGTAAAAAGTGTATATCACAGCTTGGTTCGTAACGAATCTCATCGTCAATTTGTCAGAAAAACGGTCCACCGTTTTTTCGAAATGATAAACGATCCGGTTCCGGAGGGACGCGAGAATATTGCAGCGGGCGGAAATTACGCTCCCTGGTTGAATGACGGCGATTTCATGCGCACGTACGAGAGTATTCGGAATAACACTCTGGTTGACAAATACCGCCTTTACGAATTGTGGCAACTGGTCGGTGAAGTTTCCAGAACGGTCGACGGAGCCCTGCTTGAGGTCGGCTCCTGGCGCGGAGGTTCGGGAGCCATCATGGCGGAGAAAGCCCGGCTTTGCGGAATTTCCGAGTCCGTTTACCTGTGCGACACATTCACGGGCGTAGTAAAAGCCAGCGACAAGGACAACCTTTACACGGGCAACGAACATGCAGACGCTTCGGTGGAGGATGTGGAGCAACTTGCCTCCGACTTGAAGCTGGACAAAATCAAAATATTGAAGGGCATCTTTCCGGAAGAAACCTCAAATCTTATCGAAGAAGCGAGCATACGTTTCTGTCATATAGATGTCGATGTCTACCAGTCTACCCGCGACGTGATCGACTGGGTCTGGGATAGAATGCCGGTCGGGGGAGTGATTGTCTACGACGACTACGGCGCAGAAACTACACAAGGCGTCACGCTGGCCGTGGACGAAGAGCGCAACAAGCCGGGGCGCGTAGTAATTTACAATCTGAACGGCCACGCCGTCGAGATCAAAACCGCCTGACCCCGTGAATTCACCTGCCAGCGACACTTGCGCCGGCTAGCGGGATCAGTTCGAACAGGACATGGGATTGTTGCCGCCGGGATCTTCTCCCGATCCGCCGCAGAAATAGCCGTAAAATTCATCCACCCAACCGCAGCTCTGGCCGTACTCGGCCATGCAGTCCATACTTTTGACTTCGCCGTTTTCGCACCACTTGGCAAGATCGCCATCGCAGCAGCCGGTATAGAGCAACCCGCCGCACTGTCCCGGATCGTAGTGTTCTTCACAGACGCACATTTCTATGCCCGAGTCACCGCCTGTACAGAAACCGCGTCCTTTAGACTGCGCCGCGCAAGAGTCGCCGCAATCGAGCGTCTCCCATTCTTCGCTAAGCGAACTGCAAACGCACAGCTTGCCGGTCGCGCCCACACAATAAGCGCTGTCGTTTGACAGGTCGCAGGTGCCGCGACACAGTGTCGTTCTGCTCTTGCCGCGCTCGGGATCGTCCACGCAATAATAGCCGTAACCGGACCCGGCCCAGTCGCAGACCTGCTGACAGGGAATGCATTTGCGCTGTTTAAGCTGGCCATCATCGCACCACATGGCGATATCTCCGGGGAAACAACCGCCTTTGTGATCCAGCCCCAGGCAGGGATCTTCCACACAGCGGTATTGCTGGCTCTCGGAATTCAAGCCGCAGGTCATCCCCTGCTCGCGGCAATCGACTTCGATTAAAGAACCGTTGTCGCACCAGCGGGCGATTGCGCCGTCGCATTGACCGATTTCATCCACGTCTCCACAGCCGGTCTGGGGTTCGGCGTATTGCATCAGCCATGCGGAGTCGGCATCTGTGCGGGCGAAGTGATCTTCATCAAGGCAGGACTCGTCGCCCCAAGAGACCGTACCCACCACCGTCACGCGGTTGTTGATCAAAAACAGCGAAGGACCGCCGGAGTCGCCGAAGCAAACACCGTGCGTACCGTTGCCATAGACGCTGAAAGAACCGTTGCTGACCGAGTAGACATCTTCTGCCACCCACCAGCGCTTGCTGTTGTTGTCGCCATCGGAATTGTTGGTGGCACCGTATCCGACGTTCTGAACCTGCGAGGTAGAAAACTCGGACGGCAGTACTTCGGTATTGTATGGGAAGACCTGTATGTCAGGAATTTTGTCCGTTACGGATTCTCCCAGAATCAAAACGCACTGATCGTGCGCTGCGGGGTCGGAGCCTGAGCCGGTGTAGGCCGGATTGGAATGTATTTCTACGACCTGAAAAGTGTAGTCCGGGGTTTTGGCATCGCGGCCTATGGCAAACTTTACATCTGCCGGGCTCGGTGCCGGATTGAAAAAACTGCCAACCACACAGTGGGCCGCGCTTAATACGACATTTGGAGCAATCAATGTTGCGGTACAGAAGTTGCCCCAATTGTAATTGCGGCCTATCAACGCGCCTATGGCTTTTTTCTGGTTTTCCAGCAGGTTATACAGTGTCGGTTCGGCAGTGCCGCTGTATATCTTGGTAGACACAAGCGGCGTTTTCTCAAAGTCGCCCACACCGCACATATTAAGCGGGTCTTCCACATCGCCGTCTACGCCATTATCTGAATCGCCGTCAATCTGCAATTCATTGTCGCCATCACCGGCTACTTCAAGGTCACCGTCCACCTGGACCTTGTCGTCATCATCGTTGTCATCGTCGTCCCAGCCGTAACTTGTTTCGGTACTGGCATTGCAAGACAAAATAAAAAGCGCCACCACAAGGGCGACGCTCATAATAAATAATCTGCTTGTTACTGCTTTCATTTCACCATCCTGAATGAATCCATGAGCAAAAATCCGCCCGCCGGTTTACAAAACGCTCCACAGGCTTCTACAACACTGTATCATGCCTGCATGAATATGCGCTTGCAAGCTAAAAACGATCAGGAAGGGGTCATCAGCCGCTCCCTGCTGTACAAAAGTTTTTGTATGTGATCCAATTTTTCAGAAATCCACTACCAACCCCATTTATCTCTGGTGATATTGCGTATACCTCCGCTCATTTCGAGTGCCACCCGTAAGGGCGGTTTATCGAGAAATGTCTAAAACCGTCATGGTTCGATACAATTTGCTTTGCAAATCACTCACCATGAGCGGTGTTTCACAGATATTATCTAAAAGCTATAACTTGCCCGAAATTGGAGGTTATTCAGGGGTATTATCCAGCCGCCCCGATCCGGGTCCAGTCGTTTTCACAAGTTCCGGATTCCGGGTCAAGCCTGGAATGACAGTGAGTTTGTTCTCCGACAAGCTCGAAACCGGGGATCAGATGTGATATATTAGAAAGAAGGCATTGATGGTCGATATCAGGCAACTTTAGCGCGAACTCAGACCTATAAGCATTGATGCACAAACTTGATTCGTAAATCGGAGATTCTATGAAGCGCGTTTTATTGCGAGTGAGTCTAGTGTTACTTGGGTTGCTTTTGTGCGCCGCAATAGCTTTGACATTGTGGCTGGCACCTTTTGCTTCGTCGCGGACGATCACACTTGAACGCTCAAAACTACCCGGCCTTGTTTTCATGGACGGTTTAAAAGGTGTCGATAATCTATTGCTGGATGAAGACGGCCTGGGTATGTTGGCCGGAGATTGCTCGGGCAGCGTTTATCGCCTTGATGGGCAATACAGAAAAGATCTCAAAATTCTCTCGAACAAACACGTCGGCAACGGCTGTGTCACAGGGATTGCAAGAGACCCCAAAAGCGGTACCTACTATATCGGCACAAGCAAAGGCAATCGCTCGGATATGGGCGGGCAGGTGCTGAAGCTCGACAAAGACCTTAAAAAACAGGCGACCTTGAGCGAAAATATCGCAGGCTTGAACGGCATGACTCTGGACGGCGAGGGAGATTTGTATTTTGTCGCCGGTAAAATGCAGCCGCTTTTTGCCGAAGGCGGTCTGTATCGCATCGACAATCCGAACGAGGACGCCACGCGCAAAGTCGAGACCGTCCTGAATGATCT
>CAYTHG010000116.1:0-10761 GCA_964437525.1 uncultured Myxococcales bacterium | reverse complement strand
CTATGGGCAACATCCCCAGAAGGCGCGGGAACGAGAAAGCAGCCTTCAAAACCGGATGAACCTCAACCCAGCGCAAGGGCGAACCAAGCGCCACAACTGAAGAAACCGGCGCAGATGGCGTCAAAGCAAGATATGTAAAAACCATGCTGCCCCCAAGCGAGCACCCCACCAGGCCGACTTTATCGCAATCTGTCTTTGTATTCTGTAGAGCGAAATCAATAGCGGCAGGAATATCAACCAGCGAGACATCGGCCATGCCGTAAAGCTTGCTTCCACCTGTTGAACGCGAAGGATTCTGGCCGCGCAGGTTGACGGACCAGACTTCAAAACCGCTGGACACTAGATATTCTTCCAGTGATTTGTCGGCCGGATGATAACCGAAGATAAAAGCGTTCATGCCGTAGCCGGGAACGATTACAAGCGGATCACGCTTCCTTTGCAGAAGGTTTTCATCATAAACTTGCTTTACCGCCAATTGCCAACCGGCATTGTTATCAATAAAATGCATATGACTCTGCATGAATACGGCCTGTTCTTTAAGTAATTTCGACAAAGTATATTCCAGGTATAAAAAATTAACAAGTGTTGTTGCCAGAGGCACATCTTTCAATTATTGTTAGGCGACAGTAGATGTATATGAATTCCGTTCAAGGGAGAAAACAATGAAGCTTTACAGGTTTACGTTTGTGTTAGCGCTGCTCTTGTGCTTGGCGGCTTTGGGGTGTTCGGGCAGTGACGATGACGATTCTGAAGCAGAGTCTTTAGAAGAAGACGGAGACTTGGAAGAAGTCGAAGAAGACTCCACCGAAGAAGACGGAGATGAAGTCATCACTCTTCCCGGAGTGCACGTTGTTTTGACTCCTTCCAAATCGGTTCCAGATGCAATGTACATGGAAGAAAAAACTACGCTCTTCAGAACAACGGACGTTCTCCCAGATCTCAATGTACTTTCCATCAAGAAGGCTTTCGGCAAAGTATTCGCCGGAACCGCAACCGGCCTAGTCATGTACGACGAAACCAACTCTAAATTTGTTGCAGTCGATGGTCCCGGCGATGCAGGCGAAGTCCGCGACATATTCGGACAGGTGGCGGAAACTTCCAACATTCTTTACGTGGAAGGCCAGCAGGTTAAACTCCTCAACTACGCTCCAGATAAAAAACTCTTCTCAGGCACCGTAATAGATATCGCCACAGACACACCACTATGTGCTGCGGCAAACGCTTCTTCTCTCTGGGCCGGAACAAACAACGGCTTCGGCAGCATAGAAGGAACCACCTACACCGCAGTTACCGGCAGTGAAGGCATTTCGGTTTCCGATATGCTCTTGGACAGCACCGGCACTTTGTGGATGGCAACGGATCAGGGAGTCAAAAAACACGACGGCTCACAGATTACCGA
This sequence comes from uncultured Myxococcales bacterium, assembly GCA_964437525.1. Classification (GTDB taxonomy): domain Bacteria; phylum Myxococcota_A; class SURF-8; order SURF-8; family SURF-8; genus JAKQSH01. Next base: position 9,362 of record CAYTHG010000116.1, on the reverse strand, counting down.
TGTCGCCCTGCCGACCGAATTAGCAGACTCCGCAGTGGTAGCTCTGGGCTTGATGTCCAACGGCACCGATGTCATGGTGGCAACGGATAAAGGCCTTACGGTTATCACACAGGACAGCAAAATTTACCTGCCCCAACCATTGGGCATTCCGACAGACCACATCAACTCTCTGGATGTGGGCGACGACGTCTGGATGACAGGCCATTCTTCCTTCGAAGAACTCGAACCGGAGGATCCGGCCAATCCACAAATCATCGGCGGCGGAGCTTCCACGATAATAGGCGCACAGCCTGACGGCACTTTCCAACATGTCGATCATTACATCTCTCACCGCTGGCTACCCTCCAACGAAGTCAACTGCGTCATGCTGGATGATAGCGGCTCAAGGTGGATAGGAACCAGTGCAGGTATTTCGAAAATAGATCTTTTTGAGCGCACGCTTGAAGAAAAAATGGAAGCCTATCAGGGTATGCTCGATCAGGACTTCTGGCGCATGGACGGCTTTGTGGCATCGGATATCCGTGTGGCTGACCAGTGGACTCAGGAAGGCGTCTTCCTTTACGACAAGGACAACGACGGCTTGTGGACCCAAATGATGATAGGCGCCTGGGCATACGCTTATGCTGCCACAGAAGACGAGCGCTGGTATGAGGCAGCCCGAAAAGCCATGGATGCAATGTTCCTACAAGTGGATATTCCAGCCCAGAACTTCATAGATGCCGGTTTGGGACGCGGCTTCGTTACTCGCTCTCTGGTTCGCGACGACGAAGGGGAAATTTTCACGAACAAAGCAGCTCAGGACAACTGGCACCTGGTAACATACGAAGGCCACGACTACTACTGGAAAGACGATACTTCCTCGGACGAAATCGACGGTCATTTCTACGGCTACCCCCTCTTCTACGATCTCTGCGCAAAAACTGAAGAAGAAAAAGCTGCCGTTGCCGAACATGCCGCCGCCATTGTTTCCTACATCATGGATCACGGATACTCCCTGATCGACTTGGACGGCGAAAGAACCTTACACGGACATTGGTCACCTGCGGTTATCGGAGGCTTCGTCCATGACAACTGCATAGAGTGGTGTCAGGAAGAAAGCGGCGATTCCATGATAGATTGCGCTGGACACTGCTTGGAATCTGGGGCAGGCTCCGGCTGGCTCAACGGAATGCAGATACTGGGTGCCCTGCTTTCCACTTGGCACATGACCAAGGATCAGAAATTCTACGATGCTTACGAAGAACTCATTCAGGTTTACAAATACGATGAGGTCGCCGAATTCACGGAAAAAATTGTTACTGTCCACGTCAACGGCATGAGAAACCACTCGGATCATGAGCTTGCTATGCTTGCTTACGCAACATTGATCCGTTACGAGCCCAACCAGGAACGCAGACAAAAATGGATTGACGACCTGCTGGCATTTTATGAAACCGAAGTTCCCGAGCGCAACCCCGCCTGGGCCGGTATCGTTTCGCTGGCTTCCGGTTACGCCGATCACGCCGAAGATGCCGCATCTACACTGCAACTGATGCCGGACGATCTCCGTGAATGGTACATAAACCAAAAGCACAGAAAAGACGCCGAAGCAAGATCATATCTTGACAGACACGGCGACGAACAGTTGGACAGGGTTCTCCCATATGACGAAATCAGAGCCATGTGGTGGAACGGCAACCCATACGAAATGGAATCCGGCGGCAACGGAACAAGCTTGAACGGTCCGACGGCTTGGTTGCTCGGCTACTGGTCTTGTATTTATTCAGGAATTATCGAAGACTAACAAGATGCTATCAAAACTAAAAAACAGGAAAACCAGCAAAGACAAAGATATTCTGGCAGTGCGCTTCGGTTACAACCCGAATTCAAGTTCGCTCGGCATCAATGTCTCTTTGCTCATTTACGGAACACTGGCAATCGCTCTGCTGGCTCCCTCTATCTCGCTTGGAATCAGGCTTTTGAAAAAGCATCAGAGCAAACCGTAAATTGTCAATAACACTTGTTATTGGTCAGGCTCCAGCTCTATGCCCGCGCCGATTTTGCTTGCTTAGACGGTGAAAGAAATCTAAAATGGATCTCATAATATTTGATCGCCCATTACTATTGGAGATTAAGTAAAACCGGGGCAGTAAAGAAAGGATGCGGGATATGAAACAGAGGCAAATGAAACATTTTCAAGAGCTTCTGGACCTGAAAATGCAGGGGCTTTTAGGTAAAGCCGACCAGACCGTCGGCGGCATGGCGGAAACCAATGAAAATTACGCCGACCCCACCGACCGCGCTACGGTCGAGGAGGGACGCACCCTGGATTTACGCGTCAGGGATCGCGAGAGAAAGCTGATCTTGAAAATCAAGAAAGCCTTGGATCGCATTGGGGAAGGCAACTACGGATACTGCAAAGTATGTGGAGAGCCTATTCCACCCAATCGCCTTGAAGCAAGGCCCGAAGCAGAGTTGTGTATCGAATGCAAAGAAGAGATGGAAGTAAAGGAACAGAAGCGAGTTTCGCGAAAGTAGTAAAACCACTTCTTCTCTAATGCAATCAAAGGTTAACTGAGTTTACCTTAAAGCAATAATCAGAACGCCCTTCTTTACATGAAGGGCGTTTTACTTGTATCGACAGGCCGAGTAATGAAAAAGCGCTTGATATCCATATTGATTCTCCTGATTATCTCTTTGATAAGCAGCCCTCTTTTCGCCTACATCGAGTCTCTGCCTCTCCTGCTGGAGCACATAGTAAAATCCAACGGCAACTGGAACGCAGTCGAGCTTGAAGGAACTGAGACAAAAGCCGCCAGCAAAGACAGCAAAAGCGAGTTGCGCCTGGCTCTGGCACGCCCGGGTAAAATCTGCTTCGATAGAAAATCGACGAAAGCCGTAAAAAACGGCGGGCGCATAAACGACGCTTTCAAGGGGCTTGATTCTTACGAAAAAAAACTGCTCAAGCTTATGGCCTACAGCTCGGATAAAGCCGAACTGTTCAGCTTTTTCAAATCATGGGGCATAGATTACAACGAAGTAGCTCTGGGACTCTTAAACGGCAAGCCCTGCTTCATCATCGGAGCCAAAGAAGGTGAAGAAGCAAAGCCGCAGATCTGGTTCGACAAAAAGAACTATCATCCCGTCCGCCTGATTTTAAATGAAACTACAGATGGAAAGATAAGCAAGATCGACATCAGACTGTCAGGCTGGGAAAAGCCTGTCGGAGCGGATTTGATGCCATCCAGGATAGAATTCTATATCGACAATATGTTCGTCAAACACTGGGAATTTTCAAAGCTGAACCCAAAATTACGGGACATGTCCCGTTTCAGCCTCTAGTCGTCTCAGGCTAAAAACATGTACGCCGAAGTCGTTATCCCCCTACCACTTACAAATAGCTACACTTACATAGTTCCAGCTTTCATGGGGGACCATATCTGTACAGGCTGCCGCGTGGAAGTGCCTTTTTCGGGGCGCAAGCTGGCAGGTGTCGTGCTTGAGTTGCACGAGCGCGAAACAAGCGCCGAGTGTCTGGAAATCGCCGACCTGCTCGACGATGCGCCGACACTGCCGCAAGGCACACTGGACCTTTACAGATGGATTTCCTCGTACTACTTTGCACCCCTTGGAGAAGTCCTCTTAAGCGGCCTGCCGCCGGGTGTTTTGTCAGAGAAACAGATTCTCGTCACTTTGGGAGAACAAGGCAAGAAGCTGCTTTCAGGCTTGCCCGTTGCGGGGCTTTCCGATTTGTCTCCGGCGCAGGAAAAGAAGGCGGTCGAGAAAATCTCCAAGCTTGAAGAAAAGCGCGGTAAAAAGCTAGCCTCGTGGCTCAAGCAATCGGGCAACATCAACAAAGAACAGCTTGCCCTCTGGGAAAAGCTGGGGCTTATCGTTTTGAAAGAAAAATCGGCAGGCTGCGAATCGAGCGCCAAGACGGTTATTGCATACTGTATTGGCGATAACTGGCAGGAGCAAGTCGAAAAGATTGCAAAAAAAGCTCCCACCAGAGCGAAGATACTCAAGCTTGCCGGAGAACGCGGAGTTGTGACGCGCCTTGATATACTGGAGGCTGCGCCCAACAGCGACGCGGCGATAAAAGCGCTGGTGAAGTCGGGCTGGCTGAAACCGCAGCAGGTGCAGGTCATGCGCTCGCCTCTGGGTCATCAACTTTTACCCGAGTTGTGCAATCCCGGCGGCTTAAAAGATATCAAGCTCACCGAAGAACAAAGCCATGCCAGGCAAACCATAGACGCCCTTACCGCTCAAGGTTCCTTTGCAGTAACCTTGCTCGAAGGCGTTACCGGCTCCGGCAAAACCGAAGTTTATCTCGGAGCGGCGGAAAAATGCATCGAAGAAGGCAAGACTGCAATCCTGCTGGTCCCGGAAATCGCCATGACACCGCAATTGCTTTCCCGCGTCCACGCCCGCTTTGGAGAATGCGTAGCCGTGCTGCATAGCGGGTTGTCAAAAGGCGAAAGGCTGGATGAATGGCAGCGTGTGCGCGACGGTCGTGCCACGGTGGTGGTTGGCGCGAGATCGGCGATTCTGTCGCCCATACAAAATATAGGCTTGATCGTCGTGGATGAAGAGCACGATCCGTCCTACAAAAGCGACGACCACGTTTTATACAATGCCCGCGACGTTGCCATCATGCGGGCGAAAATGGAAAACGCAGTGGTGGTGCTGGGATCGGCCACACCGTCTCTTGAGTCCCGCCACCAGTGCGAATGCGGCAAATACAAGCATATCAGACTCACCAAAAGAGCCACCGACGCACCCAAGCCGGATATCAGCCTGGTAGACTTAAAAGAATACTGGACCTCGCGAGAACGCAGATTGTCTTCGGAACTTATCCTTGCCATCGGCCAGAGACTTGAGGCAGATGAACAGACCATATTGTTTTTGAACCGCCGCAGCTTTGCACCTATCACCATGTGCAAGCGCTGCCGCACCGCCGTGGAATGCGAAGACTGCAGCGTACCTATGGCCTATCATAAAAAACACAACTACCTGATCTGCCACGCCTGCGGAAAAAAGATGCCCGTGCCTGAAGTCTGTCCCAAGTGCGGACACGAAAACCTTGAACTGGTGGGAGTCGGTACTCAGAAAATAGAAGAAGAGCTTTCCCTGACATTCCCCAAAGCCCGCATAGCGCGCATGGATCAGGATTCCATACAAAAAAAAGGCTCCATGCGGGACATACTTTTAAAAATGGCCGAGGGAGAAATAGACATACTGGTCGGAACGCAGATGGTCACCAAGGGTCACGACTTCCCCGGCGTGACGCTGGTCGGCGTGCTTTTGGCGGATCAGGGTTTGAACTTCCCGGATTTCCGCGGATCAGAGAGAACCTATCAACTGCTGACACAGGTGGCGGGCCGCTCCGGACGCCACGACAAACCGGGCCAGGTTATCATCCAGACCCTGCGCCCCGAACATCATGCGGTCCAGCACGCTCTCGATGGAGACTTCGACGCATTTTACGAAGAAGAAATGATGCACAGAGAAGGACTCTACCCGCCCTATACAAAGCTTGCCGCAGTCCGCGTCGAATCTGTCGATCCGCAGGCGGCTTTCGATCTTTCAAGAGACATGGCTAACGAACTGAAAAAGATTTGCAGCGAAGAATCTTTAGCAACGCAAATCCTCGGCCCGGTCCCCGCTCCCATGCGCAAGCTGCGAACCCAATACCGTTTCCGCCTTTTGATAAGAGATGCAAACCGAAAGAATCTGCACACACTCCTGCGACAGGCTTACAACAAGGGACTCTGGAAATCCAGCAAAGATATCAAGGTAATTCTGGATGTCGATCCGCTCAACATGCTTTGAAATCAAGTATCGAAGAACAGCCTACTTTTTACCGAGCCTCAGTACATAAGCGGTAGCGTCGATCAGAAGTTTTCTTTCCGAGGGATTGAAAAGCATACCCGGAGCGCGGTATCTCAAGTAATTCAAAGCGAAACGCGGCGACAGATAGTGACTGCGATAAAAGCGCTTCTGCCATTCCAGCAGTTTTTCATCACTGACATTGCTGGCGTTGTACGGCAGATCGTTGTAGTGAGACAGCCTTGAAAAATCGGTATCCGGGCGAGTTTCGTCGTAGTAGGCCGAACCGGGATAAGGTGTAAAAAAGGCGACCTGAATCATAAAGGGAGCAAGCTCCCGCATGAATTCATATGTGGCTTTAATGTCCTCGTCACTTTCAGTCGGATTACCCAACATGAAAAACAAGGTCGTCACCAGACCAGCTTTCTTTAAAGCCGTAACCGCCTTGCGCATCTGCTCTTTGGTTTCGCCTTTTTTCAAAAGCATCAGTATCCGCTCATCGCCGGATTCTATCCCCATCGTGACCGCCCGACAACCGGCAGCACGCATATTGAGCGCCAATTCCTCATCCATACAATCGGCCCTCGTCTGCACGGCCCAATTGACTTTAATGTTGCGCGAGCGTATTTCATCGCAAAGCGCCAGCACCCAATTTTTGTCGAAAGAAAAGGTGTCGTCCTCAAAAAACAAGGTGTTCAAGCCCAGATACATCAGGCGTTGCATATCGTCTGCCACACGTTGCGGCGAGTGCATACGGATCTTGCTGCCGTAAGACTGCCTGAGCGTGCTTGAGCAATATATGCAACGGTAAGGGCAACCTCTGCCAGCCAGCAGAAAGCCCCACTTCAATTTTTTTACACTCGGAATTGCCACCGAGTGAATGCGATACTTCTCAAGCCCTATAAGACTCCAGTCAACCGGCGGCAAGTCATCGAGGTTTTCAAGAAACGGCCTTTCCTCTGTTCTTTTGACTCCATCGTCGAAGGGCAACACCAAGCCGGAAACATCTTTAAGACTCGCTTCCTGCTGTACAGCAGCCACAAGCTCGGGCAAGGTTTCTTCTATCTCTCCGGACACACAGACATCAAAACCGCCTGAGACACCTAGAACGGTTTCCGGTAAGGCGCTGGCGTGCTGACCTATCGCTACCGAGAAAAAGCTTTTTCGCTCGCGAATATCCGCCAGAATGCGCAGGGCGCTTTCGATAACGGGCGTTACAGCATCGATCACAAAAATATCGAAACTGGCAGCCTGTAACTGTTCCAGCAAGGCATCGTATGCTAAAGGCTCGGCCCAGGTATCGATGATTTCCACTCGATGACCTTGCGCTTGAAGTCTCGTGGCTGCGTATGCGATGGGCAGGGACGGCATCACATCCTGCGGGTGGTGCTGCTCGAAATTCAAAAATGGCGCGAGTCTCAAAAACAAGACATTAGCTGAAGATGGATTTGGAGAGTTCTCCATCACTTATCTCCGTTGAGACGATGCTTGCGAATCAATTCCACCAGGTCGAATATCATCTGGATTGGATCGCGTACCAGCCTTATTGAAGAACGCGGAGTGATTACGCAGTCCACCGGGACTTCGGCTACTTTCAATCCATGAGTGTGGGCCAGATACAGAAGCTCGACATCTATCAGGAAGCGATTGATAACGGTTTTGGGCATAAGCATTTGTGCTGCTTTTTTGCTGAGCACCTTAAAACCGCACTGGGTATCGCTGTATTTCAAAGGCAGTCCGCCCCTGACAAGCACGTTCAGGCTGCGGCTCAAGATAGCTCGATACGGCCTCGGGTCGATAAAATGCGAACCGTCGATAAAGCGCGAACCTATGGCAATATCGTTGCCCTCGTTCAAGGCTTTTTCAAAACGCGGCAGATGATCTATATCTATGGCGTGGTCGGCATCGACTATGGCTATTAAATCGCCCCTGGCTTTTTCGACACCCACTCTGACGGCGTATCCCTTGCCACGATTTTTATCCGATTCCACCAGAACATGATCGAGTTCTTTTAAAACGCTGCGCATAATTTCAACGGAGTTATCCTTCGAACCATCGTCCACTGCGATGATCTCAAATGGATACCCATTGCTGGCGAGATAAGATGAAATCTCCCGGCATGTACGGGCAATCACAAATTCTTTATTGTAAACAGGCAACACAACGGACACCAAGGGCTTGTCGGATATAGCTTTTATACCGCCTGCTTTTTTCTTGGAACTGTCTACCACCCAAAACTCTCCTCTTTACAAATATAAATCAAGAATAACACACCCTTGAAAAAGAGCCTATTTTTCGATGGCTGCGGATGCTTTTAAAGATCTGTCTTTAACTCCCTTGGCGATAGCTTCGATAACGTCGGGCATGGAGTTTCTTGTCAGCAGATTGACTATGAAGCCAGGGAGAGGCATCCCGGCATCGGTATAGACTTTGTAATCCACCAATGTCTGCGTTCCCTCATTGTAGGAATGTAGCTTGTAATAGCCGTTGGTGTCTTTAATATCTCCCTCGATAAATTCCCACTCGATAATGCTGTTGCCATAATGCAGCAGATTCAACTTGTAGTTGATTTTGCTGAGAGCGATTTTCAACTGGTATGTATTGACAGCCAGATTGCCATCCCAGCTCACTTCGATTTTCTTCATATGAGGCATATACTTGGGATAAGCTGGATAATCTTTAAGAAAAGCCATTACAGCCTTGGGCGAAGCATCAAGAATAGCTATCGCCTGACTGCGCCTGCTGCCATCGGCCTCTTTGCTGTTGCGCAAAACAACCTTTCCAGCTTTTATCTTCTTCAACTCTTTTTCCGAAAGCTTCGGCAAACTTCCAAGCTTCGTTTTGGCCAGCGTCAATTCTTCTGAAGGAGAACACTTTTTAAAGCTTGCATTCTTGTTCACATGCTTCGGCTCAGCAGCTAAAACATTTACAGAAAAAGCAATCAACAAAACTCCAATCAAGGAACAAACACTGCTTTTACTCATACCAAGACCTCTTAGGTAAATAATTAGACAACATATTTCTTGTAGCACATTCCAAGACCATATTTGTAGAGCTTTTTACACTCATGCAAACATTCATCAGAATACAAGACAGCGGTCGCAGCTTCCAAACGATACTATATGACACCACACCTGATCGGGCAGTAATGATTGATTGCATTTTCCTAGGTATTTTGCTAGTCTATTTAATAGAGGATTGAAAAAACTTGTATTTTTAGATGTTTTCTTATAAATTCTCGTCTCGTTTATATGAAGAGTGATTTTGGGATAAAAGAACTCAACAAAAAGATGCCTGATAGCAAAAAAGATAATAAAAACGCCATAAAAGGTGCGGATCAAGAAGTGTACAACCAAGATGATTCCCTGAGAATCACCAACGACACCATACCACCTACATTCGATTTAGGCTTGGCTGAAGGCGATGTAAGATCGGCAAAGTGGCGTAGATCCGATTACAAGGAAATACTGCAGTCTGTTCCTACGCCAGTTCTTATTCTCGACTTGGATGGAAATATTAAAGAAGTCAACCGAGAGTTCCTGCTATTAACCGGC
>CAYTHG010000115.1:0-10879 GCA_964437525.1 uncultured Myxococcales bacterium | reverse complement strand
ATGTATGCAGTCCAGAATAAAAAAGGGGGCACAACACTCGGTTCGGAATATGCCGATAGAGCTCCTTACATAGCCACTCGCGAGCCCGAACCGCCCGCCGAGGCATATCATATGACGGATATGCTGGTGGACGACCTGGACGGAGCGGTTCCCGAAGAAGCCAGAATGACGGACGAGTTACGCGACCTGGCCCGCTATTTTCTGGATACCGGCATAAATCGCGAAATCACTTCCGAGCTTGTCTGGCGCATCTCTCAAAAGTTCCGCCCTTCGCAGCATTCGGACCGCGAGCGCATACATGAGTACCTTAACAGCCTGATACAAGGCACAGTCGCCTGCGGCGGCTGGCTGGAGCGCCCCAAACGCGGCAAAAAACGCACCGTTGCCGTAATCGGGCCGACAGGTGTAGGAAAGACGACCACAATAGCCAAAATAGCCACGTCTCTTGTCGCACAAGACATCAGCGTGGGCCTGATAGTTCTGGATAATTTCCGAGTCGGTGCCGTAGATCAGCTACGCAAATACGCCAAGGCAATTGACGTACCTCTTTTAGCGGCATCCAACGAACTCGAATTCCGCAAGGTTCATTCCGTTTTAAGCGGCAAACAGGTCATACTGGTAGACACCGCCGGTCAGAATCCCCACGACAGACTGGCTCTTGAAAGACTTCAGTTGATTCTGGGGGCGGTCAAAGATGTAGAGAAACAACTGGTTCTCTCGGCAAACACCAAAGAACGCGACATGGCGGCATTTACGGATATTTACAAGCAGATGAATTTCAGTAGCCTGATATTCACAAAAATAGACGAAAGTTTAACATTCGGTGGGCTTTTGAATGTATACTTCCAGTCAGAAAAACCGATTTCGTATCTGTGTGCAGGACAGCGCGTCCCCGATGACCTGGAGAAAGCCGAGCAGGAACGTCTTGCTACACTGCTGTTCCAATAGATCGCTAAATCCAGTATCATCAAGAAAGATTCTTGAGTATGCAAGGAGGCATTTTTGAATAACCAGTCTGTAAAGAAAAAACTTCCGCCACTTGTCGTTTCAATTACTTCGGGCAAAGGCGGAGTCGGCAAAACCAATATCTGCGTAAATCTGGGAGTAGAATTCGTTGCAAGAGGCCAAAGAACCCTGATCGTCGATGGCGACCTCGGGCTGGCCAACGTCGATATCCTGTTCAACATCAGGCCGCAGTACAATTTCTCTCATATCGTTTCAGGTGAAAAACGCATAGAAGAAGTTTTAACCAAAGGGCCGGGCGGCGTAATGATACTCCCGGCAAGCTCGGGTATCGCCAGGATGGCGGATCTGACACCCGACGATCAAGCCCAGGTTCTCACTCAACTTGAAACACTGTCCGACAAATTCGATGTCATCCTGATAGACACGGCAGCGGGCATATCCTCGAACGTACTGTATTTCGCCTCGGCAGCATCATACATAATCGTCATCGCCACACCCGAACCGACTTCCCTGGCCGATGCCTACGCGGTTATCAAAGTTTTAAACATGCAATACAGAGTCAATCGCTTCCAGATGATAATCAATAACGTCCTCAACCGCGAGACAGCCGTAAATGTATACGAAACACTGTGCGATGTAGCCGACAGCTTCATTGATGTCTCCATAGACTTTCTGGGATACCTGCCCAAGGACGAAGCGGTTCCCAACTCCGTAAACGCCCAGAGGCCGTTTGTGGAGAAGTTCCCATCATCGAAAGTTTCACTGTCATTGAAAAAAGTGGCAGATGAAGTTCTTAAAAAGCGTGACAATGTTCCAGAGCATCATTTCCTCTGGAACCGTCTGACGAGCTGACACAAAAGAGGCAAGGATGCTTGAAAGACTTCAAAAGGACTTGAGGGGGGAAGAAGAAAGCAGACACGAATACCAAGTCGAGCAATTCGACATGGAAATCCCCGACAAACGCGATAATTCCGCTTTCCGAGAAGACCTGATAATCCAGCAGTTAACGCTTGTCAAACGTGTAGCCATACACATACACAACCGCCTGCCCGACTCCATCCAACTGGACGACCTCGTATCCACAGGAGTCCTCGGCCTGATAGACGCCGTAGAGAAATACGATCCCACCAAGGGCAAGAGCTTCAAACGTTACGTGGAACTGCGTGTGCGCGGTGCCATTCTCGATGAACTTCGATCCTACGATTTCCTTTCGCGCTCCAGTCGCAAAAGGGCCAACAAAATAGAGCAGGCCGCCAAAGCCATCGAAAGCGAAAAAGGTCGCCCTCCTACCGAAGAGGAACTTGCAGACTCACTAGGTTGCAGCCTCTCAGAGCTTCAATCTCTCATAAACAATACGCGCTCCTACGTCTTCATAGACATAGACGACTTCCAGCAGGTAATCGGCGAAGACAAAGTCAACATGATACGCACCTATTCTTCCGAAGAAGACGCCGAACCCTTCCGTAAACTGGCGGCGCGAACCGCTGCAAAGGAATTGTCCAGACTTCTGCAAAAACTGCCGGAAAATCTGTACTTGGTGCTTTCTCTTTACTACTACTCGGAACTCAACTACAAAGAAATCGGCCAGGTACTGGATCTGTCAGAATCCCGCATCTCCCAGCTTCACAAAAAAGCCATAGGCAAACTCAAAAAGCTCCTTCAGGGAGTGGATGTCTAAAAAAGACAGATAAACAAACTAAAAGAACACCCCGAAAGCAATAGCCTTCGGGGTGTTTTCATATACCAACAATAATTCAGATTTACTTTGCACAATCGGGGTCTATCGTCGCATCGCAGACCGGATCGCAGAAACCATCCTCTACACAAGAATCGAATTCACAGGCATAAACACCGTAAGAGCTTTATTCAAGCACAATATTATTCCAAGCAAAACGCCAATTCAAGCCGTGGGCCGTGGGCGGGTGGGTGGAGAACGGCGCGAGATTTGCTTGAGGGCCGAAGGGCCGAAGTGCAAAGCGAGTGCCGTTCGGAGGCCCACGGCGTGGAAGCTTGAGGTGAACTTTTTGCGGAATCCTGCACACTCTGAGAAACATCGTAGGGGTGGCATGGGCCAAGCGTAGCTTGCCCATGTACATATTCTTCAGCACGAGCCAAGCTCAATTTTATTTCGCATGGCCCGTGGCACCCGCGCGATGAGCAATCCTGGCGAACTTAGGACTTCAAAAAGTCTTCTACTCTCTTGAAATCAATATGGTCGCCTATGTTTTTGCCATAATATACATCTGCAATACGGCCCTGCTCGTCTACCAGGAAATCTCCGGGAATGCGTGTCAATGTTCCTTCCATTTTTCCTGGCAAAAATCCCTTTGCTGTCGCTTTTGCCAATTTGACCAGCAAAGCGGGAGACAACAAAGCCGACGCACCATTTTCAAGTCCGTACAGACGATAAAAAGATTCGTCAGAATTGCCAATTAGCGGAAAAGGAGGATTCTGTTTGCCGACATACTCGGCTATTCCTTCCTGCGAACTTTGAAATACAGCCACTATTTCCAGACCGGACGACTTGAGTTTATCGAAACGCATTATCATTTCGCTGACACGCAAATTGCACAAGGGGCAGGAAGCATAGCGAAAAAATGCCAGCCAAACCTTTTTACCTTTTAACTTCTCCAAGTCGAAGAGTTGGCCGTTCCAATCGGCAGCTTTTATATCGGGAGCTTGTGTACCTACGCTTAAACGATTGGCATGTTCTTTCATGTCGAAAACCTTTCCTGATAAGTACGCAAAGCTGAAGCAAGATGTCTTTGCCCTGTTCTTTAAGGTGCTGCCTGTAGAAAACATGTCAAGCAATACTTGTTTTTGATGGACTTACACCAAAACAGATAATAGCATTTGTATAATTCAACAATGGATTAAGGTGCGAGATGAAGAGAAGAGATTTCATTCTGGGGGTGACGGCAGCAACTTTATCTACAGCCCTACCTCTGACTTCAAAAGCGGAGCAAATGCCAATGAGAACACAGGAAGAATTGAAGACAAGCGCACCTTTAAAAGCGCTGGTGTTGACCTTCAGTCAGACGGGGCATACCGGAATATACGGCAAGCTGATTGCTAAAACGCTTGAATCGCACGGCATACAAGTCACAGCAAGCGATTACAGAAACTTGAAAAAAGACGAAGTCTCCGCCTGCGACCTCCTTATCGTCGGCACGCCGATCAACTACATGGAAGTACCGACTGCTTTTGCCTCCTGGCTTGAAAGCATTCCCAGAATAGGCGGCACGCCGACAGCGGCTTTTGTGAGCTATGGCGGTCCGGGCAGCAATGTTCACAATGTGCAGTGCATGTTGATGGACATCCTTGCCCAAAAAGGCGGCGTACCCATCGCCATGAGCGCCTTCGGTAACATGTCCACTTTCGCGCCGACATGGTCCACAGGCAACGAAAAGCGCACCCTGAAGTACCAACACCTGCCCGATGAGAAGACCTTCCAGCAGGTGCGCGATTTCACCAATTCGATGATTTCCAAGATCAAGGCCAAAAGACGCTTGGAATATTCCAGGGAATTCGAGTTCTCGGGAATTTTCGGCGGCGGCATATCCATCTGGGGTACCAAGATACTCATCTCCAAGCATCATATAAATCACGAAGAATGCATAGAGTGCATGACCTGCGAGGAATCCTGTCCGGTGGGGGCGGTCGATCAGAAAAGCGGCAAAGTGAACACGGAAAAATGCGTGGCCTGCTTCGGTTGCGTCAACAACTGTCCGACCGGCGCCATGAAAATGAAATATCTAAGCTCCGATATAATCGGTTTCAGACGCTTTATAGAATCCAAGGGTGTGGAGATAAGACAGCCGAAAGAACTGGCCTGATGTAGAAACGCACGAGACAATAAAAAAAGCCCGCAAACTGTAAAGCTTGCGGGCTTTCTATAATGGCGGGGTCGACGGGACTTGAACCCGCGGCCTCCGGCATGACAGTCCGGCGTTATAACCAACTTAACTACGACCCCGTATTAAAAAAGATCAACCAAGCGGGAAATGGTAGGCGGACACGGATTCGAACCGTGGACCCCCGGTGTGTAAAACCGATGCTCTAACCAGCTGAGCTACCCGCCTGTCAAACTGCGAAGGTAATTCTACAAATAAGCGCCCAAGTGTCAAGAATTTACTTCGGTTTTTTTCAACAAAACCGTTATTTTTTTAGAGACAAAACTTATTAGTGCAATATATCAACAATCACAACAGCTTACAGTTAGATCAATATATAGCAGCATCGCTGCCGTCAGAGCCGTTTTCACCGTTTACCGACTGTCCGCCCGCTCCAGGCGTTCCCGAAACAAAAATATTCGAGCCATCCGGCGTCCAGGACTGGCTTGCACCGATACGGAAAATCGGGACTGAATGCCCGCCTGAACCGCCGCCGCCATCGCCGCCAATTCCTCCTGTGCCTCCGGCGCTGCCGTTTCCACCTCTACCGCCATCGCCGCCACCGTCACCGCCACCGACACCAGCATCTGAGCCACTACCACCGGAACCGCCTGTGCCAGCATTGCCGCCGTTTCCGGCTGAACTTGCATAAACAGAACAATTAATTATGGTCGGATAGGAATCCAAAACGAAGATACCGAAGCTGGAGCCTCCGCCGGTACCGCCTTTGCCAGGATTGCCACCACAGCCGCCGGCACCGCCACCGCCACCACCACCGCCACGGTCCGCATCATCGCCGGCGTCATAACCGCCGCCACCACCACCGCCGCCGGAACCGCCGCTGCCAGCAGAACCCAATTCTCCGTTGTTACCATCTTCTATTACCCACCAGCCACCGACAAGATTGCCTCCGGTTCCACCACTTCCGTGTGCGCCCGGAGTACCATCGGCACCGTTGGCATTGGCATGATCACCGTTATCACCGTTCCAGTCGCCGTCTCCACCACTGCCACCATTGGGACCGAAGCCGCTTTGTCCATTGCCATCGGCTGAATATCCACCCTGTCCACCATCAAAGCCGTCACTGCCGCACGTAGGAGCTACTGCACCGAGGCCGCCATGTCCGTAGTCATCTCCTGCGTACACACCATTGTGACCGGATTGCCCCACGCTGCCGGGATTGTCAGAGTTCGTACCATCGGACCCGCCACTACCGCTGTTTCCGGAGATTCCGTTTCCGGCAGAAATCACGCAATCGCGCAAAACAAGGTTGACATCGGAATCTTTTATGTAGGCCCCGTAACTGGAAGATCCGGCGACACCGCTGCTGTTGTCGGCGATGACCGTTATGCGCTGCACTTCTGTGGGGTCGGTAATGGACTCGGCCTTGAGCCCTACAGAACCTGTGTAAATATTGGTATCCGTTCCAGTAGCGCGATTCCAGATTTGATCGCCGTCGGTATCGTCCTCGTCGTTGTATCCACCGTAAATGGACACACCGGACACGAGGTTGAAACTCTCGGAGAAATCTGCATCGGCCAGAACCAGATACTTATATGGCGTATAGCTTACAGCTTTGACAAGTCCATCAACGATATTGGGAAGTGGACTTTCCGCCGTTCCCGGCGCTCCTGCCCAACCTTTGGGAGAGATAAAGATAGCCCTGCTCATATCGCCGTCCAGACCGTCGCAGTTGGCGTCGATATTGTTCGAGTCGGGCAGGTCTATAACGTTTGTAAACTGGCAGTTGTATTCGCAGCCATCCGAGGCGTCATCGTTGATGTCGTACCAGTCGTCCTCGCAATCCCAAGTGCAGCTTCCATTGTCGCAGACCGCCACAGCATGAGCGGGAGCGCTGCATGTTTCGCACTGATCGCCACAGAACTCTGTATCGTCCGCTGCTGCACAGATCGGCACACAATCGCCCGAGGAACAGTCGTTGCAGGCATGATAGCCCGACTCGCAATCCGCGCCGCATTGCTCACCGTCACAGGCAGCCTGTCCGTGTTCCACAGCGGGACAGGGAGAGCATGAATCGCCGCAGTGATCGACACTGTTATCGGTAACACAGTCACCGCTGCACATGTGGTAATCGTCGATGCAGGTATATGTACAATCGCTACCGTTGCAAGCTGTCGTAGCGCTGGGCTTATCTGAGCAGGGAGTGCAACTGCTGCCACAGCTACCCGGAGAATAAGAGGACAGGCAGTCCCAGCGACTGTTCTGGTCGTCGTAACAGCCGTGATAGTTGGCCCAGCAGTTAACGCCGCATGAAGTGCCGTCGCATGTCGGATCTCCCGCTGCCGGGCTGTAGCAGGGCGAGCATGAGTCGCCGCAGTGATTGGTCCAGTTGTCGTTTTTGCATTCACCGCTGCATTCATGATAGCCGGAGGTGCAGTCCCAGCCGCAAAGCCACTGCGAAACCGTTTCGTTCCAGTCGCAGGTACCGGCAGCGTTCAGTGGAGCCTGACAAGGCGTGCAACTGTCACCGCAACTATTAGGATCGTTGTCTGGCAGACAACCCTGCCCGCACTGGTGGTAATCCTGATCGCAGGCAAAATTACACTCGTAGTCCGTCCCGGCAATCACACAGGTGGAGCTTGCATGTTCGGGCGGCGTGCATGATACGCAAACTGATCCACAGCAGTCGGTGGTGCTGTTAAAGATGCAGGTGCCGTTGTCTTCGTGATGGTTGTTGTCGCAATCTATGGCACAGAAATAATTCCCGGCCTGTTGTACACATATCCCATGACCGTTTTCAAGGCTCGGGAAATAGGTGGTGCAGTCGATATGCTCGGGACCGCAGTTGTCGTCCTGGCCCGGAATAGCGCAGAAGTCACCGGCGGGAACATATGGGGGGATGCAATCGAAATCGCACTGATACACGCCTTCGTTGTAGACGCACTTGGCGACTCCATATTCGGGCACTGTGCAGGGATAACAGTTGACGCCACAGTGATCCGGATCGTCGTCTGCAACGCATTCAGGCGTCATACCCGGACACTCATGCAGACCCGGCAGACAGTAATATTTGCACTCGGCCCCTACGCATTCTCCGTACATAGTATCGGGATCGGATGGCGGGCAAAGGTTGGAGCTGTTATTGACTTCTCCGTCGCAATCGTCATCGACCGAATTGCAGATGTCCTCGCGATAGACATATAAAGATCCGCCGGGACCTGTCGAACAGACGGTATTGGTCGGATCTAGCGAATCGCATTCCACCGCTCCGCCGGAACACGGCAAGGGCGGAACGCAGCTTTCACCCACATAATAACCTTCGTCGGTCACACCGTCGCAGTTGTCGTCTGCCTTGTTGCAAAGCTCGTTGGCCGATGTCAGATGGCAGCCATATTCACAATCCGTAGGATCGTCGTCATGGTTCCAGGTGTCTTCATCGCATCCAAAACCTTCGGCGCGCAGATAAACAAGCGTGTCTATATCGCGGTAGTCGTTGGATTCGATTCTCAATACAGCCGCGTATTCCTGAGCGGCCAGCGGACTGAATCGCAAACCTATCTCAACCGGGGTATAGGCGTCGTCTTCGATTACCATTGGGAAAGCGAACCCGTTCGTTATCTCCAAAACCTCGTCGCGCTGTTCTATGGCGATGGAAGTAATTATCAGATCGCCGTTGCCGACGTTGTCGAGTTCGATTTTCCAGTCGGCGGACTCATGGCTTTCGCCGACAATAACGCGCCCCAGATCCAGAGGCGAAGATTCTGTAGTAATCTTGTCCACATGCGCTTCGGGAGCCACTTTGGTTCCCGAAACATAAATCGAAACAGTTCCCACCGGATCGTTGGTCTTCAGATAAACCAGTCCCGAAGCAATGGTGGTTTCAGGTTGCGGAGCGAAACTGAAGTTCACATCCTGATATCCCATGAACGGTATGGAGAAAGGACCGGCAGGATTGATTCCAAGATACGGGCTGCCGGAACTCTGAAATGCCAGTTCTTGCACTTCCAGGTCGTAGTAGCCGTTATTGGAAATCCGCAGCACCATGATTTTTTCCTGGTTGACCACCACTTCACCGAAGTGGATGGAACCGCCGAATTCCTGATCGTCCAGTTGTAAACGAATTTGCGGCAAAGCGCCGTCGCCTTCGACTGTCAATGTGGGATCGTCGTCGAAGTCGGCAACGTCGAAAGTAAATACCTGACGGTAGTGCGTTTGCAGGAGGGGCATAAACGATACCCGAGCGGTATAGGTTTCATTGGCTGCTATGGTCAAAGGCAAGTCGATATCGTCCAGTTCAATACGACTCTGGGGCACTTCTTCGCTGATCTCTTCTATAACAATAGCCGTATCCGAAAGGTTGCGGATGGCAATCCCGCCGAAGTCGTCGCTTGAGACCTCGTTGTTTAAAAGAACGTAACCAAAATCCACAACCGCCGGCTCTATTGCGACTTCCGTAGAAGTGCCGATACCTAAAAGATCGATTTCGATGCTCAGGCTTTCCGTGTCTTTGGCTGTGATGATGAGTTTGCCGGTATCAGTCTGTGTGTCTTCGGGATAATAGCGCAACTCGATCTGCCACATGTCACCGACATCCATGACAGTCTCGGCTTCCGGCGCCGAAACGACAACAAATTCCTCAGAGCTGTCAGGCGACAATTGGACACTCTGGATAGTCAAAGGAGCGTCCCCGACGTTTGAAAGCGCTAATTTCGCAAGACCGGAATATCCGACTTTGATTACGCCGAAATCGATTTGCTGTTTATCCACAGCTAACACACCGCTGCCGACAGCCGCGCTGACATCTACCACCAGCGGGCTTGGAATATTGCGTGCGCTGTGAGTGATGCTTATCTGAGCATCGTATTCACCGAAACCGGCAGCTTGGAAATTTACAGGGACATCTATGGAATTGCCCGAAGAAATCAACTGCTCGCCGCCTGTCGACTCCAGAGAAAACGGCCCGTCTGAAGGCTCTATGCTGATAGCGGAGATAGTCAAAGAGGCGGTAGAACTAGGGTCCGGCGGTTTGTTGGCTATGTGCAGTTGCCTGACTTCCACAGGGGCATTCGGACCCACAGTGCCGAAGTCTAAAGGATCGGGAGTAACTTCTATACCGGCCTGTCCCGTCTCACTGGCTTTCACGACAAGTGAAACCACTTCTTCGTCGGGATCGTTTGAATGAATACCCAAAGTCGCCTGCTCGGAACCGTGGGCGTTATCTAGGTAAATGACATCGAACTGCACACTTTCAGCAGGCTTCAATTCCCTGGTAAAAGGCGGCAGGTTCTCAAGCGAGAAGTTTTCGTTTGCTTCTCCCAGATAAGCGATTTGTGTCAATTTGAGAACACCCGTGCCGATATTCTGGATCGAAACCGACCAGCGGTATTCGTAACCGTAAATAGTGGCCTTATCCAGTTCGGCTGGAGAAACGAAGATATCCGGATCGCCGGTCAAGCCATCGCTGTCGCCATCGGAATCTTTATCGCCATCTACGGAGCTGTCACCGTCGCCGTTATTGCCGCCCTGATCGCCGTCTGTTTCCGTTTCCTGCTTGCAGGTATTGCTTTGCAGGTCGCAAAAATACCCCTCGCCCTTGTCAATGCAGTCGGCGTCGCTTTGACATTCGCTTATAGGATTGACAGAACTGGAAGCACAGCCCCACAGGCACATAAAGACTATTAGAGCTGCAAACAAGCCAGCACACTGGGAAAGCCTCGTCATGGCAGTACCTTCCTTGAATCTCAAATATCAAAGTACCCGCGACACGGGCAAGTATTATTGTTAAACCGATTTCAGATATTCGGTCTACGGGAAAGGCTCGTTCCAACCTTCGGAACCGAGCGTTATCGCCCATTCCTGAGTCTGCAACAAAGTTTCCAACTTGATGGATCTTTGATAACGCGGCACCGGATCGTTTCCGATGAACCAGCGTACTTCGACATCGGACTCCTGAGGATTGAGACAGAAACCTCCGAGAGCCAATCCGCCGCAATTATCAAGGAAGGTCACCTTGGTCTTGTATGTTCCATCTAAGGGATTGCCGTAGACGATTTTCTCTG
>CAYTHG010000114.1:0-10910 GCA_964437525.1 uncultured Myxococcales bacterium | reverse complement strand
ACTTGTCAGGAAACCTCTTTCCGTAAAAGTGGCAAGAGCCTGGGGAAACGTCGATTCCACAATCACTTTTTCTCTCTCAAGCCCGTATTCTTCGACAAGGTAATCCAGACGCGCCAGTATCGGCTCGCTCAATTCGGGATTGAGGTTTTTCATATCGAGCCAGTAATGCAGTCTCCCGGGTTCGTCTATACTCCCCCAGTATTTCTCCAAGGTCAATCCTATGGACTTTGCCGGGGGATGATTCACATCGAAGACTCCGGATTTTTCCATAAATACCAGGTCGAGTTCCACTCCAGCGTATATTTGCGATAATTTCTGCAATTTGGCGACACTGTTTACACGATGAGCCCATATCTTTTCGTAGTAGGGCAAGCGCTTCAGATATTTCCTTCTGACTTTCAGCTTGTCGGCCATGTTTTCCGATTCTTCGTCGTAATCGCCAATATTTGACAGTACTCTGGGACGATATGAGAAAGCCTCGTTGAAAACACTGCGGCCCGGCTCAAAGAGTTCGGTTTTGATTCCGATCAGATCCAATTCGGAATGAATGAGATCATCCGTCATATATCGCCGATTCAATCTTTCAGGCATAGCCTCAGCAAAGGTCGGATTCGACTTCCTGTATTTTTCCGACAACCATAGCATGAAAGGAATCTGATACATGGGACGTGTGCCCATCGCCTCAGAATGAGACGCCTGATTCTGCACAACGTAGACATCTTCTCCGTGGTCAGAACAGTACAAAACGGTAGAACAAGAATCGTTCGAGCGCATGATTTCCATCAGCGAGGACACTATATTGTCGTTGTAGCGTACGGCATTGTCATATGTGTTGATAACTTGAAGCTCGTAGTCGTCCAAATCCGGCCTGTCGCTGTGAAGATCATCGAGATCAGTGAAATGGTCGAAGCGCTCGGGATATCTGTTTTCATAGGCCGCATGGGTACCCATCAGATGCACAAAGACAAATTGCCTGGACTCGTCCCGCGATACGACTTCCTCGAACAGCGGCAGAAGCACTTCATCGTAGTTGACCTTGTCTCCACCGCTCATAAAGTATTTCTCATCGCAGGTATCAGCGATAGCTCCGATTTCAGGTTCTCCCCAGAACGAATACAAGGGCTGGTTGCTCAACCAGTAACTTTTATAGCCTGCCGCTTTGGCATACTGGGACAGGACCCCCTTCTTATGCAATTTGTCCGGATTTTCATAATTTGCAAACGACAGCATTTTCCTGATTGCCGAAAGCGTGTGGGGATGAGGCGAGATTACATCCTCGAAGACAAAGATATCCTTATTGTCTCGCAGTTTTTTCAAGTTGGGCGTGGTATTGCGAAAATACCCGTACAAGCCCATGTTGGTCCGGGATGTTGATTCTCCGATGATGAATACGTGACGTTCCCGCCCCTGACATGAACGGGTATTGGACAATCTCGGCAGATTTCTTTCTATTAATGCAAGTTGTTTTTTTTGCTCAGAAATTTGTTCGGAATAATCGAAATAAGTTACCAGCATATCAACATAGGCATTTCGCTTTACCAGCTTTTTCATACTAGCCGATGAGTCGATTAACCAGAACGACAACAAAACCCATATAAAAACCAGCATCGCCGAAACCTTGAGCGGAGAAACGCTTTTAGCTTTGGCAATCAACACAAAAAAACCGGCCAGCCCAAAGGCGACAAAGCACCATGTGGAAATCTTCATGGAAAAATAGCTACCGAGAAACTCGAACGCCTCGGCTGAATTGGAGTTGAAAAGCACCAAAAACGTAGGCTCGCCCAAGTCGCGTTTGAATTGAAAAATGTACAGGACGACCATGAGGTTCATCAGAAAAACGAAAATATTGAGAAGCCACAGCGCCGGTCGTCTACCAATGAGAATAAATAGAGAATAAAGCGGCAGAAGCAAGAGCATCCCCAGCAGACGCTCAAGCGCCTCGGCGGTGTCAAGATATCCGCTCAACCAACCGGCGACATAGGGGAACAGCAACATTGCCAGCAGCAATACTACCTGAAAATTGTCCCATTTCTCGGCGGAAAACGTAAATTTCTTGAAGCGATTCAGACAATTTCGCAAAAACGGCCAGAGATACAGAAGATATGCAAGCGGCAACAAAATCAGGGTATGGGGCATTGGCCGGATAATAATTGCCCTGTTTACAAACCAGGTAGTAAACGCCACAAGAAAGCACAGAAAAATCGCGATAACCAGACTCCAGATGAAATCCGGCTTTAGCAACTCTACTGCACGAAGAGGCCTCAAAAGCCAGAAAATGCTGGCAGAAAACAGGCCTGCGAACGTAGCGACAAACATAAATTCTGCCAAACCGAAGGCTTGAGAACTCACTGCATTTTGAACAAAATACAGGGCATTGGGCAACAACAGCAGGGAAAAGTAAAAAAGCACAAAACCGGGGATTAAAATTGCAATTCGATTGAAAAATTCCCTGGCGGAAAAACCTGAGAAAACGGAACTCATTAATTTCAACATAACACCCTGTCTCACATAAACGATCAGTCGGAACAATTCAAAATTCACTGTCAAATTCGGGTAACTTATATACCATTACGAGGTACGCTCTACAAATCCTTCGTTTCTCTCACCATCCGACCATCAGCACAGTATAACGTCCCGTCACCACTTTGTCGCCACATTTATCGCGGGTTACGCTTTCTATCTGCATGAAATTGTAGCGATCTTTACGCCATATCTTTGCGATTTCCCCTTCCGTAAGCAGCTCCATACCGTCTGTAACCGGCTTGTGGAACTCAAATTCCTGTTCGCCGTGCAGCAACTTAGCAAGATCTATCCCAAGCTCGGGGTCCCTGACCGCCACGGACAAGGGCTTTTGGTTGAAACAGGCACAAAACAGAGGGTGGGCGATAGCTTCTTCATAGGGAGCGCTGGCCGATAGCGAACGCTCTGCAAAAATCGAATTGTCGTCTTTGACTGCCAGAGAAAATTCGCGCATTTTCTCAAAAGCGGCTTTATAGAAGAACGGGCCGTATTTTTTGCCGAGACATTTGGAATTCATGTTTCACTCACTCCATCGAGAACAAACTCAAGCTCGGCATTCTGCATTACCGGGACAGAGGATGAATTTAAAACTTCCACCTTCATCGTGAGGCTGTTTCCTTCAAGCGCGGCAATCTCTCCGCAAAAAGACAAAGTATCTCCCGGCTTGACGGGTGTTTTAAAACGGGCTTTCATTTTGACGATCCTGCCGGAACGACCGAGGGCGCGCATGGCAAAAGATGCAAGCATGGCGTAGGTACACATGCCTTGCAGAATATTTCCGCCCAGACCGGCGCACTGGCCTGCCTGCGGATCTATGTGGATAGGATTGAAATCACCGGAAGCTCCGGCGTAAATGTGCGGCCTGTATTTATCTATCTCTATGTTCTCATAGAATTTCTGTCCGATTGTGAAAACGGTTTTCGATTGCATATGTTTTGCCTGTGTTGAAAAAAGATCAAGACCAGTCGAGCGGATCCACCAGTTCCTGTTCTTCACGCAAATCCCTGCGCTGTTTTATCCGTTGCCGGGCGTATTCGAGATTCAAAGGGAAGTAGCTCTCAAACCTGGGGCAGCTTATACCGGCTCCTTTAAGATCGGACAATGTCCTCGATGTATTGTGAATTGCTTTCTGGTTAAAATAGTCCAGCAACTCCCTGGGAATCCCGGACAGTTTGGCCAGTCGCGGAATCTTTAGCACTGTGCCGAAAAGCATTGTAGGCAAACCGAATCGCGGCGGCTTTCGCCCGATGTAGGCGGCCATAGCCTCCAAAACCTGACGGGCGGTCATGGGATACGGATCGGTAAGCTGGTATGTGGTGCCTTCGGAGCCGGGCAGCTCTACAATGTGCAATACGGCATCTTTGACATAATCGACAGGAACAAGATTGGCCATGCCGTTACATTTACCGGGAAACACAAGCGGAATGCCTCGCTCTAAACTCAGCATCAATTGCAGAATCCTATACGGCCCCTTGAAAGAGAAAAACTCTCCGGTCTTAGAATCTCCCACAACCGTTCCGAGCCTGAAAATGGTAACCGGTAATTTTCGCATGGAACCGCGCACCAGTTTTTCGGCGGCGTGAAAACTCTCTTCTACAGCGTTTCTAAAACGCGGCTTATGGAAAAATTCTTCTTCATCGATAACGCCCTTCAACTCGCCCGACACATAAATACTCGAAAAATGCACAAAGCGCTCAAGTTGCGGACACTCGCGGGCCAACGCCAGCACGTTGCCAGTCCCGGTAAAATTGATTTCAAACAACTGCGCTCTATCCAGTGAATAATCTTCACTGCGCGAGACATGAAAAATTCTGTCCACCTGACTTACAAGCTTTTTGTATTCAACACCCGAAAGCCCCAAATCGAGCGAGCGCACATCTCCTTCAAATAAGCTTACACGCTCAGCTTGAGAAGCAGGGAGCTTACTTAAGAGCCTTTCGGCGGCCTTGATTTTCTTCGAACGAACCAACAGAAAGACGCGGGCTTTTTTTTCACGCGCAAGTATTTCATGGCAAATCAAGCTTGCCAGTTGCTCGGAATAGCCGGTTATGAGAGTTTTTCCGCTCAATCTATGCTCTCCAGAAAGACTCGAATGACAATCAATCGCAATTCACATCTAAATAATGGCAAAGCTCTCGGACTTGTCTTACGGTTTCTTTGAGCGAACCGCTGTTGTCGATCACAAAATCCGCCACCTCCAGTTTTTCTTCCAGAGGAGCCTGACTGGCACAGATTTTCTCCGCTTGCAGATGTGTGATTCCGTCGCGTTCCATCAAGCGCTTTATCTGCTGTTCCAGCTCGGCCTTGATGACTATCAATCCATCGAAATCTTTATAAGCACCCGTTTCCACCAGCAAAGCGGCATGGTAGATACAGCATTTCTTATCCAGCCGCCTGAAATCGGCAATCATCAGGTCTGCCACTTCTTGTATGCGCGGGTGTACTATGGCCTCAAGGCGCTTGCGCTTGGCTTCGTCGTCGAAAACGACTTTGCGCAAGGCGGCCCGATCCAGAGTTCCATCGGGCGACAGGACCATGGTCCCGAAGTAATCGAGAATTTCACGGTAAGATTCTTTTCCGGGCTCGACGACTATCCTTGCCAACTGGTCGGCATCGATAGTCCCGGCTCCCCAATTTTCGAAAATCTGCGCCACGGCGTTTTTACCGCTGGCGATACCTCCTGTAAGTCCGTAAACTTTCATGATTACCAGCCGTTCATTTGATTTCCGATAACGACAATTAGTCTTTGTTGTTTAACCCTTTATAGCACGTATTCAAAAAAATCGAAAATCTGCGAATCACAATACCGACAACATCACCAGCGCCAATCCAGTTCCCTGAAAACAGGCCTGGCCATACCTTGACCCAAAAGCAGTTTGCGGTCTTCCTTTTCATCGCGGTAGTCGTTTTCGTATACGATCTTAAAGGTGTTCAACCCTCTTTCGGCAAAAAACTCGCATGTATAAGGGAAAGCCTGTCCGTCTTCTATCTTGAAATCGCGCACATGCTTGCCATTTACGTATATGGACATTATCGGGAATTCTTTTTTGGCAGGACTGCCCGAAGCCATCACTCCGAACTGGTGCCAGCCGGGCAGCAGTATCAATTGGGTCTCGGCATAACCTGCCTCGGCCAGATTCCAGCCCTGCGGACCTTCCCAGCGTTCGCGTGGGAATTCCTGCCGCAGCATGTCCTGCAATTCCCTGACACCGCCCCGTTCTCCCACCATCGTCAATGCAGACAGCAGATTGAAACGATACAGATAATTGGGCTTCGACAAATCATGCACCCTATCAAAATACTCCCAGGCCTTGTAGACTTCCTGGCGGCTGTATGCCA
Organism: uncultured Myxococcales bacterium; assembly: GCA_964437525.1. GTDB lineage: Bacteria > Myxococcota_A > SURF-8 > SURF-8 > SURF-8 > JAKQSH01. The sequence goes on along the minus strand of CAYTHG010000114.1, from coordinate 5,051 downwards.
GCTCTCCAAGCACATTCAATGCCTGAACGTCGTTGGGATCTTTTTGAAGCACAAGCTCTGCAATCCGTCGGGCTTCGCCGGGCTTGTCGGTTCTTATGCAGTGACTGGCGTATCTCATCGTTAAATCATGCAGCTTGGATTCCAGATCCACGCTGTAGACCTCGCCTTTTTCTGGAGAAAGAGGCTCAAGGCTTTTACGCTGATCGAATTCGCTTCCCAGCCAGATCCATAAATCGGCGATAAAAGAATACTCGGCAAGCTGGCATGGCTTGAAAGACTCAAGCGCTTCTTTATCGTATACAAGATTTTTCGCCAGATCCATTCCGGTCTTTCGCAAACCATCTTCAACCAGCGCGGCTGCCATTCGCAAAGGAACATGTTCATTCGCCGGGTCAATTTCGAGCATAAAGGCGTAATCGGCGGCAGCCTGGAAAGGTTTGCCTTCTTGCCATGAGTGACGGGCGCGGGCATCGAGCGTCGGTTTTAGATATCTATAAAGTTTGAGGTTGTGCAATTTGTCTACAAGACTCGCCGGAGGAGGATCTATTTTTTCCTCCGCTTGCTCGGGATAGCATGAAGCACGTTTGTCCGGCGTCTGCCAGTTGACAAAATCCGAAGCCAATGATCCAAAGCGGAAAATGCCTATAATTGCAAGAAGTAGCATCCAACCCATAAGGATAGCCCTTGCCTGCGGAGTAGAGGCAACGTTTTTCACCTTGGGCAAAAGCCCGAACACCACCAGCAGAATTCCCAGCATTCCAAGCGAGACGGCATCAAAGGGCAGGGAGTCGAATTCGCCGGACAACACCGGCGGCATCAAAGTCATTCCCCAATCCGTGGCGATACCCACAAAAGGAAGCAAAGGCTGACCTGATTCGACTCCAAAAACATACGGTCCCATGTAGCGGGCATAAAGCGCTGCGGTGACGGCTATAATGAAGGCGGCGATTTTTAACATACCAGGCAGTCCGTCGTCACTGGCCTTGCCCAGCATGATTTCCACTCTCGTGGAAACTGCCGCAAGAGAAAGCACGACTAAGGCAAGTATCGCCAAACGAGGCGAAACGCTGTCAAACGGCCTCGGATATGCGTTCATCAAACCCGAATAGGCAAGAAAAACGGCGTCTACGGCAAAAAGCCAGAAAAACAGCCGGGAGTTTAGACCTTTGCCGAATTTCAACTGGACGACTGTCAATGCAATCAAGATCTGGAACAGCGCAACTTGCCACGGCAACATAAAAGCCAATGGCAACAGAACGACAAGTGACAGGATTGCAAGATTTCCGCTCAAGAATTTCATGATTTTATCCCGACGCCATTAATAAAGCAGCGATGCCAGAGATAATATTTCATTTAAAGAACAATCGCCAACAGGAAAAGCCAGAATGATCCCCAAAATCCACGAACACACATGCGATACCTCTCCGATATCGTTCGATTACTTGCACGTTTTGAGCTTCAAGTGTCTTTTCGATACATAATTCAGCCAGGAATTAGTTGACAAGCCACCTTATAGATAGTAATTAATTGCCACCTTGGAAACTTGATTTAGTGTCTTTTTCAGTAGCAGTTTTTGAAATTCTTCTGTAGTTGAATTTTAAAATGCAAACTGTTGCAAGAGCAAACAAGAGTGCAGGGTTAGCTCTTTACTCATTTATAATTGCTTGGCTTTTTAACTGTTTGAAATCTAAAAAGCTAAACATCTTAAGCTTGTTAAGTCTTTAGAGGATACAATCGTGTTCCAACAAATGCTTGACAAGTATTGAATCGAAGGCTTATAGTTAACCGAATAGAACTTAGGTTGTTGCCGCTTTAACGCAAGAGGTTTTGTTATGCACAAGATTAGATCGACTTTCAGTTGGCATTTGTTACTGCTGACCGCCGCAGTGTTGGTACTGCTGGTTGGCGCCACAATGACGCAATGCAGTGATTCTTCCAGCGACGATGGTGATGGTGACACAACACTCATCGATTGTCTGTCGCACGTTGATTGCCCGGTTAAATACTCCTGTACGCCAGCCGATGGCGTATGCGGCGAAGACCCCAATGCCATTAGCTGCTATGACTTGGCCGACTGCACAGCCGGTTACTGCTGCTTCGTCGATGCCACCTCCGAAGATGGCTCCGGCAAATGCGTTCCCGACGACGGAAGCGTTAGCTGTGAAGGCGACGGAGACGGCGACGACAGCGATGGCGATGACGGTGGAATCCCGTCTTTCTGCAAAACAGACACCGACTGCGGTAACCCCGCATACGTTTGCTGCTTCAACAAGTGCGAAGAGAAAAACGGCGCATGTCAGGATACACGCGATTGCCTGCCGGGTCAGTACTGCCAGGACGATTTCTGCCAGGGCGATCCTGTTTGCGAAATCGGAGTAGACGGTGACGAAGATAAAGCTACCGACGCCGACCTCGATCCCGAACTCGAAGCGGAAGTCGAACCCGAACAGCAGAGCGGCTGCGAACGCACCAGCGACTGCGGCGCAGATGAAGTCTGCGGACCGGGTGGCGAATGTGTACCGCGTTGCGACGCTGCCGGTGCTGCCGAATGCCCCGATCCTCAGCACTGCAACCCCAACAACGGCTACTGCGAATGTTGCGAAACCATGTGCGCCCCCGGTCAGTGCTGCAACCGCGCCGAAGGTGGCTTCTGGTACTGCGGCCAATGCTGCTCACCTCCCTGCGCCAACGGCCAGGCTTGCCAGGGCGGAACATGCGCCCCGATAGTTTGCCCGACTTGCGAAGCAACCGAGACCTGTAGCGCCACCACTTGCTGGGAGTGCGAAGGCGAGCCCCCCCCCGATGGCGACACAGAAGGCACAAAGAGCGCCTGTCTGCCCGCCAACAGCGCTTGCGAAGAAGGCGTGGACAACTGCTGCTCAGGTACCTGCATGATGGGAACCTGCCTCTAAGCAGACAAATCAGCTAGACAAAAGCCGGCAGGTTAAACCTGCCGGCTTTTTTTATACCTTGACTTTTGTTGCAGTTGTCACAAATAATAAAAGTCGAGGGGTTATTATGCACAAAATCATACCGTATCGTTCAAAGAGTATCACTGTCGGGTTTTCCGGGCTGCTTGTTGTAGCACTGGCTTTTTTTGCAATTGGGTGCAGCCCCGACCTGGGAGACGAGTATAACGACAATGATGACTCTACTATCGTCGAATGCCAGTCGCATTCGGATTGTCCTATGGGCTACTCCTGTATATTCAAGCATGGCATCTGCGGCATAGACGACAATGCAATCGCCTGTGAAGATCTGTCCGATTGCAGCGCGGGATATTGCTGCTACATGGAATCAAAGGACTCGGACGGTTCCGGCAAGTGCATTCCCGAAGACGGAAGCTTGAGTTGCAATGCGGACGGAAATGGCGACCGGGACAATAGCCCAAACACCATATATTGCAAGACGGACGAGGACTGCGGCAACTCGGATTATGTCTGCTGTTTCCAAATGTGTGAAAAAAAGCACCGCCCTTGCGTAAGCTTTTACAATTGCCTGCCCGCTCAAACTTGCGAAAAGAATGTCTGTCAGGGAGAACCGGTTTGCGAAATCCCCGAAGACGGCGATCTGGAGCCGGATACAGAATCGAAAGATGACAGCAAATGCGCAACGAACGAGGACTGCAAAGACAATGAAGTCTGCGGACCGGGCGGCGAATGCATCCTGCGTTGCGATGCTCCTGGAGCCGAAGAATGCCCCGAGCCTCAGCACTGCAACCCCAATAACGGCCACTGCGAATGCTGTGAAAATCTGTGTCCATCAAACTACTGTTGCAACCGTGGCAATGGCGGTTTCTGGTTTTGCGGCCATTGTTGCATTCCGCCCTGCCCTGTCGGTTACGCCTGCCAGGGGGCAAGCTGCGTAGCGGTAGTCTGCCCTGCATGTCTTGACTCTAAGACATGTGACGCTTCCACCTGTTGGACTTGTCAGTCTGACAACGATTGCGCCAGTAGTGCTGACTGCCCTGAAGGCAAAGTCTGCGGACCGGACGGCGAATGCATCTTGCCTTGCTACGCTGACGATGCCCCCGAATGCCCCGAGCCACAGCACTGCAACCCCAACAACGGCTACTGCGAATGTTGTGAACGCATGTGCGCCCCCGGTCAGTGCTGCAACCGCGCCGACGGTGGCTTCTGGTACTGCGGCCAATGCTGCATACCGCCTTGCCCTAGCGGTCAGGCCTGCCAAGACGGAGTTTGCGCTCCGCTAGTCTGCCCGGGTTGTGAATACGATGGGGAGTGCGGTGCTTCCACTTGCTGGGAATGTATCCCCGTAGACGGAGACGGCGACAACGACGGCTATAAAGGCGGCTGCCTACCTGCCAACAGCGCTTGCAAAGAAGGCATTGACCATTGCTGCTCGGGTACCTGCATGATGGGAACCTGCCTGTAGAGAAAAGCTAATCAAATAAACGCTTTTTGCGTTCTTCTCCTTTCCGGCAATAAAAGAAAAGACTTGACATGGGGGATTTAAAGTATTAACAAGGATAGTGCATTTAATGCCGGTTCCGTGTTTTGCAACCCAATCTTTAAAGTTCCTTTTCCAGGATGAAGTCCCCGAAGAATCAGACTTGCAGATATATAGGTTGTAGAAAACGGTGCCTCCGGTGGTTTCCATTTAAGAATGTGCCTAAAGCAACTCCATCTTGGACGGAAATATTTAAAAACTTTTATATTATGTGCCTCATGCACGACTAGCTCCTCTTTTTTAGAAGAGTTCAAATCAGTTTCGCATTCCTGGCGACTGGAAGTATAAAAAAAAAGAAACAAAGGAACGAAGAATGGCAGCAGATAAGGACAATAACAACGGCACCAATGGCAAGGGTGAAGAAGTAAAGCCTAAACGCGGAAGACGTCGGGTGATAGTGCGTAACGACTCAAGCTCCCCTCGTAAAAAGAAAACCGCGGTTTCACTCAAGTCGGCAGAGGAAAACTTCAAAGAGCTGACCAAGAAAAAAGAAGAAGAACAGCCAGTCGAAGAAGCGGCAGCCGATCTTTTAAGCAATACAGCAACAGAAGCTGAACCGAAAAAAGCTGAAAAGCTTGAAG
>CAYTHG010000113.1:0-10934 GCA_964437525.1 uncultured Myxococcales bacterium | reverse complement strand
GTCGAGTCTAGAAGTTCGTCTCCTTCTTCCTTGAATTCCAAGTCTTCAACGCCCCATGCGTGTGTCTGTTTGACTTTGCGAGCTTGATCGCGGGATGACTCTATGCTGTCATCCGATTCTCCCAGGGTGTCGGTGTCTATGCTTAAAAATTGTTGAGAGGCAGATGGATCGGCGATTATTTCTTCTTCTTCCTGTTCTGTCTCTTTTTTTATATTTTCAGGTTCTTCAACCTCTTCCTCGAAGTTGATCTCGTTACGTTGGAAGGCGATCTTCTCTCCGCTTGGAACTTCATCGACTGTTTCTATTTCAAAGTCGTTGTCGAAATCCAGATCATCTTTTTTAGGTGCTTTAGGGGCAACTATTTCTTTCTTAGGAGTTTCAGGGAGCAACTCATCCGCAAAACCGAAATCGATCTCGAAATCGTTGTCTTCAGCTTCTTTTATCTCTTCGACTGAAGGATGAGCCGGTTCTGTTTTTATTTCCGGCTCTGTTTTTGGAATTGTCTCCGCCTCTTCCTCTATTTCGGGGAAAATTTCTTCTGGAGTTTCTATAGATTCAAAGGGAGACTTTTCTTCTTCGACAACCGCAGCCATCTGGGCGGTTTTCCTTTTGCTGGTCGGGAACTTTACATTGTAACGCTTTATGGCGTTTTCTATGTCTGAAAGGGTTGCAACCACCTTGTGTACAGGTTTGTTTGCCAGTTGTTCCATTTCTTCGACGCTGTTGCTGTCTGTAGGGTCGAGGAAGGCCACATAAAGGACTTCCTGGTCGCCTTCTTTTTTGAGTGAAACAGGGATGACTTTGATGGACAAAGCTTTTTCACGAGGGATAAGCTTGGCGACATAACCCGGGATACGTAATTGGGTCAGATAAACCAGCGGCAAACCCAAGCCGAGGCTCAAGGCTTGAGCAATTTCTGTTTCAGATGCGATGTTCCTAACTATAAGTTGTTCGAGCAGTGCGACATGCGCATTCTCGGATTTACTCAAAGCCGCATCAAGTTGCTTCTGATCGACTACTCCTTGTTCGAGTAGAATGTCCCCACAGTTTCGAGGCATGGTTTTGCTTCTCCGAAAGAATTCTTTCCTTTATAAGAAACGTATTCTATACTGCAATTATTAACATTTTTTCGCATGTGGCGGAAACTTTTATTCAAATATTTAGGCTTTTAAATATGAGAGACTCAAGACTGATTGATAAACTTGCTTGTACAATCAACAGAGAAACACTAAAATCGCCCAGTTTTATATGCATCTTGCGTTTTTCCAGGAGATAAAATGAATACCAAAGCCAAAGTGCTTGTAGTAGATGATGTCCCCAAGAATGTAAGGCTTTTGGAAGCTTATCTGGTTGCCGCAAAATATGCGGTCGATTCTGCATACTCTGGAGAAGAGATGCTGGAGCGAGTCAAAGTTGCTCCGCCCGATTTGATTCTACTAGATGTCATGATGCCGGGCATGGACGGTTTTGAGGTCTGCAATATTCTCAAGTCAGATGAAAAAACCCGTTTGATTCCTATTGTCATGGTTACCGCATTGGATACCATGGAAGACAAAGTACACGGTATCGAAATGGGCGCGGACGATTTTTTGACCAAGCCTGTAAACAAGCACGAGCTTTTGGCCAAGGCAAGCACCTTGGTGAAAAATAAAAAGCTCAATGACAGAATTCTGCGCTTTCAGGAGCAGCTTAAATCCCTGATCGAAATTTCTACCTTCACCAAACGCTATTCCGACCGTGAAGTCCTGCTGCGTGATTTCGCTTCCGGAGTGGCGGAGTTGACTCAGGGTGAAAGTGTGGCGATTACTTTTGCCAAAGGTGCCGAGCAGGCTATGGAAATGGATTTTCAGCTCTCTGACGATATTCGTAGAATATGCTTCGATGAGCATAATATCTCGGAGCAGATAGTCTCTAAAGGCGAAATTCTGGTTTTGCAGAAGGAAGCCTTTAACGAAAGCTTTGGCATAAACAAAAACTATCTGGGTGTTCCTCTGGTCGATATCGACGGCGTTCCCACCGGAGCTATTCATGCTTTCGGTTGCGAAGACGATATGCAGGACGAGGTCGTTCGTCTGGTTACTATCGCCGCCCAGCGATTGAGTTACGAGTTGAGGCTCAAGGATTACAATCAGCGTCTGGAGCATGAGGTCGAACTTCGTACCAGCGAGCTTTCAAGGGCATTGATCGAGATCAAAAGGACCAACGACGGACTCATAAAAGCGCAGACCGAAACCATTTTCAGATTGGCGAGGGCCGCTGAATATCGTGACGAAGATACTGCCGCGCATATTAACAGGATGAGCAATTATTCGCATACCATTGCAATGCGCATGAATCTCGACCCGATTTTCTGCGACCTGATAAAAATATCTTCCATCATGCACGATGTCGGTAAAATCGGAGTGCCGGATCATATTCTGCTCAAGCCCGGCAAGTTGACACCCGAGGAATACGAGATCATCAAGGAACACACCTTGATCGGTTATAAAATTCTGGAAGGCTCAGAATCCGAAGTTTTGAAGATGTCTTCGAGAATTGCCCTGTATCACCATGAAAAATGGAACGGCAAGGGCTATCCCTATGGCCTCAAATCGACTGATATTCCCCTTGAAGCGCGAATTACCGCCATGGCTGACGTGTTTGACGCATTGACCACAAAGCGCGTTTACAAGCCCGCTTTTGCCGTCGAAACGGCTATTTCCATGATACAGAAGGACACCGGGACGCACTTTGACCCGCAGGTGTCCGAAGCTTTCATGGGAGCTATGGAAGAAATCCTGCAAATCAAACAGAGATTCACCGAGGAAGCCTACGAGGTAATCGGTCTGCAATAGGGCTGTAGAGACTAACAATCCATTTACCTTCCAGTATTCGGTCTGACCCATCCCCGGTTTTCTGAAAATGGCAGAGACCCGCTCATGGTGAGTGATTTCGCGAAGCGAAATTGTATCGAACCATGAATTATCTCATGCAAAATCGCTCGATACACCGCCCTTCGGGTGACATTCACGATGAGCTGGATCAAACGGCGGTTCAAATACTCTTCAGGGGCACTTGCTAGTAGCGGATATAATAATTTGTTAGTCAAATTGAATTTTAACAAAATTGAGGACGGATCAGGTACTCTGCAATTAATAATAAAAAAAACGGCGGGCTTACGCGCCGCCGTTGATATTGATTCTCTATTGGACTTTCAGCGTTTGCTGGTTTCCAATCTGGCCTCGGCGCGTTTTTGCGCCCACAGAAGATCCAGATATTCGGGGTCATTGAGTGCGAAGGTTCCTGCTTCGAGCTTTTCCGAAACATCGGCAAACTTTTTCTCGGCGCGCTTGGTGTCTATTTCGCTGGCTTTCTCGGCAGTATCCACCAGAATCAGAACCTTATTGTTGCTGACTTCTATCATGCCGCGACCGACCGAGAAATGAAAAGTCTCGTGTCCGTTGTATATGCTGACCAGGCCGGGAACATTTCTTGTCAGAAATTCTGTATGTTCCGGCAGTATGCCGAATTGCCCCTTGTTGCCCGGTGCTAAAATCTCACCGGCCTCGCCTTCGTACTTGCGGCCTTCGGGGGTGATTATTTTTACTTCCAGCTTTTCGCTCATGGTCGAAAGTTCCAGTCTTGTTTAATTTTCCGAGGACATGCGGGCGGCTGCTTCGATCACGTCATCGATGGTACCCTGCATGTAGAATGCCTGCTCGGGCAGGTGGTCATGCTTGCCATCGACGATTTCCTTGAAGGAACGGATCGAGTCTTCCAGCTTGACATATTTGCCGGGTGTGCCTGTGAACTGCTCGGCTACGTGGAAAGGCTGCGACAGGAACTTCTGGAGTCTTCTGGCGCGACCGACAAGTTTTCTGTCCTCTTCGGAAAGTTCGTCCATTCCCAGAATGGCGATGATGTCCTGAAGGTCTTTATAGCGCTGCAAGACAACCTGCACCTGACGGGCGACGTTGTAATGTTCTTCTCCGATGATGCGCGGATCGAGGATGCGTGAGGTCGAGTCGAGCGGATCGACAGCCGGGTAGATTCCAAGCTCAGCCTGTTGACGCGAAAGAACCGTGGTTGCGTCCAAATGGGCGAAAGCCGTTGCCGGAGCCGGGTCCGTCAAGTCGTCGGCAGGAACGTAAATGGCCTGAACGGACGTGATCGAACCGTCTTTGGTGGAGGTGATGCGCTCCTGCAATTCGCCCATGTCGGTAGATAGCGTAGGCTGATAACCGACGGCGGAAGGAATACGTCCCAGAAGTGCCGAGACTTCGGAGCCTGCCTGGGTGAAACGGAAAATATTGTCAACAAACAGAAGAACGTCCTGATGCTGCTCGTCGCGGAAGTATTCGGCGACAGCCAGAGCTGAAAGGCCGACACGAGCGCGGGCTCCGGGAGGCTCGTTCATCTGACCGTAAACCAGACTTGTTTTTTCGATAACTCCCGATTCCGTCATTTCGCGGTAAAGGTCGTTTCCTTCGCGGGTGCGCTCACCGACTCCGGCGAATACCGAATAACCGCCGTGGCCCTTGGCGAGGTTATGAATCAACTCCATGATGACGACGGTCTTGCCGACACCGGCACCGCCGAACAGTCCGATTTTTCCGCCGCGAGGGTAGGGTTCCAAAAGGTCGATAACCTTGATGCCCGTTTCGAATGCGGAAATATTCACATCCTGATCTACATACTTGGGAGCTTCACGATGGATGGGGTTGTAGTGCGTGGTTTCGATCGGACCGCACTCGTCTACGGGCTCGCCGATGACGTTCAAGATGCGTCCCAGAGAGGCTTCACCGACAGGCATCATAATCGGCTTGTCCGTGTCAAGCACTTTCATGCCGCGCACCAGGCCGTCTGTGGTGTCCATTGCGATTGTGCGCACGGTGCTTTCACCTAAATGCTGTGCAACTTCTACAACCATGTTCCACTCTTTGTCGGAGATGGCAGGGTTGGAAATTCTCAAAGCATTATAGATTGCGGGAAGTTCGCCTTCTTCGAAAACTACGTCCACTACCGGTCCGATAACCTGGCTGATCTTTCCGTATTTAGTTGCGGCTTCCATATTTTCCTACTCCCAAGAGTTATTTATACTGCAATTAGCCTTTAAGAGACTCTGCTCCACTGACGATTTCCACCAGTTCGTTGGTGATTACCGCCTGACGTGTGCGGTTGTAAAGCAGCGTCAACTTGTCTATCATTTCTTCTGCGTTTCTGCTCGCACCTTCCATGGCGGTCATTCTGGCTCCCTGTTCGGATGCCTGAGACTCCAGGAAGTAGCGGTATACCTGTATGGCGACATGCTGCGGTACCAGTTCGTCCAGTATTTCTTCTCTGTCCGGCTCGTAGACGTAATCGTGGATGGTGTGCTTTTCCACGTCGTTATCAAGTGAGACGATGGGCAAAAGCTTTTCCATTGCGATATTCTGCGAGATGACGGACTTGAATTCCGTGAACACTACCCAGACTTCGTCTATCTGACCTGTCAGGTAATCGTTGACAAGGCGATTGGCGACCGGCTCGATTGCTTCGAAACCAAGCTCATGGTAGATGTCCGGGAATGTGTGCTTGATGCTCACATCTCTGCGCTTGAAATAATCCCGTCCTTTGCTGCCGATTACCGACAGTTCGAAGGAATATTTGTCGGCGTGTTCCTTCATCAGGTTTTCGACTTTGCGGATAACGCTGGAATTCAATGCGCCGCACATGCCGCGATCTGCGGTTATCAGGAGTATCCCTATGGTTTTGGGATTCTCGTGCGGGATCATCAAGGGATGCAGGTAATCATCCAGAGTTTCCGACAAGCCGTGGATCAAGCCGTCTATGCTTTTGGCAAAGGGGCGGGTGTTTTGTATGGCTTCCTGTGCGCGGCGCAGTTTTGAGGCGGCTACCATTTTCATGGCGTATGTGATCTTGCGCGTATTTGTAACGCTCTCGATCCGTTTACGCATTTGTTTGAGGTTGGCCATTAATCGATACCTTTTTTAAAGCTTATCCGCCCTCAGGCTTGGAAAACACCTTTGAATTCGTCGAGCGCCTTGCGGAGCTTCCGCTCAATGTCCTTGTCCAGCACGCCCTTTTCCTTGATCTCTTTGGATACATTGGAGTGATGATCGACCATGTACTGGTACATTTCCTGCTCGTAGCGACCGATGTCATGCAGTTCGAGATCGTTCAAGTAGTCGTTGGCGGCTGCGAATATAATCAGGATCTGCTTTTCGACCTCAAGTGGGGAATACTGTCCCTGCTTGAGTATCTCGGACAAACGCGCTCCCTTGTGGAGCTGGCGCTGGGTTTCTTTGTCGAGGTCCGAGCCGAACTGGGCGAAGGCCGCCAGTTCGCGATACTGCGCCAGAGTCAGGCGCAACATACCGGCGATCTTCTTCATGGCTTTGATCTGCGCGTTTCCGCCGACGCGGGAAACCGAAAGACCGGCGTTGATGGCCGGGCGCATTCCCGAGTTAAACAGGTCGGCCTCTAAGAAGATCTGGCCGTCCGTAATCGAAATGACGTTGGTCGGGATGTAAGCCGAAATATCGCCGGCTTGAGTTTCGATGATGGGCAGGGCTGTCAGTGAGCCTGCGCCTTCTTTGTCGCTCATTTTTGCGGCGCGTTCCAAAAGACGCGAATGCAGATAAAAAACGTCGCCCGGGAAAGCCTCGCGTCCGGGAGGACGGCGGAGCAGCAGAGATAGCTGGCGATAAGCGACGGCCTGCTTTGAAAGGTCGTCGTAGATAATCAGAGCGTGCATACCGTTGTCGCGGAACCACTCTGCCATTGCAACGCCCGAGTAAGGCGCGATGAACTGCAGGGGCGCGACTTCGGAGGCGGTCGAGGCGACGACGCAGGTGTATTCCATTGCGTTGTGACGCTTCAAGGTATCCACCACCTGGGCCACAGTGGATTGCTTCTGGCCTATGGCGACGTAGAAGCAATAAACCGGCTTGTCGGTTTCGTGGGTTTTACGCTGGTTGATGATGGTGTCGATGGCGATGGCGGTTTTTCCCGTCTGACGGTCGCCGATGATAAGCTCACGCTGTCCGCGCCCGATGGGGATCATGGCATCGATGGCCTTGATTCCGGTCTGCAAGGGCTCGGTTACAGGCTGACGGGCAATGATGCCGGGAGCCTTCTTTTCGATAAAGCGCGTTTCCGTGTATTCAAGCGCTCCGCCGCCGTCGATGGGCTGACCGAGTGAGTTGAGCACACGACCTAAAACACCTTTGCCCACGGGGACGCTGGCGATATTGCCGGTACGCTTTACTATGTCGCCTTCCTTGGTGTGAGCCGTGTCGCCGAAGAGCGCGACGCCGACGCCTTGTTCCTCAAGGTTTAGCACCATCCCGAAAAGCTGCCCCGGGAACTCGACCAACTCGCCGATCATGGCGTTATCGAGTCCGTAGACACGGGCGATACCGTCACCGACGGATGTTACCGAGCCGGTTTCGGAGACATCGACTTTTTTGTCGAAGTCTGCGATCTGCTGCTTAATAATCTGACTTATTTCGTCTGCGCGAATTCCCACGTTATACCTCCCTGGCAAGGAGTTCTTCCATTCGGCTCAACTGAGCGCGAATGCTTCCGTCATATACCTTAGACCCTAGCTTGGCGACTACGCCGCCTAGCAATTTGGGATCGACTTCTGTTTCAACTGCTAACTTGTGACCGGCAATGCTTTCAAGCTTTGCGGATATGTTTTTCATCTGTTCATCGGAAAGCGGTTTTGCGCTTGCGACTTGCGCCCTGTATGTACCGCCTTTTTCCTCAATGATGCGCAACATCGACTCGGCTATATCCGATATGGCGTCGATACGTCCGCGCTTTATCAGCATGGCGATCAACGATCCTGTCAGTTTGGCGAAACCGGATTTAGAGACGATGGTTTCAACGACCGATACCTGCTGTCCCCGGAAAATAGGGTTGTGCAGCAGGTGATAAAGGTCTTTGCTGGAATCCATGACCTTGTGGAAGGTCTGCATCTCCTCTACCGTCCTACGCGCTTGCTCTATCGACTCGGTAGTGTCGAGGATGGCGCGCGCATATCTTTTTGCGAGGGCTCCGTTATTCACTTTTTACCTCAACTCAACATGTCGATGTATTCGCCGACCAGACGCTTGCGGTCTTCGTCGGTGATCTTTTCGGATAAAAGCTTTTCAGCCTGCCTGATGACCTCGGTTGCCGTCTCTTTGCGAAGCTCATGCTTGGCCTTGCGAAGTTCGGCCTCGACGATCTTGGATGCATCGGCCTTGATCTTTTCGGCTTGAAGCTTAGCTTCTTCGATTATGCGCTTGTGTTCGGCTTCTCCTTCAGATTGGTATTTCTTCAGGTCGGCTTCCCACTGCTTTTCGAGTTTGTCCATACGCTGCGCGTATTCCTCAATCTTGTCGCGTGCAACCTTGCGAACTGTCTCGCGGCGCATGACGGCTTCTTCTACCGTTTCGCTACGCTCTTTGAAGAAAGCAATCACGGGCTTTTTGAGCATGATGTACATCAGCACCGCGAAGATTATCGCGTTCGTTATGGATGCTATGGTGAACAGCAGATCCAGTCCGTGGCTTTCTCCGTGGCTTCCGCTGGATGCGTACAGCAGGGAAGGGATAACTCCCGCCGCCAGCGCCAGAATCAGCAGGCGAACTTTTTTATCCATTAAAGATTCCTCCCGACGATTTTGGATGCTACCTCGGAGGCCAGCACGGAAATTCTGTCGGAGACTTCCTGTTTGGCTTTCTCCATCTCCTTGACGATAGCGGCTCTGCTCTTTACGGCAGAATCCGAGATTTCTTTTTTTGCTCCGTCTATCAGGCGGTGTTCTTCTACCTTGGCTTCGCCGCGTGTGCGGTTCAATAATCTGGCACCCTCGCCGCGCAACTTTTGGAGGCGGTCGTTATAGATGCGTTCTTTTTCCACCGCTTCGTCCTCTAAGGGGTCGCCTTTTAGAGCCTGGTCCATCTCCTGGCGTCTCTTGGACAACACCTTGACCATGGGCGAAAACATGTACTTGTTCATGATGAACACCAAGGCAAGGAACAGCACCAGTTGTATTACAACTGATAAGTCTAAATTTAAGAGGTCTATACCACCCATCGGCTTTCACTTTGTTTAGAATTTAGGTCTGGTCATTCAGGTACATCAACCTGTTGAAGTTTGATTTAACACAGCAAATTGCAGCTTGTCAAGCGCAGTCCGGGGCTTTTTTTAAATGGCAAAATATGTAAGTAAAAACATATAGATACGGCTGGGGTAGATTATGGAAAAATGTGTCAATTTGGCTCGAAGAATGAGCGTTCATTCATTGTCTTGCTTAAAAAATGTGCAACATGAGCTAGTTGTTTTGCTACAAAATACGAAAAAGCGAGGTTGTAGAGAAAGCTTTGTGTCACCTGCAAGCTGACAAGTTACAGTGTTTTTAATTGTATTCGGTTGTGATTCGTTGAAAATGCTTGTCGAGTTCGCTCTGTTAACGGGAGATGTTTCGAGTTGTCGAGAAATTGCAGGCTGGAATTTACTCCACTTCCAAGCTTTTGAATTCCGAGTCTCCGTAGATTTCGAGGTAGTGGGTCCAGACACCGCCGCAGACTTCCACCCAGGGGCAGGATCGGCATTCATCCACGTAAGTTTTCAACTCGTTCATGCGCAAGTCCTGCCATACGAAGCGCTGCTTGCCGTTGTCGTCTGAGAGATTGCCGGGCTGGTTGCCGAAGGTAGAGACGTGCGTTCGGCGGTCGCGGTATTCACCGATGTATTTTTTGCGAAGCGTCTTGTTAGAAAAAAACTCGGAAGGGTAGACGCAGTAAGGGATTTCGCCGAAGCTAAGAAAAATTTTGTGTCTGTTCTCGTTTGCCAGGACCGTTTCCATTATCTTTGGCATGGTTTCCGAAAAACTCGGCACGATATCGAGATGGTCCAAAGAGCGGCCTTCGGGTCTGATGAAATTGAAGCGGATATCCGTTATGCCCAGTTGTTTATAGAAGGCTACATAGCGATCCATAGTCGGGTAGTTGCGATTGTTTAAAACAGCGTTGATGGACAGCGTGATTTTGTGTCCGGCTTTTCTCATGGTGACTATATTACGGATGGCCGTCAGCTTGCGTTTGAGCGCTCCTGCTTGTCCCGAAAGGAAATCCTCAACTTTGGGGCTTTCGGAATGGATTGAAATGCAGAAGCGGTTCAAGCCGTGCTCCACAGCGTTCTTTGTAAACTCGGCGTCTGCGAACATGAAGCCGTTGGTGTTGATGGTGATGTCGTCGAATCCAAGTTGGCGGGCGTAGTCGAGTGCTTCGGATAGCCACGGATAAAGCGTCGGCTCTCCGCCCAATAGCCCCAGAGACTTTACGCCCAACTCACGGCTGTAGTGTTCCATCTCTAAGAACAGGGTTTTCTTGTCTACCCACTTGCGCTGCTCCTTGGTGCTGTTGCCCTGCATACAGAAAATACATTTGTAGTTGCAGGCATGTCCGAGATTGATGTCCACACGTTCACCGACTTTATCGGCAACCGATTTCGGTGCATCTATGCAGATCGGTTTGGAGTCGTCCATCAATCTTCCTTTCTCAGGGTTTCGTCGCGCAGGCTGGAAATGTCTTTTACAAGCTCGCCTTCAACCGGTTCGAATTCGAGAAACCCGCGCCTTTTGACGTACTCGACAGGGACGCCGTCGCAGTGCAGAACAAGTCTGCAATTGTTGCAGCTTGGACGTTTGAGCTTCCCGTGTCCGCTGGTGACTATCAGTTTGGCACCGTCATCGGAGCCTGGTTTGTTTACTTCGCGCCGCAGGGCGTCTTCGTTCCAGTAAAGCTCGTCGCTGTATTTTTCGTGACCGGGTAACATGCACAAAGGTACGTTGGCTAGCGTCAATGTAGCCTTGCGTTCGTCGGCTAAATCCAAAGCTTTACACAAAGGCTTTTTGACATCCGTATGGACGAAAACTGTGAATCGGCGGGGATAGGGCT
>CAYTHG010000112.1:0-10934 GCA_964437525.1 uncultured Myxococcales bacterium | reverse complement strand
GCTTTTGTATAAAACGAGCTTGAATATTGAGAAATCTTGTTTAATGTGGTAAATAATCCGGCCTGAACGATGATTGCATTTTGGCCTTTACAGTTTTTGCAGGAGGAATGAATGTACAACGAAATCGAGCTGTTAAACCAGAAGGTGGCCAAGGAGTCGCAGTTTGTGGACGAGCTGCTTTTGCAGGTCCGCAAGCGGGTTATCGGACAGAACGAAATGGTCGAAAAGCTGATGATAGGCATACTCGGCGGCGGTCATGTCTTATTAGAAGGCGTGCCCGGTCTGGCCAAGACCCTCACCATCAACGCCCTGGCCAAGTCCATTAAAGCCGCTTTTCAGCGTATACAGTTCACACCCGACCTTCTGCCCGCCGACTTGGTCGGAACGCTGATATACAGCCAGAAAGAAGAGCGCTTTTATTCCAAAAAGGGACCGCTTTTCACGAATATAGTGCTGGCCGACGAAATCAACCGCGCACCGGCCAAGGTGCAGTCGGCGCTTTTGGAAGCCATGCAGGAACGCCAGGTGACGATAGGCGATAAATCCTTCCCGCTGCCCGATCCATTCTTCGTGCTGGCAACCCAGAATCCCATCGAGCAGGAGGGAACCTATCCCCTGCCCGAAGCCCAGACCGACCGTTTTATGCTCAAGGTCAGGGTCGGCTATCCCAGCCGCGAGGAAGAACGCGCCATCATGGAGCAGAACACCGGCGGCGTGCTGGAGGAGATTCAGGCCAATATATCCACCGACGATATTTTGAAAGCCCGTCAAGTCGTGCGTGAAATTTACGTGGACGAGACAGTCAAGGATTACATCATCAGTATCGTATTCGCCACGCGCAAGCCGGACGATAACGATATCTCAAGCGAAGACGAACGCCGCAAGCGTTTCTCGGGCCCGCCCGAACTATATGACCTGATCGACTTCGGCGCATCGCCGCGCGCTTCCATATACCTTAATATGGCCGCCCGCGCCCGCGCATTCCTGAAGCATCGCGGCTACGTGACCGCCGACGACGTGAAGTCTGTCGCCTACGATGTTCTGCGCCACCGCGTGCTGACATCGTTTGAGGCCGAAGCGCAGGAATTGACCAGCGACGATTTGATCCGCAAGATTCTGGACTTCATTCAAGCGCCTTAAGGAGGTTTCACCTTGCAGATGGAGGAATGGGAAGATCGCGCGGATCGCTCAGAGGTATTGAAGAAGATCCGCAGAATAGAAATCGTCACGCGCCGGGCTGCCACCGACACGCTGGCAGGCCAGTACCACAGCGTATTCAAAGGGCGCGGGATCGAATTCGATCAGGTGCGTCCTTATACCATCGGCGATGATATTCGCTCCATCGACTGGAATGTTACGGCTCGTCAGGGTGCGCCTTTTATCAAGCAATACCAGGAAGAACGCGAGTTGACCGCCATGCTGATGGTGGATCTTTCCGCCTCGGGCCTTTTTGGAACCGACTCTCTGCGCAAAATAGAGTTGGCCGCCGAACTTTCGGCGCTTCTGGCGTTTTCGGCCATACAGAACAACGACAAGGTCGGCCTGATACTCTTTACAGATAAAGTGGAGCGCGTGATTCTGCCGCAAAAAGGTCGCAAGCATGTCCTGCGCGTCATCAGCGAGATTTTGACCTATCGCCCCGAAGGGCGCGGCACAGACATCAATGAGGCGCTGACCTATCTCTCGCGCCTGAAAATCACCAGCTCCATAGTTTTTCTCATATCCGATTTCATTTCGCCGGATTACTCCACCGGCTTGAAAATTGTTTCGCGCAAGCACGATTTAGTCGGGCTTTTAGTGCGCGACCCCAAAGAAGCCACGCTGCCCGATGTGGGTCTGGTGCCTTTGGAAGATCTTGAAAGCGGGCAGGTGGTCTGGGTGGACACTTCCGATAAGGCCGTGCGGCGCTATCACGAAGAATACTGGCGCAAGCTCGAAGAGGAACGCCGCAGACTTTTGGGCAAGCTTAAAGTCGAGCTGGTTGAGATGGAATGCGGACAGGATTATGTACCCAAGTTGGCGGCGTTTTTCCGTCGTCGGGCCAAGAGAAGATAATGAGATTCGACTTAGCAAATACAATTGGACTCAGGAAAACGACGCTGGCGCTGACCTTTTTTATATGCCTGTTCGTGCTGAGTTCACATGCCCATGCCCAGACCGAAGCGCAGGCGCAGCCCCCGGCTCTGGAAGCGGCGCAAGTTAAAGCACCAGAGGCACAAGAAAACGAAGGCAAACTGCCTTTTGTCGTTCGCCAGGAGCAGAAGCTCCACAATCACAGCGGATACCCCGGCGACAGGATAAACTTCGACGTTGAATTCTCATCCGAAAAGCCGTTTTCCGCTGAAGTTTGGGGCGATCTGGCGCTTGATAAATTCGAACTCGACGAACGAGATGTCAAGCGCGGCGAAAAAGAAGGTCGCAACTTCGTGCGCTTTACATTTTCGCTTTTGACCTTCGAGGTCGGCAAGCTTGAGTTGCCGCAGATCACCTTCAGGCTCAAAGATGCCAAGGGCAAGACCGAGGAGCGCAAATCCGAAGTCACTCGGGTGGAAATTAAATCCGTGCTGATGGAAGAAGTCGAAAAGCAGGCCCGCAGGCAGGCCGCGCAAAAAGGTGTGGACAAGCCCCAGGATCCCGCAGGTGCAAAGCCACGTGTGGTGACACCCGGCTCCAACGATCCTGTCGGCCCGACCATAAAAGCCCCCGGACCTCAAGGCGCGCCGGGAGTGGTTACGCAGCAGCAGCCAGGACAACAGCCGCCGCTTGCAAACGGTGGGCAGCAACAGCCGCAGGGAATCAAAGTCGAGCCGCGCGACATCAAAGGCGTTGTGCCCTTGGTAGAACAGGATTACACCGTCGCCTATATTTTGGGTGCGTTATTAGCCTTGATATTGCTGGCTTTAATCGTCTGGTTGATTCTGCGCCGTAGAAAACCCGCAGAAGAAGAGGCCGAACTCGAATTCGTGGATACGCGCCCGGCGCATGTTGTCGCTTACGAACGCATCAAGCAGCTTGAAGAGAAAAACCTGATCGCACTACGCAAACTGAAAGACTTTCATCTGGAGCTTTCAGACATTCTGCGCGACTATCTGGAACGGCGTTTCGATTTTCAGGCTACGGCCATGAGTACCGAAGAAGTTCTGCTCGTGTTGGAACACCTTTATATGAAGGGACTTGACGAACGGCTGGTCTACCGCATCCTTTCAAGCTGCGACCTCGTAAAATTCGCCAAGTTCGTGCCGGACGACAAATCCAGCCTTGAATTGCTGTCCGAGGTCCGCTCGGTCATAGAACGCACCAAACAGGAAGAGGGGGTGACCGATGGAATTCGCTAATCCATACCTCCTGCTGTTGATTCCGCTTGCGGCCTTGCCCTGGTTCGTCTTTACGCTGCTACGCGAAAACAAACGCACCGCCACCATGCGCTTTTCTGTCGCCGGACATCTGGCCGAAGCTCCGCGCTCGCTGCGCGTCATATTCCGCTGGCTGCCCGACTTCTTGCGCTTTGTGGTGTTGTCGCTGCTGGTGCTGGCACTGGCCGGGCCGCGCGTGCCGTCAGAAGATGTGCCCATACACAAAGAAGGCATAGATATCATGCTGGCCTTCGACATTTCCGGGTCCATGGCGGCAATGGACTTCGAGCCTTCAGACCGCTTCTCGGTGGCTCGCGATGTAATGACGAAATTCATCGGCGGTCGCACGAACGACAGAATCGGCATGGTGGTCTTTGCCGCCGACGCCTTTACGCAGTGTCCCTTGACGCTCGATTACTCAGTACTGAAAAACATCATGTCCCAGATCGAAATGGGCGTGGTCAAAGACGGCACTGCCATAGGCGACGCGCTCGGCATAGCCGTCAGCCGCTTGAGAAAATCAGAGGCCAAGAGCAAGGTCGTCATTCTGTTGACCGATGGCGTCAACAATAGCGGCAAGCTCGACCCGCGTGAGGCTGCGCGTATGGCCGACGAACTCGGCATCCGGGTTCACAGTGTTCAGGTCGGACGCGGCGGCGTGGTGCCTATCCCCATGAAATACCGCGATCCCATGTCTGGCCGCACTTACGAGCGTGTGGGCAAGGGCCGCGTAGAAGTAGATGCGCAACTGCTGCGCGACATCGCTGAAACCACCAAGGGCTTGTACCGCGTAGCCGGAAACTCCAAGGCTTTGGGCGGTATTTTTGATGAGATAGACGAAATGGAAAAAACCGAGCTGCCCGGCGAGCAGTTTGTGTTGTACGATGAAATATACTCTGCCTTCGCCATACCCGCGCTGTTGCTGCTTTTGCTTGAGTTGCTCTTGCGTGTGGTCTGGCTGAGGAAGTTCCCATAAGGGAGGATTGTTTTGCGTTTTGCATCGGAATGGGCATTTTTACTTTTACTGCTGATACCGGCGCTCTTGCTGTTGTTCTGGGCAGGCAGGCATTTTTACCGGCGTAAACTTTTGCGCCTGGGAGAGGCACGTCTGGCCTTAAGGCTGGTGGGCGTCTACTCGGAGCGCAAAGCCATCTTGAAAATCGCCCTGATTCTGGCGGCGGTTCTCTTTCTGGTACTGGCGCTTACAAGGCCGCAGGTCGGCGGGCGCTCGACGCTTGTCAAGCGCGAGGGAATAGATATTCTGTTCGCGCTCGATGTTTCCAAAAGCATGTTGGCCGAAGACATTCGCCCCTCAAGACTTAAAAGAGCGAAGCTTGAGTTGCAGTCACTTTTGACGGAACTCAAAGGCGACCGCGTCGGCATAGTCAGCTTTGCGGGTGCGGCCTTCGTGCAGTGCCCACTGACAGGCGACTACGGCGCGGCGCGGATATTCTTGAAACATCTCAATCCAAACGACATGCCGGTTCAGGGTACAGCCATAGGCGAAGCGCTTGAACTCTCGCACAAACTTCTGACCGGCAGTGACGAGCGCAGTGCCTCGCGGCTGGTTGTACTTTTGACCGATGGCGAGGAACACGGAGAGAATGTCAAGGAAGCGCTTGTAAAGTTTGAAGCCGACAAGATCCCGGTATTCGTGGTCGGCATAGGTTCGGCATCGGGCGAGCCCATCCCCGAATACGGCGAGGACGGCCAGATGTCGGGTTACATAAAATCCAAAGCAGGCAAGACTGTCATGAGCCGCTTGAACGATTCCTTGCTGTCAAACATCGCCGCTCAAACCGGTGGGCGCTATATCAGCCTGCAAGCCGGAGGATCGCTCTCTGAGCTGCACGACTACGTGCGCCGTATGCAGAAACGCGAGTTCGAGTCTTCGCTTTACACCCAGTACGACGAAAAATTCACTTACCTGTTGTGGCCCGCATTTGTATTACTGTTTTTAGCCTCAATGCTTTCCGAGCGGCGCAGATCTAAATTTAAGGCTGTGAGGTGAATATGAGCCATATGCAAACCATATTCAAATTGGCCTTGATATTGGCGGCATTCAGCCTTTTGTGCGGTTTCGACTGGTTTGCTCGCTCAAACGATGAAGTTGAAGACGCCAATCTTAAATTCCGCCAGCACGAATACGAAGACGCCATCAAGCTGTACGATAAAGCCAGCGAGGAGTTGGGTTCTAAGGTTGAGGTACAGTACAACAAAGGCTGTGCGCTTTATAAGGCGGGCCAATATGCCGAGGCCATGGAAGAATTCTTGAAGGTTCTGACAGGCGCGGACGACAGCTTGAAGGGCCGCGACTATTACAATATGGGCAATACGCTTTTGCAGCAGAGCAAGCTGGAAGAAGCCATAGACAGCTACAAACGCTCGCTCAGAGCCAGTCCCGGCGACCGCGACGCGATTTATAATCTTGAGCTTGCCAAAAGAATTTTAGAAGAGCAGAAAGAAAAACAGAAGCAGCAACAAGAGAATCAAGATCAGCAGCAGGACCAGGAAAAACAGGAAAGCCAGGATCAGCAGGGCTCTGACGAACAACAGAAAGATCAGCAGAGTAAGGACGAGCAGAAACAGCAACAGGGCGAAGAAGAGAAGAAGCAGGGTCAGGAGCAACAACCGCAGCAAGGTGAAGAACAACAGCAACAACAAGGCCAAGAACAGCAGCAGCAGAGCGATGAGCAACAGCAGGGTCAAGAGCAGCAGCAAGGTCAGCAACAGGCGGCTCCGGCTCAGGCAGTGCCTGCGGAAAAGAGTGAAACCGAGCGTAAGCTGGAGGAGTTGGAAGACAAGGAAAAAGGCTTCCAGATGTTCCGCTTTATGAAGGATGGCCGCAAGTCGTCTATGGAACAGGACTGGTGATATGCAGGCATCTTTGAGGACAATCGTTTCCTGTCTTGTATTAGCTGTGCTATTGCTGCTTACAAGCGTCGCCGCTGCCGAGAACTCAATTGAGTTAGGTTGCGACCGCAACGACCTTAGCACCGCTGATGTCCTGCAATGTCAGGTTGTTTTGACGATTACGGATTCGGATAACATGGGCGATGTGCGTATGCCGGAGTTCAAGGGCTTTGAGATACTGAACCAGAACACCAGCAGTCAGCATTCGACTACCATTATAAATTTCAAGATGGAATCCAAGCAGACACGCACTACAACCTTTATGCTACGCCCTGTAAAGGCCGGAGAGTTTTCGCTCGGTCCGGCGTCTTTCAGGCATGACGGGCGGATTGTAAAATCCGGTCTGTGGCATGTGCGCATCAACCAGTTGGAAGCTCGCAAGGACGGTCAGTACTGGGGCGACCTTGCGCTCTCAGCCCCCTTGAGCGCCAGAGAGAAAAACGACCCGCGTTTGTTCGTGCGATTGATCCCCGAAAAGCACGAGGTCTACGCGGGCGAGTCGATGACGGCCACGCTGTATGGATATATCTCAGGCTACAAGGTGTCCGATGCTAAAGAGGAGTCGCGCCCGGCCTTCGAGGGCTTTCGCGCTCAGGCTCTGGATTTGCCGGAGAACAGGGCTTCAAAGCGTGTGCGCATAGGTTCTGAAACTTACACGGTCATGCCGCTGGTGCGTTTTATTCTGACCGGCAAACAGGCGGGAGCGCGCACGATAAGCCCTTATCGTGTCTCTATCGGCGTCAACACTCAGGACTTTTTCAACCGCGTCCAGTACGTCTCGCGCTCTTCCGATCCGCTCAATGTTTTGATCAAGAACCTCCCCGAAGAAGGTAAGCCGCAGGGCTTCCGCGCCGGGCAGGTCGGCAGTTTCGAGTTGAAAGCCAAGATCGACAGGCGTGTGACAGAGGTCAATCAGCCTGTAGCTTTGACAATTGAATTGAAAGGCGGCGGCGATTACGGCGCTTACAATCTGCCGAGTTTGCCGCCTATAGAAGGAGTCAAATCTTATCCGCCGAGCAAGAGCGATCAGCAGTTCCAGCAGGGCGTTATGATGGTCAACATCAAGAAAGCCGAATACCTTCTGGTTCCTCAAAGTCCGGGGCAGTTCCTTATTCCGTCCATGTCGTTTTCTTACTTCGATACAAAAAGCGGTATATATGAGACCGCCACTACGCGCAGCTACGCCATTCGCGTCAGCCCCGGATCCGGCAAGGCTTCGGGGCAAAGTGCCGCTATGCTTGCCGGTCGTCAGGAACTTTTGCCGGACGGCGAAAAACTGCGCCCCATAAAAATTGTGCCGACTTTGGACACTGCTAAAAACGGAGAGTTCATATCCGGGCTGGCCTTTAAACTTCTGCTGTTTGTTCCGCTCGCGATATTGCTGTTGCTTATGCTCTGGGACGTAATGCGCTGGATCAAGCCGCGTATGGCTGTAGGAGAGCGTGTCAGACTGGAGCGTCAAGTGCGCGAGCTTGAAAAATCGCTTCAAGCGCAACTGGAGCAGGCCGGAGCGGAATTCTATTCTTCGCTGGCAATCCTTTTATACAAGAGGCTCGAACTCGCATCGGGCGCGTCGCTGGCGGGTATGACACACGATCAGCTTTCTTCGCGTCTTTCAGCGGATGGCTGGGACAGGGAGAAAATCACGACACTCATCAAGATTTTAGAAACCTGCGAGATGGGGCGCTATGCCTTATCTTCCATTGGAGTAGACCAGCGCAAGTCCTTGCTGGATCAGGCAGCGAGCATCGGGGGTAAGCGATGATGAAAAATGCCAATAAACGAATGGTCTTTATGCTTGCCTGTCTTGTGTTTGCATTCTCTTTTTCTGGTACCTTGTGGGCTCTAGACGATACGGAAAGTGTCTGGAAAGAAGCCGGCGAGAGCTATTTGAAAGATAATTTCGATGATGCCGCCCAAAAGTGGCAGTCGCTTGTGGATCTTGGCTATGGCGGCGCAGACCTACACTATAACCTGGGATGCGCTTACCAGCAGTCCGGCAGGCTGGGTTATGCCATCCTGAATTACGAAAAAGCTTTGGGTTTTGATTCTGATTGCACAGACTGCCGTGAGAACTTGCGCCTTGCCAACAGAGTCCAGTTGGATCAGGTTGTCAAGAACGAGGGCGAAGCCGAGGATACGCGCGGCGTGTTGGAACGTGTGGTTCAGGACGGGCATGTCAACACCTTCACTTTTATTTTCCTGCCGCTGTTTCTGGCGCTTTGGCTGGTGGTGATTTTGCGCCGCTTTGCAAAAGGCGAAAGCCGCCGCTTTGCCTTGAATCTTGTGGCCACCATACTGCTTGTGTCTGTGCTTGTATCCGGCGGGCTTTTGACCTGGAAGGTTTACGGCTTCGAGAAACACAGCTATGCCGTACTTTTGCAGCACGAGGTCGAAATCAAGGAAGGCCCGAACGCCAATTTTAAGACGCTCTTTAGTATTCACGAAGGACTGAAGTTGCGGCTCGGCGAAGAGGTCGAGGACTGGACGCAAGTCTGGCTGGAGAACGGACTCAACGGTTACGTGCCGAAATCATATCTAGGAAATATCTGAAACCCACTAATATCAAGCCGGTTCGTCGAAAGAACGCACGATCTGGAGAATGTCTTCTCCGTGATTCTTGACGAGCGAAGGGCCGATGCCGTAGATGGAAAGCAGGGCTTCCTCGTCTGTGGGGCGCAAGGATGAGAGCTGTTGCAGTGTGTCGTTGGTAAAGACGCGCCAGGCCGGTATGCTGCGTTTCCGGGCTTCCTGCAAGCGGTATTCTTTAAGGGTTGCAAACAGTTGTGGATCGGCCTGCTTCAGGAATATCCCAGTGTCCGCCGGTTCGCGTTTCTTCCTGCGCTGGGCCGTCTGGGTGGATTTGTCGAGTGAGCGCCGGGCGGGTTTGCGTGACTGGCAGGCTTCTCCGCAAATCTTGATCTCGGACAGGTCATTTGCCATCAGCTTTTTATAGCCAGAGCCTGTCAAATCCACCCGTCGGTAATGTATGGTGCGACCTCCCTTTTCGAATGAATGCTCTTCCAGCTCCGCCATACCCGCACGGATCAAGGCTTCAAGCAGTTTGTCGAAATCAGCGCGCGAAATCCCGGATGTACGGCCAAGCTCTTTGTGCAGGCCGCCGATGCTGATCTGATCTCTGTCTTTGAGTATATTGAGCGTGTCCACCAATATCAAGCGCTCGTATTCCTCAGGCGGGCGCATACTTCCGGCTATGCTTGATGACGGGTTGCAGAAGTCACACAGCTTGCAGGTTTCTCCGCCGTCGCTCTGATCTCCGAAATGTTTTACCAGTTGCAACATGCGGCAGGAATATTCCTTGGCATAAGATGTTATGTCATCGAGCTGCTCAAGGCGGTGCTGGCGTTGTTCGCGGTAGGGCTTGATATAGCTGTCGTTTCCGCGCTTGATGTTTTCTTCCGGCGACACTATGGCTCCGCCGTGTATCCACAATTTGTCAAGCGCAGCCGCAAACTCCCGTTCTTCAAGGCCAAGCTCTTCCATTATCTCGTTTGCAGGACGCCAGTTTTCGCCCAGTGTCGAGTAGATAAGCTCCAGTACGTGTGCTTCCGGATAGCTCTTTTCATGCAGGAACAATTGTAGGCTTCTGTCGGAATATGAATGCAGAAGGACGGCTTTGGATATTTTGCCGTCACGTCCGGCGCGGCCTATTTCCTGGTAGTATGCCTCTAAGCTTGAGGGCAGGGCGGTGTGGATTACCGAACGTATGTCTGATTTATCTATGCCCATGCCGAAGGCAATGGTTGCCACTATCACTTCCAGCTCTCCGGCCTGAAAGCGCCGCTGTACGGCATCGCGTTTTTCTCCCAGCATTCCGGCGTGGTAGGCGGCGGATTTATATTTTGTGGAAAGATCGCTGGCCAATTCTTCGGTCTTCTTGCGTGTCGGAGCATAAACGATGGCCGGGCGCGCTTCGTCTTTTGAGAGAATTTCTTCCACTAACTGCGAGCGTTCGCCGTTGCTGGTCTCTATCACTTCTATGGCAATATTGGTGCGTCTGAAGCCGTGGATGAAGCGCTTGCAGTCGGGCATGTCGAGCTGCTTTACTATATCTTCCTGCACCAGCGGCGTTGCTGTGGCTGTCATGGCGATCAAAGGCACTTTGCCAAGGAGCGGCAGGCGTTCGCCAAGCAGCCTGTAATCGGGTCTGAAGTCGTGCCCCCAGTGGGATATGCAATGTGCCTCGTCAATGGCGATCAGCGCAGGAACACGTTTTGCAAGCATTTCGGGGAAGCCGGGTACGCCGAGGCGTTCGGGAGCGATGAAAAGGAAATCCAGCTTTTCATCGAGGTAGTTGCGGCAGACCTGCCGGGATTCGGGGCGGGTGCGGCCCGAATGTATGCGCTCGGCCACAAATCCCATGGCTTTGAGCTTGGCTACCTGATCTTCCATCAGGGCTATCAAGGGACTGATGACTATGGTTACACCGCCGCGAGCGATTCCGGGCAACTGGTAGCAAAGCGATTTTCCGGCACCGGTCGGCATGACCAGCAGCACATCTTCGCCTTCCGTCACGGAGCGGCAGACATTCTCCTGGTGCGGCCTGAAATCCTTGAAGCCAAAACGATTTTGCAGAATGTGAGTCAGTTTATTCATAGTATCTGAATATCGCGGTTTATTTTAGTGGCTGCGTTCTCGATTGCACAA
>CAYTHG010000111.1:0-10995 GCA_964437525.1 uncultured Myxococcales bacterium | reverse complement strand
ATTCCGATGAGCTTATCTTCCACAGTTCTTCTACGGGCATTCCCGCAAACCAGATGGAGCCCAACTCCAGTCCTAAAGCCTCTATCGTGTTCTTTAGAAAAACGATATTGGCCGAGTCTTCGCCTTCGTTTCTGGAAAATGGGTAGCCGATGAAGCTGATCTTGTCTTTTTCTATTTCCTTAGATTCTGGCGTGTTTTCTGCAAAACTTTTATAAGCTTGGTCGAAGCCGTCTAAGAAGTCTCTGTCCATCATGCGCGGATCGAGTTTTATAAAGGGCGTTTCAGTCGTCTTCTGCAATTGTCTGATTATGGAATTGATATCGTTGCCCATCAGTTTCATAAGCGGCAACTGAGCCAGCATGACCGCGCCGGGTGCGTCTTTTTCAATTACTTCCATAACGCGACCGGAAATGTTCGCCTCGGTACCCAAAAGGGCGGTGACGTGTTCTATGCCGGAGGAAACCAGCCGGGTTGTGCCGTCGCTGCCTTTGATGTTGCCGTACCAGTCGTGCTTGCCCATGGCGCGGTCCATCTGTTCGTAAACGCAATCGCTGCCGTCAACCACCAGACTGGCGTCGGGAATGGCTGCGAGGATCATCAGCAGGCCGTCTATGAATGTAGGAGCGCTTCTGGCGGAAAAGTCACCCATTCTTCACTCCTGTGAGATAGCGGTTGAAGTTGCGGTAGAAACTCGTGCCGGCAAGGCTTGTCAGTTTTTGCAGGCTTCTGATTGCTCCTGATGGTCCCATTTCCAGATCGAAGATGGAAAAAGGCATCTTGCCTGCTTTGGCTACGATTTCGTTTTCTGTTTTGTCTGTGTATACAAGGTGAACGTCGGAGTTTTTTAAAACTTCGATCATGTCTGCATCGTGGGGAATCTTGATGATTTCGACTTTGTCCGAGAGGCCTTCGGGCGCTTGCTTTTTTTTCTCTTCATCTTCGATCATGTAGATTACGGTTTCGATACCGAATTCGGAAAGCAGCGCCAGGGGATCGAGTCCGAAGAAGAACTCGGGTTTGAGAAGCTCCTCCATAAGCTCTACGCGAATGACGAAAGCCGCTTTTATGCCATGCGCTTTTTTTAGCAATTCTTCACGATTCGGCGCGAGTTCATCAAGCAGCCTGCGCCATTTTTCATCATCGAGTTTTTCACTCAAGCCCAGTTTCTGAGATACAGCCTCAAGCCAAAGGCGTGTTCCCTCGAATCCATAAGGTGCCGCTGGCTCAAAGATCTTTTGGCCGCGCTCTTCCAGCAGTTCGCCGATCACTTTTTTTATGGGCGACCAGGGCCGCATGACACAAAGGCTTGCCTTATCGAAGCTCGACAGCTTTTTCGGCGTAAGGGTCGGATAGAAATGATTGGAAACGCTTATGCCACAGGCTTCAAGCAGTTTCTCAAGTTCCTGCGAGCTTTTAGAGTCGTCAGCATCCATGCCTACCAGATTGATTGTGGCTGCTTGCGGGTCGGACTTGGGAATGCGGTCCACAATTTTAGCCCACCAGTTCAAGTCGCGGGCCGCTTTTACGAACTGTGGCATTGGCGGCAAAAGGTATTGCAGGCGCTTGGATTCCGAAGCCGGATGCTTGGCGCATATTTCCTGAACTCTGTCACCTATATAAACGTATTCGCAGTGGTGCGTGACAAACAACAGGTCGTCGCCTCCTGTGCGGTCATCGAGCATTTCCTTCAATCTGCTCTCTCCGCCGAAAATCGTAGAGCGGTCATCGACATCGGAGAAGGAAAAGCCCTTAAGTAGATTGCGGTGGCCGTTCAGCTTCCAGGGCGATGGCGTACGCAATTCTGTCGGGTCGATGAACTGTGGTGTTCCCGCCGGGCATTCGCGCCCGCCGTGGGCGACGTGTCCGACATCGGGCGAATACAAAAGGGTCAAGAAGAATAAATCGTCGTTGCCCCAGTTCTGGAAAAAGTCGTCGTGCTTGCCTTCCCACAAATCCCAGACCTGAAAGAACTCATCGTCTATGTGGCGTTCGGGGGCTTCAAGGTCTATCAGGGATTCTCCCGGTCCGATTTCGTCGCCGGTAGCTTCGGCATCCAGTGGAGGAAGCGCCGCGCCCCATTTCATTTGCGGGTTGATTCCTACAGATAATACATAGGCAAAAGCCCGTTCGACCTGAAACGAAAGCTTGGATTTTTCGTCTTGGGTTCTTGTATCTCTATGAATTGCAAGCGCCCCCAGATGATTTCTCAGGATTTCATCGGGAAGTTTGGACCCTTTGTATTCCGGGTGGAAAGCGAGCGACAGTTTTCTTTGGGATGACGAAAAATCGAAAACTAAAATTTCCCCATCGGCGGTGTCTTCCTCACTGCATCCCGAAAACTCGAACTCTCCCCAGATTCGCGTTTCTTTCTGCAAAAAATCTGCAGCAAGCTGGCGCATTCCCTCGGCACAGAGCGGAACCGTCTTTATGTCGCGGTTGCGTTTGTCAAGCATTGCAAGGCCTGCCGGACCTATCCGCGACAGCAGAACCGCAAGTTGACGAATGAGCGTCAGGCGTTGCCGGACATCCATGCCCTCGGGGAATCTGAAGCCGCGCCCCATGAGGACGCCGTGAGCGCCAGTGGGGTTTTCGGGCAGGGTAGTTTCCCAGATGAAAAGATATTTAGAGCCTGTGATATCAAGCTGTATATGCAGGTCGCCCGAGTATGATGGCAAAAAGTAGCGGCAGGGTAGGCCGCTTTTGGTCAGGTAATCGGCCAGCCATGCAAAAAATCTGTCTATGCGTTTTTCCGCCTTGCCCATGCTTATATATCCATGCTGAGGCGTTTTAGCATCTTGCGCGAGAAAGCCCCCCATTTTTTGTTGTCCATAGCGTGCGGATTGCTTGCGGGAGGTACCAGTCTGCCGTCTATTTTTTTGTACAATTCGCGGTAGGCTTGCGCCGCTTTCGAATCCGGGAAAAACTCCATGATGGTTCCGCCCTTAAGTTCGGCTAAAAGATGCGTTTCGTCGCGGGGAAGCGATCCGATTATGGGAACCCCGATTTCGGCAGCGAAGTCCTCGATGATTTCGTTTTCCTTTTTCATGCCGCGCTGATTGACGACCAGCCCGGCGATTTCGGCACCGGATGAGGCCAGATTCAAAAAGCCTTTGAGAATATTGTTGGCGGCGTAAAGCGACATCAGTTCGCCGGAAGTAACTATATATAGTTCTTCGGCGTGTCCCATTCTGATGGGAGTCGCAAAACCGCCGCAGACTACATCGCCTAAAACGTCGTAGATGATGACCTGATAGTCTTCGAGGATTTCTTTTTTGAGGTCGAACAATTCCAGCAAAAGCGATATGGAGCGCCCGGCACAGCCGGTACCCGGCTCGGGGCCGCCTGCCTCTATGCAATGCACGCCCTTGCGTCCTATCATAATGGCCTTCTCGAAGATATCCTCGGGATCGCCTACTGTGCGTTCGGCGAAGATATCCATGGCCGTGATGACTTCTTCCACTTCGACGTGGCGCTGGGCCGAATCGTGTTTGGGGTCTGCGCCGACTTGCAGAACCTGCCTGCCCGACATCTGAAACAAAAGACTCATATTCGAAGCGATGGTGGACTTGCCGATTCCACCTTTGCCGTAAAAAGCTATACGTCGCACTACTTCCTCCACTATGGGTGATGTTCGTAAAAAACATCTTGAACATATTCTTTAAAGAATCTGCCAACAGCTGCGATTTGTCAAGCAGTCGCGATTGGGGCCAGGACGCTTTTACTTGTTGCAGAGTTAAGGTATAATGCAAGCCTTGATATTTTGAGGAATACATAATGAAAAATCTTGTCTATATCTTGTCGTTTATTTTTATCTTTATGTGCAATGCCGTTTTTGCTCAATCGCAGGAATTGGAAAATCCTAAAGGTATAAGCGAAGAAGATTTTCAGGTGATAATCGATACTCCATTGGATTTGAGACCGCTTTTAAAATACGCCAAGCGTCCGCCTGCATCGCCCGTGCGCGATTTGCCGAGCTATTTCAACTGGCATGACGACGGCGGAAAAGACTGGATGTCTCCCGTCCGCAATCAGGCGTCCTGCGGTTCCTGCTGGACCTTCGGTACTCTGGCGGCGTTCGAGGGGGCTATCAATATTTATCTTGATAATCCGAACTTCGATTACGATCTTTCCGAGCAGCACATGGTTTCATGTGGTGCGGGCAGTTGCGCCAATGGCGGCATGGCCGAAGAAGTGCTGGGATATCTCAGGATTCAAGGTATACCGGACGAGGCATGTTTTCCGTATCAAGCTACGGAACTGGCTTGCAATCAGACCTGCGGAGACTGGGAGGAAAGGGCGGTTAAAATTTCCGACTGGGGAATCATGCTTAATCCCACCGAAGAAGAACTGAAGCAGGAGTTACTGAACGGCCCGCTGCCAGTCACCATGAAAGCTGAAAGCAGTCTTCACAGCTATAACGGTGGCGTGTATACAGGTTCTTATGAACAATGCGATTTGATAAACAATCCTGTAAATCATGTGGTCGCTCTTGTCGGTTGGGATGACAGCACGGATACATGGATAGCCAAAAATTCCTGGGATGACGACTGGGGAGATGACGGTTATTTCTGGATTACTCGCGGAACCTCCTGTCTGGCAACGGTCACAGCCGACTGGTTGCGTGTCGATCCTCCGAGCATTCCCGGTGTGACAGGAGAGGCAGCGCTGTGCGTCTCGCCCGTCAGCTTCGATCTGGGTGTAATCGAGGGCCAGCTTTCTGAGACCACATGGAATTTCGATCTCATCAACTGCGGCGATTTCGACACTGGCTGGGACATAAGCACCAAAAACGACAACGGCGGGATGGCAAGCTGGATTTACTGGATTTATCCTCAGCCGCATAAAGGGGAGAACCTGGAGATAAACCAGTCTATCAATATTACCTTCCAGGTAGACGCCAAAGACAAGCAGGCCGGGCAGTCTTTTACTGAAGTATTGAAAATAGTGCCGAGACTCTCGGGAGCTTCTGCAACGCTTACTCTTAATATCGTAATTTTGGAAGAGCCTGTAGAAGATGGCGATGAAGAAATGGACATAGACATTTCCGATCCAGATGGCGATGCTACAGAGGGTGTTGATGTCGATCCCGATCTTCCCGTCGATGGAGACTTGGATTCGGAGTCTGTGCTAGAAGGTGCAGAGCTGGAGAATGTTGAAAACGGAGATTCCAACTCCGATGGCGACTTGAGCGAAGGCGAAACCGCCGGTGAAGGCGATGCCGAAGTCATAGAAGATGCAAAGGTTGACGGCGATGAGGCCGATGGTGATTCGTGGTCGGTCTTCAGTGAAAAATCGGGCGGATGCTCCGCTTCGGGCTCCGGTGCTTCGGCTTTGATACTGGTATTGATGCTTCTTTCTTTGTTTGTCAGAAAACATAAAAATTCTGAAATCTGAGTGAAACCTTCAAAAGGGTGATTCCCCTTGAATGCTTAGAGGACTCATATAGTGACGAAGTCGTCATTAAAGTCTTGACTTGCAGATTCGTGCATGTTTATGGTTTCATAGTGACTATATCGTCACTGTTTGCGCAAATAAGGGATAGCATGACTAAGCACCTGAAGCCTGAAGACAGAATCAGAGAAATATTGGAGGCGACCGCTCTTCAGATAGACGAAGCAGGCTATGCCAATTTGACCATGGACAAGATTGTAGCCCGTACATCCTTGAGCAAAGGCGGCGTCTATCGCTTCTTCAAAAACAAGGATGAGGTGGTTCTGTCTTTGTACGACGAAATTCTGAAATACCTGACGGGGTTTGATGTGGACGAAAGCGTGGCCTTGAATCTCCCTTTAAAGGAAACGTTGATAGAAGTGATATTTCCGCCCGTCAGGGAAAAAGAGCAGGAGATACTCTATTATCGCTTGTGGTTGCACCTTTTGCCTTTGAAGATCAGCAACCGAAAATTTGGAGATGTAAAAAGACAATACGACGTATTGGTTAGCAGAAAAATCGGCAGGATGGTGAGGGAAATCGCCAAGCGTGATAAACTCCAGCTGTCGAAAGAGGGTAAAAAGGATCTCAATAAAGCTATCAGAGTAGGTCATGCGCTTGTGGAAGGCGTGACTTTGGAGTTGCTTTCCGGGACTCCCAAAAAGGAGTTAGTCGACAGGGTACGCTTTTACCTTGAATTGATTATTAACGAAGCCATAGAAAACAATATTTAGCGGATAGGTCATGAATAAATTCAAGTTCATTAAATTGTCGCAGATCGCTGCTTTTGTCGCTGTGCTTGCTGTTGTCGGTTTTTCCGCCTCTCTGCTTTCGTGTTCAAACGCAAAAGGGCAGGGCGAAAAAGAGGTAGCCAGCGCTTCTGTTCTGGTGGAAGTTTTGAAGGCGGAGAAGAGTGTAAGGGAGGCAAAGCGCCGTTTTTCCGGTTATTCACATCCCTGGGATTCCAACGGCATCGGATTTTTAGTGGCTGGCAGGATCACTTCCGTCAATGTCCATGAAGGGCAGTATGTCAAGAGGGGGCAGCTCCTGGCCACCATAGACCCCGAGGACTACAAGTTGGTCGAAGAACTTGCCCGCACCCAGAGAACGGCTATCGAGCCGAATTTCGAGCGTGTGGACAAGCTGGTTGGAGTCAATGCTTTGCCTCAGAGCGAACTTGACAAGATTAAAGGGCAGTACAATGCCGCCAAGACCCAGGAAATTCAAGCCAAGCGACAGGTACACTATACAAGGCTGTATGCGCCTGTAAACGGTGTCGTGCATGAGGTTCGCACCAGTGTAGGGCAGGTGATAGGGCAGGGGCTGGCTGCCATTGTTTTGTTGCAACTGGACACGCTCAAGGTCAAGTTCGGTATCACGCAGACTGACCTCGATATGTTCGAGCAGGGCCAGGAAATGCAGATAGATTTTCCGGGCGTAATGGATGATATTGCCGCTGAAGTCTGGCATATCGACTACGTTGCAGACTCTTTGACGCGCACTTATAACGTGATTTTCGAAGTGGACAACAAAGAGCATAAGCTGCGCCCGAGTATGCTGGCTCATCTGGATCTGATAGAGCAAAGCTACGAAGGTTTTTTCGTGCCGATCAATGCTCTTATGCACAATAAAACAGGCAAGTTCATTGTTTACACAGTTGATCTTCAATCTAAAATAGTTAAAGAAGTCCTTGTGCAGAAAGGCAAGCGCTTTGACGAGATGATTGAGATTTCCTCCGGGCTGTCAGGGGGAGAGCAGGTTGTGGTTATGGGTAACAACTTCATAACTCAGGGCGACAAGGTGGAAATCAGATGAGCATTCCACAGTTTTCTCTCAAACACAGACCTGTCGTCTGGATGATTCTGCTGCTGTTTGTGGCTGCGGGAATTTACAATTATCTAACGATCAGCCAGCGCGAAGACCCGGAGTTCAAGATCTCCGTTGCCTTGGTAGTTACAATCTGGCCGGGAGCTTCGGCGGAGAAAGTCGAATCTCTTGTAACCAAAAAGCTTGAAGAGAAATTCGAAGAAATCAGCAGCCTTGACGAAATAACCTCTACCACTCGTGAATCGCTTTCGATAATCCTTGTAAGAGTAGATTACGAAAGCGATGTGGATATGGCCTGGCAGAAGCTTCGCAACAAGATTGCCGAAGAGTTGCCCAACCTGCCCGACAACATCATCGGTCCCGATGTTATCGACGACTTCGGCGACGTGACCGCCATGATTTATTCGCTTTCTTCAGATACCGTAGAACCCAAAGAGTTGAAGAAGTGGGCCAAGATACTGCGCACCGAAATCAAAAAGGTCGAGCCAGTCGGTAAGATCGAGCTTTTAGGTGAGCATCAGGAGGCAATTTATCTTGAAGGGCCGCTTGACAGCTTCACCATGTACGACTTCTCGCCATTGAGAGCTGCAAAATTTCTGGATTATCAAAATGTCAATATGCCTGCCGGTTATGCCAGAACCGAAGATCGAAAATATCGCCTCGATGTTTCCGGCAGTTTCAAGATTGACGAGCAGATAGCAAACGCCGTTTTGGATGTTTCTTCAAAAACCGGTACGCCCTTGAAGGTCAAGGATGTGTTCAACGTTCGACGAGCCTATAAAGAGCCGCCGCTTGATTTCATGAAAACAAACGGCGAGATATCGGTTGGTCTCGATATACGCATGAAGAAAGGTTGCAACCTCGTTTCCATGGGCGAGGAAGTAAAGAAGGTCGCCGAAGAATTCGAAAAGACATTGCCGCCTGAGATCAAACTCAATTTGGTACACGATCAACCCCGGCAGGTCAATGAGTTCATTCAGGCCTTTATGCTTAACCTGTTTGAAGGTCTGCTAATCGTTATCCTTGTGATGTTCCTGGCAATGGGCTTACGCTCTGCGGCCATGATCGCAATCAGTCTGCCTTTGTCTATCGTTCTGACCTTCGCTTTGATGCCGCTTTTCAATGTCAATCTGGAAACGGTTTCAATCGCTGCATTCATTATCGCGCTGGGTATGCTGGTGGATAATTCAATTATCATCACCGACAACATCGATGTGTATATCAACCGTGGCATGGGCAAGTTCGATGCGGCCTGTCGCGGTGCTAGAGAATTGTCCATACCCGCCTTGACAGGTACGCTGGCTACGGTTTTCGCCTTTGTGCCTTTATTGACCTTGGGCGATGAGACCGGCGATTATATCCGCTCGCTTCCTATCGTCGTTTCCGTGTCTCTGTTGGCCTCGCTGGTGCTGGCATTGACGGTCACGCCTATCTTGTCTCACTTGTTTCTTAAGCCTAAAAACGCTAAGTCCCTCAAGTCTGGCGAGAAGCAGGAAGAAAAGGATTCCCGCTTCGCAAGAATGTACAAGGGGCTCATGGGATGGTGCCTGAGGTGGCGTTATGTCGTCATGCTGATAACATTGGTGACTTTCGCAGGTTCTATTCTGCTTCTGCCTTATGTAGGTTTTTCCTTCTTCCCCGAAGCCGAACGCGACCAGTTTATGGTGGATATCTGGCTGCCGGAAGGCGCGTCTCTGGAGCATACTCACAATGTAGCTAAGGAGATCGAGGACATACTCGATAAAGAAGAGCATGTCGTCAATTACGTTTCTTATATCGGCATAGGCGGCCCGCGCTTTTACATGAGTATTAAGCCTGAATTCAACGCTGCGAATTATGCTCAGTTTGTAGCGACAACAGACGATCACAAGCTTACGCGCTCTATCGTCGAGCGTTTGAATAGAGAAGTAAAAGAAAAGATCAGCGGCGCTCGTATTCTGTTCTCCAACCTTTGGTTGGGAGTTCCGGTCGAAGCGCCCATTGCCATCAGAATTACCGGTCCCGACCTGAATGTGTCCAGGCAGATTTCGAACCGAATACAGGAAATGATGCGCTCGGTTCAAGGAGCCATCAACGTACGCGACAATGTCGGCGGCGAAGTGCCGGGCCTTAAGATCAATGTCGATTCCGAATCTGCGGCGATGGTCGGTGTAACAAACACCGAGGTTGCAGTGGCGCTTTTGACAGCCTATGAGGGTTTGCCTGTTACCAGTTTCCGGGAAGGAGAAGACGAAGTCCCGGTATATATGCGTCTTGTCGAATCCGACCGCGATATGGAAAATACTTTCAAGTCTTTAAGCGTACCGTCTTCCGTTACCGGTAAAAAGGTTCCTTTGACTTCGTTTGCGTCTATCAGCACTGAGTGGGGGCCGGGTGTTATCAAGCGCAGCCAGACCAAGCGCGCCATTACCGCACTTATGGATATTCGCGGGCGTGTCAGTTCTGATGTCATGAACGACTTGCGCCCGATGCTTGAGACGATAAAGCTTCCCAAGGGATACCAGCTTGAAAGCGTCGGAGAAGAAAAGGAACGCAACAAGAATTTCGGAGAGCTTGGAGTGATCTTCCTGGAAATCATCGCTTTGATTCTCCTGATGTTGGTAATTCAGTTCAATTCATTCAAGAAAGCGCTGATTATTCTGGGTAGTATTCCTTTAGCCATTATCGGCGCTGTCCTCGGTCTGTTTGTCAGCGGCAACAGCTTTGCCTTTATGCCTTTCCTTGGAGTCATCTCCCTGGCAGGAATGGTAATCAAGAACGCCGTTGTGTGGGTCGAATTTGTGGAGAGAGCCGTCGAGGAAGGGCAGTCCTTAGGCAAGGCGATTATAGAGGCTGGCAGGCAGAGGTTGAGGCCCATCCTTTTGACTGCAGGGACGACCATAGGCGGTTTGATTCCGCTGGCTCTGTTTGGCGGCGTTTTGTGGGAAGGAATGGCCTACGCCATGATATTCGGACTGGCACTGGCTACGGTTTTGACGCTGGTTGTCGTCCCGACCTTCTTCTATATAGCTTTTCGAAAGCAATATGCCGATAAAGACAAGCACCCGCTTGAATCCGAGGGCTGCTGATTAATGCTTGAAAATCCGGGCGGGGACTTTCCCCGCCCGGATACGCTTTGCTTATTCGCACTCATCGCCCGTATCTTCCACATACTGGCATGTAAACCTTGATTCTTCCTCGCTCCAGCCGCAGTCGGTATGGAAGCCGGTGCGTTTAAAATAATCGTGGCAGACTTCCTGCCCGTGGCATTGGTCGGCATCGGAGGTGCAGTAGAAACCGGGAACTCCTATCATTTCATTATCGCACCCCATATTTCGTCCCCCCAGCACGCAACGCTGGCCTTCCTCGCAATCGTCATCGCTGAAACACGAAGACGGTACGCAAATGCGCCTGAACGTATTTGAATCTTTCTCCGCATAATACGGGTAGTTGCATGTGCAGGCTTCTCCTTCCGGACAGTCTTCATCGGTAACGCATTCATGGTAGTTGCAACGGCAAGGAGAAGCCTCGTTTAATTGATTACAAAAACCATAAGATTTTTCTGTGCATTCGGAATGCATACGGCAAAGGTCGTTGACCGGATCGCCTTTTTCGCTGGCGCAATCGGCGTCCTGCTGATAGCCGGGGCCCATTTCTGTGGGTTTGTATGGATAAGGACATCTTTTATCTTCATATCCTCTTGCGGACAATGTTATTTCTCCGGGGTCTATTTCTTCCTCTTTCTCCCAAGCGTCCTCG
>CAYTHG010000110.1:0-11045 GCA_964437525.1 uncultured Myxococcales bacterium | reverse complement strand
ACGAACGTTGGCAATATCTGTCAGCAAACTTTTTTCGTGGGTTGCGTAACCTTTGACGGTTTCTACCAGGTTGGGGATAAGGTCATAACGACGCTTCAACTGGTTTTCAACCTGCGCCCATTGTGCGTCCACGGCTTCTTCGAGGGCTATTGTTTTATTGTAACCGCAGCCGCTCAGTGCAAACGATACTGCCAGTGCAAGGATAAGCAGGTATGCTTTCTTAATCATATTGTTTCTCCATTTGGATAATTATCGATTACCAGCTTCCGCCAGCTCCACCGCCGCCGAAACCGCCACCCATGCCGCCGCCGAATGAGCCGAAGCCCCCGCCGCCGCCTCCGCTACCGCCACCAAAGCCTCCGCCTCCGCCTCCGAAGCCGCCCAAAAAGAACAGCCACCATGGAACGGATGAACCGCGCCAGCGATTGACGCCGTAACGTGAGCGTCTTCTGAATCCTCCGAAAGCGGAAGACATGAAGCCGAAGAAGATCAGTAGATTGAAGATCGAGCCTATGCCGAAACCTCTGCTGCGGCGCAGGGGTTTGAGTTTGGGCATTCCGGTTATTTGGACATCGTTATGCTTGGCCAGTTCACCGATTATGGTAAGTGATGCTGCTGCAACGCCATTCTGGAATTCACCTTTCTTGAAAAAAGGCACCATACGCTCTCGTCCGACATCCCCTAAAAAACCATCAGTAAGCACTCCTTCAAGTCCGTAGCCGGTCTCGAAGCGATAGACGCGATCCTGCTCAGATATCAGGAAAATCAAACCGTCGTCTTGTCCTTTTCGTCCTATCTTCCAGTGTTCGGCAATAGCCAGAGCGAAATTTTCTTTTGGTTCGCCTTCAAGAGATTTTACGGTGACGATTACGAACTGAACTCCGGTTTTTTGCTCAAGCTCTTGCAGGTAGCCGTTCAATTCATGGGCGAAGGTTGCGTTTATCATACCGGCATTGTCAGTGACGTACTTGGCTGGCTTGCTCGGCCATGACGAAACCGGGCCTTCTACGGCATAAGCGAAAGCCGGTATAAGCAGAAGCAGGGCGGCTATTGCCAGTATCTTTGTACTACGCATTTAGCCCGTCCACTTTCTGCACCAGTTCGGCAAGCGCTTTTTCCCACAGGTCGTAGGTTTCGAATACTTTATCTTTGGGAAGCTTTTTGCCGGCCTTGCGCAGTTCCCAGATTTTCATAATGCAGGAGAGGTCTATGCCGCTTTTTTCTTCAAGGCGGTACAGGCTGGCAGTATTGGCTGCGTCCGGGTTGCCTTCCAAGAGTACGAGGATTGCCCGTAGCAATGGGAAAATATCGGCAACGCCTTCGAGGAAGAGATTGGACAGCCATGCTGTATCGCCTGCCGAGCGCAGATAGCCTTGACGCAGTTGCAGACGCCATGAGCGTAGTTCGCGTTCGCATTGCAGGCGCAGGTGGGATGAGTCAATGCTGACTTGATCTAATCCGTTTTCGCCATACAACAGAATGTGGCTGGTCTTGAGACTCAAAAATTCAATGGGAAAAACGTCGTGGGCGTTTCCCAGGTATTCAGGAGTTAGCAGCAGCGGTGCGCGTAAGCCCTTGGTGCCGTATTTGCGGCCAAGCTTGGAAATGTGATCCAAGAGATTCGTGTCGATTTCGTCGAAGATCATCAGCAGGTTGATCTCGGGATTGGCCTTTGAGAATTCGCCTCTGGCCGACGGGCCAGTGAGGTATATAGCATTGACAGGAGTCGGGATGTCCTGATTCAAGTCGCTTAGAAAAGGCTCAAGCCTGTCTTTGAGATCAATGTCTATATCGCCCCAGTTGATTTGCATGGGCATTGTTCCTCCTGAACTTGGTTGCTATCAATAATACATGCGGCTTTACAGACAAGATAAGGTGCTCGAGTCGATACGTCAATGTTTGCCCGAAAGCTTCTTCAAATTAGTGTAAATAAATATACCTGTAGATGATTATGTGGTTGAGTACCTGGACTCGATAAAAAGCCCGTTAAATCTGTGCAATAGCTTTGAGAAAGGCTATAGGTGTATTCACTGATAGGCCGCCAATGACGCGCTGCGCCGTTTTGTGATGCGCAAATGTGTCATAAAAATCAAGGCTTTCTTGACGCTGTTTACGCTGCGTGGTATCTAATTAAACAATCAGTATAAGAAGTAGTAAATAAGGGGATACCGCCTCCAAAGCGGTGTGCTGCTTCGTTCAATTCAAAACAAATTCGGATGTAAAGGCAAATCCAGCAAAAATGCGGGGGTATGTCTATTTGTGCAAAAAAAATAAATAGGAGGGGAACATGTTGAAAAAAGTATTGGTTATTTTTAGTCTGATTCTTGTTTTGGTCGCTTTCGGTGCATGTGGTGGAGATGACGATGATGATGCAGGAGAAGGCGAAGGAGAGGGCGAGGGTGAAGGCGAAGGAGAGGGTGAAGGAGAGGGTGAAGGCGAAGGCGAAGGTGAAGGAGAAATGCAGTCGGTTACAATTACCGGTATCGTGACCGACTTCCAAAGTGACGATGCAGTCGAGGGCGTTGAGGTAGTTGTTCTCAACAATGATAATGGCGAAGCTTATACCGATATAGCTTCACAGACATCCGACGCGGACGGCAAAGTAGCCTTCACTATGGATGTCCCTGCAGCAGCCGAAGCAGTCGGATTCCTGTGCAAGTCTATTGCCGGTGAAACCAAGGACACCTATCAGGTCAATATCAAGCTTGATGCCACAGATGAGGTTATTTGGTCGGTCAGTGAAACCACCTACAATTTTGCTCCTACGCTTGCAGGAATCGAACTTGATTCCAGTCTAGGTGTCGTAGCCGGTGCCGTTTATTGGATGGACGGTGCAGAAGAAGTTCCTGTCGCTTGTGGAATCGCGGAGGCTATTTCGGGCGATGTCTGTCCTGACACTCCCAGTGGCTCCACCCTTGGAGAGGTGCGTTACTTCGGAGACGGTGGCCTGCCGACGACAATTGAAAAACAAGGCTCGATCAACGCCAACAACGGTTACTTCCTGATCGCCAATATCGATCTTGGCAAGATCTTGGTCTGCGCGTACTCGAACAACATGCTGGTTGGATCGACCCACATTTTCTCGAAGAGTGATTCCATCAACATCGGAAATATCTACAACGAAGAGGATACAAATCCTGCTGCATGTAAATAAGAGCAAATGAAAATCGTCACCACGGGGGATCAAAATCCCCCGTGGTAGTCGTATCCCTGTTCCAGAAAAGATAGGAGGGCATTGTGAAGACCATTAGAATGATGGCCATTGTTGTATTTCTGCTGCTGGTTCTCGGATCGTTTTCTCATGCTCAGGAGCAGGAAAAGTATACGCTTAACGGTTATATTCAGATGCAGAGCGGTATCTTCGTTCCATTGACATCGGATCTGTATCAATCGAAGCACAGTAAGGCTGCATTTAATACAGGATCGAATGAAGGATTGCCGTGCAATCCCGACCACTACCCGACCATGTGTTCGCCTTCGGACCATGCCGGTAAAGCCGGGCAGCTTTCCATGATGAGATCCACCATACAGCTTATGGCCGAATATCGTCCAGAAGAGAGGATAACGGTTCATGCAGTATTGAGGATGGTGGGTTCTTTCAAGTTGGATGCTGACAAATATGCTCAGCCGCCCACGCCCATGAACAAAGAAGACAAGATCGATTGGATTTGGGAAAAATACTACAATGAGATCGACCTCAGAGAATTTTATGTCGATATCGAGGCCACAGAATGGTTGTCGTTCAGGCTCGGAAGACAGCAGGTTTCCTGGGGCGATTTGGGTTCATACAGACTCCTTGACGTAATCAATCCTACAAACAGTACCTGGCATCTAAGCACCTTTGAGTCCTTCGACGATCAGCGCGTACCACAGTGGATGGCTAAAGTGATGTTCGAGATGAAGGAAATCGAGCATTCACTGGAAATGGTCTGGTTGCCGGGTCTTGGCGATGATGAAGATTTGGTGACAACGCCTTTGACTCTTGTAGGGGCATGGGGACTTCCACCATCAAGTACGCCTTCTTCGTTCATCTTCGACGAAAAGGTATTCATGTATCCGGGTAATGCTATCGAAGACCAGCGTGTAGGTATTCGTTGGCGAGGCAACATCACGCCTGCATCGACATATTCTCTGGTTTATTACTACACTCACCAGCTCTCGCCGCCGGTTCCTGTTCATTTGGATGTCGATCTCAACTCCCTTGAGCAGGAAGGTGACTTGATTTACGAAAAAGGCAACACGCACGCGAAGCTGTACCTCGATTTCCCGAGACAGCATATCGCCGGTTTTACGGTCGATTATGCCATCGACAACCCTGTCGGGATGGTCGTAAAGCTCGAAGCAGCAGTGGAGCCGGATCGCCTGTACCCGCGTTCCTCCGATGCCGAGGTATTCGACAACCCGGACTTGTTCGACTACAAGCCGTTTTATATAAACGGCAAAGACAAAGATCTGATGCGCTATAGAATTCCTCTGCACCCCGAACGCAAGTTTACGGCAAGCTATGCAGTGCAGTTGATGCGTCCTACAATGATAAGAGCTTTAAACCCGGCCCAGAACTTCCTGTTTGTAGCTCAATTCATGCACACAATGATTCCGACGCTTTCAAACGATCAAGAGACCGATCTCTTGAACATTCCAGGCTACAACGATTATCCACTCCAAAAGCATTCCTTTACCGGAGTCTTTGTTATTGCCACAAGCTATCTGCATGGAATTCTGGCACCCAAAGTCGTTGCCGCTTATGTGCATCCAAGGAGTGGATTTATCTCTGCATCTTTAGGGGTGAGGTTAGGTCGCAACTGGCGTTTACGTCTGCAGGTAAACGATATTTTCGGGGCGGACCCATACAAGGCATTGGGACTGTTCAGGGATAGAGATGAGATCAACCTGCTGGTTCGTGCCCAGTTCTAATAACATGAATATAAGACCATAAGGAGATAAAGATGTTTAAATCCAAAAAATATTTACTTGGAGGGCTGCTTTCCGCCTTGGTTTTAGCTGCCGTAATAGTAATTGCAGGCCCGGCGATGCTTTTTGCTGATAGCGGCTGGAAACCCGGAATTGAGTTGAATACAGAAAACTGGGGCAAGATGGTCGGCTTCCAGCCGGACTTGACGACCTTGCCGGTCAAGAGCGGTAAAGTTTCCGACAAGAATTTCGATAAATACAAAAGCGTATTGCCTCCGAGCTTCGATATTTTGGTTAAGAAATACAAAATGAAGCTTAAACTGAGGGAGTACGAGCCGATTCATCCGTCATTGGGATACATAGAAGCTACAAACAAATACGCTGGCCAAGCAAAGCTGGTAGAAACCGGCAATGACGTTCGTAAAAAAGGAATAAACGGCTATGTCGCCGGTTTGCCTTTCCCCAACCCGAAGTCGGGAATGGAAATCGCCTGGAACTATCAGTACTCATACAATGGAGACGACGGCGACCTGTATTATTCGGTCTACTGGATTTCCGCCAACAAGGGCGTGGAGCATTTCGAGGAGTGGCGCTGGTACTGGATTTTCAGGACTATGCACCGCACCGACCTCGATCCGCGCCCGCATATTCCAAAGTTCGCCAAGAAAAACCTGCAATATACCTCGATCACTTACGCGCTTTCTCCTTACGACAAACGAGGTTTCGGCGCGCTTTACAGTCGTTCGGAAGCACCTCTCGACCAGCAGGGACATATTTATGTTCCAGCCATGAAGCGTGTCTTGCGCAACACTTTCGGAACACGCGGCGACACCTGGAATTCTACCGACCTGTTATACGAAGACGTGCGCGGATTTATGGGTTATCCGGAATGGATGAAATGGAAATTGATAGAGAAGAAAACCTACCTGATGCCCATGCACGCAGGTATCAAGCTCGGCAAAGAAAACGCAAAGAAAACTTTCAGCATGGATAAATGGCCGCACTGGAATCCCAATATGAAATGGGAATTGAGGCCCATGTATGTTCTGGAAGTCACTCCCAAGCTGAAGGATTATCCTTACAGTAAAATGCTGATCTATTATGATGCCGAGACTTACCTGATTACCTACAAAGTCGCCTATGACAAAAAAGGCCAGATCTGGAAGCTAGTTCTGATCGGTTACAACGAAGCATCCGATATGGAAGAAGCGCCGCCTGTCTACGGTGCGCAGCTTGTTATCGATGTTCAGGCCGAACACGCAACCGCTTTCCCGGTATACAGTTTCAAGGTCAATACCAATATCAGCCCCAATGAATTCACGGAGAGCAATCTGAGAAAGAGGGGAAGATGATTGTTGTAAAAAACATTTTCTGGGCGACTTTAATAGTCGCCCTGTTTTCCTTCAATCTATACGCTGCCGGGGGGGAGTCGCAGGACTTCAACCATAGAGACAAGTTTTACGATATCGCCGAATGGCAGGGCAAGCTGTGGATTTTTGGTTATCCGGGACATATATACAACAGTACCGACAAAGGTAAAACTTGGAGCCGGGTCGAAACAGGCGAAAATTCTGCCTTCTTTTCGTTCTCTGCTTTTGACGAAAAGATT
Organism: uncultured Myxococcales bacterium; assembly: GCA_964437525.1. GTDB lineage: Bacteria > Myxococcota_A > SURF-8 > SURF-8 > SURF-8 > JAKQSH01. Next base: position 4,525 of record CAYTHG010000110.1, on the reverse strand, counting down.
GCTCTTTTGTCCGGGCCTAAAGGCTTGATCTTAAGAACTGAAGACGGTGGCAAGATCTGGAAAAAGATAGAAACAAAAGTCAAAGTGCCTTTGTTCGGCGTGCAGGCATTGAAGGGTACAACTCACGCCTGGGCTGTCGGGCATTTCAATGCCATTCTGCATAGTTCCGATAAAGGCCTGACCTGGGAAAGGCAGATCTACCAGATTCCTGAAGATGCCGAAGACGAGCCGGGCTTGAATGCCATTTGGATGTTATCGGAGAATGTCGGTTGGATCGTCGGTGAGTTCGGCGTGATTTTGAACACGATTGATGGAGGTAAAAACTGGTACTTGAAGGCCAAACCCATTAACTCTCCTTTCTACGATCTGCTGTTCATCAATGACATGCAAGGTGTAACGGTCGGTTCTGAGGGGGCCGTTTATCTCACGACTGACGGTGGTGAGAACTGGAACAAATATTCACCTGCAATCAAGTTCCATCTTTTCTCGGTAACCGTTGTCGGAGAGTCCATTCGGGCTGTCGGTCAGGATGGGATCTTTATCGTTTCCGAAAAATTTGGAGATGGCGTCTGGAAAGAATTCAGAGTGGGGGTCTATACCTGGCTGGATTCCGTTCTTTTCTTGGATTCCAAAACGGGCTTTGCTGTTGGCGGGCGAGGGACAATTCTTTCGACGAAAGACGGCGGCTCGAAATGGGAAAAAATATCAGGGAGGTAATCGGTGTACGAAAAACTGGGTAAATTTATACTGCATTTCAGGTTGCCTATCCTGGTGTTGATACTGCTGTTGACAGGCTTCTTTTTATGGCAGGCAAGCAAGGTCAAGATAGAAAGCCCTACAATCGACCTGTTTCCTTCCGATCACCAGTATGTAGAGACATTTAAAAAATACAAAGACGTGTTCGGAGGAGCGGCGACAGTCTTGATTGCTGTTGAGGTTGTCGACGGGGATATTTTCAACACGGAAACGCTGGAGAAAATCAAGCGTATCTCAAAAGAAGTCGAGTTGTTGCCGGGCATCAACAATTACCAGGTGCTTTCTTTGTCGCAGAGGAAGGTCAAGGAATTGCGGGTTCATCCCGAGCGAGGTTTCCTTTCCATCCCCTTGATGTGGCCGGATGTGCCGCAGGATGAGGAAGGCTTGGCCAAGCTGGCTGAGTCTGTTTACACTTCGCCGCGCTATTTCGGTTCGCTTGTTTCCCATGACAGCAAGGCCGCGCTTATCGTCGCCGGCTTCTTTGAAGACAAGTTCAAGCCGGAAGAAGTTTATCGCAAGATTGAAAGCCTTGTGACGCTTGAAGAAGATAAAAACACGAGAATCTACACCATCGGACGACCTGTCATGCTGGGTTGGATTCTCAAAAACTATCCGCAGATATACAAGCTCTTTCTGCTGACGCTGGGAGCGATAATTCTTGTTCTGTTTTTGTACTTCCGCGACTTGCGCGGCACGCTTTTGCCGCTTTCAACAGCAATCCTTTCGGCCATATGGGGCATAGGTTTCCTTGGTTTGATGGGCTACAACTTCGACCCTCTGGTGATCGTCATACCATTCATAATATCCGAGCGGGCCTTATCCCACTCGGTGCAGGTGGTCGAAAGGTTCATGGATGAATTCGAAGGCGACAAGGACCGCTACAACGCAAGCTTAAATACTTTTAAGGGGCTTTTTGCGCCGGGAATGCTGGCGATCATAACAGACGCTCTGGGAGTGTTCCTTGTCTTTACGACGCCTATTCCCCTTTTGCAGAAACTTGCCGTAATGGGTGGCTTCTGGGTTTTGTCCATCATAGTCTCGGACTTGATTTTCAATCCCATATTGCTTTCGTATTTGCCAGCGCCTAAGAAAATCAGAAACAGGCAGAAGGGCTTGCACTACAGCATAATGGTGAAAATCGGTCAGTGGTCATATGGCAAGCAGCGTTACGCCATCTTCGGTGTCACGATTATCCTGCTGGTAGTCGGTTTCATGTTCGCCCGAGAACTCAAAATCGGTGATGTCCATCCGGGAACGCCCATGCTGTGGCCCGATTCCAAGTACAATATGGACACCGAAAGGATCGCCAAGCGTTTTGGCAATACGGAATTGCTCTCAATTGTAGTCGAAGGCAAGGACAGAAACTCCATCAAGAATCCCAAGGTGCTGCGAACCATAGAGTCTTTCCAGAAAAGATTGGAAGTTTTGCCTGAGGTCAGCGGCTCTAGCTCGATTGCCGACTACCTGCCGGGTATTATCTCCATCATTCACGGCTCGGACCCCAAGTGGGAACTGATCCCTGACGATCCGCTGGAAGCCGGGTTCTTTTTGGAGATGATCTATACCAACTCGGAACCGGGAGACCTGGACCGCTTTGTCACTACAGGCAGCCAGAACGCCAATATGACGCTTTACTTAAAAGACCACAAGGGCGAGACCCTGCGAAAGGTCATTGCCGAAGCCAAGGATTTCATAGAAAAGCATCCTATGGAAGAGGCGAAATTCAGGCTGGCGGGTAACTATGGCGGACTTCTGGCGGCAATCAACGAGGTGGTGGCATGGAACCAGGCGAAAATCACCATTCTCGCTTTTTCCATCATCATTTTCATAACGACTCTGGCTTATCGCTCACTGTGGGCGGGGATTTTCTTCCTGTTGCCCGTCGTGATCTCAAATTTCCTGACATACGCGCTGATGGGGGCTAGAAAAATCGGTCTGGATGTCAACGCCTTGCCGGTGGTTGCCCTCGGTGTCGGTTTGGGGGTAGATTACGGCTTGTATGTCGTCAACCGCATCAAGGAAGAATTCCAAATAACCGAGGACTTGCAGCAGGCAATTGTAAAAGGGGTTTCTACGGCGGGTAAGGCTGTTACGTTTACAGCCGGAACAGTTATCGCCGGTGTCGCCTTCTGGACATTGAGCTTCCTGCGTTTCCAGGCCGAGATGGGCCTTTTGCTCGTCTTCTGGATGGTTGTGGCAATGCTGGGCAGCATAATCCTGTTGCCGGCTTTGATTTACCTGTTGAAGCCAAAGTTCATAGTCGGGGCAAAAAAATAGCTCGGCTTAAACTCCAAAAGAAAAGGCGGTGTCATGGTGGCACCGCCTTTTTCTATGTGGTTGATGAGTGCAAATTGCGATTCGCTTTGTGTTTTCTTGTCGCCTTTTGGTCTTTTCCTTGATTCTCTTTTGCCACCGATAGATAATACCCAAAATATACCTCAATGCTCTAAAGGCTTTTGATGATCAAGGTGATGTACGACATCTATCAGTTTTGTGAAGACGTTCATGGCGGTGTCTACACATATTTTGCCAACTTGATCGAAGAATTGATGTTGACCGGAGAAATCGACAGCTATTTTGCTACCGAGGGAAATTTCGACTTCAAAGTCCACCAGGAAATGCAGCGCTATATCAGTCAGAGAAACACCCTGCGTTATCTGCCTTTGCCGGAATATGAGCTTTTCATGTTCAGGCAGTATTACGACAGAACGCCATTGCAGCACAAGGTCAACAACATCTGGTGGAGCGCAATGACGAAGCTTGAGGCTCGTGTAAAGGATCGGAGGATCAGAAATTTCTTCGGTAAGCGAGTCGATGTTTGTCATTACACTGACCACTTCAGGCCCAGGGTTTCAATGTCTAGCGTGGTGACGATCCACGACTTGATCTGGAAAAACAAGCCCGAGTACTTTACGAAAAAACACCTGAAAGCCACTACCGACAGTTTTGATTTTCTGGTCGAGAACTCCGACCATTTCATAGCCGTTTCCAACAAGACAAAACAGGACATTCTAAGCCACAGCAATGTTTTGGCAGACAGGATAAGCGTTACGCATCTGGGCGTTGATTCAAGCTTCTACCTCGACGATGACGATACGCACAGGCATAAATTGTTATCTAAACTTGGCTTGAGCGACGAACCCTATTTCGTTTGTCTAGCGACATTGGAGCCTCGCAAAAATCATTTAGGTATATTGGATGCCTTTGTTCACCTTAAGCAGGCTGGAGGTTTCGAGTCGCATCAACTGATTTTGATCGGTCCGAGCGGTTGGAAATTCGAAGAGATCATAGGCCGCATCGAAAACTCCGAAGTGGCAGACTCCATACATATTACCGGGCTGCTCGATCAGCCACAGATCAGGCAGCTATTAAATGGGACAGTGGCTCTGGTATTTCCGAGTTTCGATGAAGGCTTCGGACTTCCTCCGGTCGAAGCCATGGCCTGCGGCGCTCCGGTGGTTTCGTCTCGCTTGGGATCGTTGCCCGAGGTGCTGGGCGACTATGCCGAGTATGTCGATGCTTATGATAGTGAAGACATCGCCCGAGGTATGGCAACTCTGGCTAAAGACGATGGACACCGCAAAAGGCTTGTCCGTGATGGGCTAGAATGGATCAAGCAATACGATTACTCAAAGACTGCGCGTAAAACCATTGAAGTTTATGAAATGCTTGTCGATCGAAACCGTAAGCTGTTTGCGATGTCAAATAAAAGCAAGCAGGAGCAAAAGATATTCAGCGAGAAATACGAGAAGCGTATACCAGAGAAAGC
>CAYTHG010000109.1:0-11163 GCA_964437525.1 uncultured Myxococcales bacterium | reverse complement strand
TACCTACCTGTATCAGCTTATGGGAAAGATTGACGAGTCCCGCAGTTCCAATCTCAACGCATTGCGCGCCAATAAAGATCATCCTCTGGCCAGATACCAATATATATTCCAGCGTAGTATTACGGAAGGTCACCTGGATGATTCCGCTGACCACAATATGGAAGAGGATCTCGGGAGGCTTGTGTTCGAAATAGAAGACTTGCCTGAAGTGTGGACTTTGCAGGGGCGTTTGCAGGAATTGCGCAACCGTATTCCAGACGCAATTGCGTCCTATATGAAGGCCATAGAGATAGATGATTCGTATCGCCCCGCATACTTTCTGCTGGCGAGGATTCAATTGCAGGCCAGAAGTTATCGCAAGGCTTTTAAAACTTTGTGGAAATTGGTGAAGCACGACCCTGAATACTGGGACAATCATCCAAGGCGTTCCATGTTATCGCAGATACCGGATGCCGGTGAAATACTTTTAAAAAATTTGGGCAAGGTCGAAAAGAACATGGTCGATCAGGATGAGCTTAAATTTATTAAAGGTCTTGTTTCTCACCTGAACGGCGATTATAAAAAGGCGAGACGATATTTCAAGGCGGTGATAAAGAACAACCCGAGGCACAAGGCCGCTACATGCTGGCTGGCTTTCGATTATCTGCAAAGCGGCAAAACATCTGCTGCTGAAAAATTGTTGCAGACAGTAGAACACAGTGACTCTCACAGCGATTATTTAAAAGCTCAGATCGCACAGAGAAGGTTTGGAGATGAGCGCTCCATAAAGAAGTGGCAGGTTTTTGTGAATACATACAACTTCCATGCAGAAGGCAATACGCGCCTTGCATTGACTTACTTCCAGCATGGAAACAAAAAAGAGGCTGCCAAGGCTGCACGGCGAGCCTTCAGTCTCGATCCCAAATCCGTTAAAACATGTGCTGCCCGCTATCTTGTGGGTGATTAGATTTTTTTGATTTCACGATTTCGCAGGAGATGAAGAATGAAAGTATTGGTAGTAGGAAGCGGTGGACGTGAACATGCCTTGGCCTGGAAATTGGCTCAAAGCCCCGATGTGATCAAGCTTTATTGTGCGCCGGGCAGTGATGCCATTGCAAGTGTGGCCGAATGTGTGCCCATCAAGGTCGAGGCCTTGGACGAGATTGTCGATTTTGTAAAAGAAAATAAAATCGGCTTGGCCGTGATCGGCCCCGAAGTCCCCTTGGTGTTGGGTATTTCCGGCAAGCTCGAAGAAATCGGTTGCAAGGTATTCGGTCCATCCAAAGAGGCCGCCCAGATAGAAGGCAGCAAAGCTTTTGCAAAACAGTTGATGGATGACGCCCAGGTGCCGACCGCACGATATGGTGTCTTTACGGATCTGGACAAAGCACGTTTGTATCTGCTTGAAGTGGGCGCTCCCGTTGTTATCAAGGCTGACGGACTGGCGGCAGGCAAGGGCGTTTATGTTTGCAGAGAAATATCTGAAGCCACCGATGCTTTGGATGAGATAATGAATGACCGTGTGTTCGGAGAGGCCGGAGCGCAGGTTGTCATAGAGGAATTTCTTGAAGGCGAAGAGGCTTCGCTTCTGGCTTTGGTGGACGGCGAAAACGTGCTGCCGCTTGCTTCCTCGCAGGATCACAAGCCCGCTTTCGATGGCGACAAAGGGCCGAATACCGGCGGTATGGGTGCTTATTCTCCTGCTCCGGTGCTTGACGGCGACATGCTGGAAAAAGCTGTAGAGCAGGTCATTCGCCCGGTGGTCGATGTGATGAAGGACAGGGGCACACCTTATAAGGGAGTATTGTACGCCGGGTTGATGATAAAAGACGGTGTACCTAAGGTGCTGGAGTTCAACTGTCGATTCGGCGATCCCGAAACACAGCCCATCATGGCCAGACTCGGCGGCGATATCCTGCCCGCTCTGGTGGCCTGCGCCGATGGCAAGCTCGACGAAATAGAATTGGCATGGAAGCCGCAGGCCGCAGTATGTGTGGTAATGGCCTCCGGTGGCTATCCCGCCAGCTATGAAAAAGGCAAGGTCATTAAAGGTATAGAGGACGCCGAGGCCATGCAGGACGTGATAGTCTTTCATGCCGGGACAAAGAAGCAGGATGGCCAGTGGGTCAATACCGGCGGCAGAGTGTTGGGCGTTACCGCGCTGGGCGACAGCGTTTCGGAAGCTCAGCGCCTGGCATATCAGGCCGTAAAGAAAATCTCGTGGGAAAAAGTTCATTATCGTATGGATATTGCAGATAAAGCTTTAAATCGTAAATAAGAGAAGTGGAGATTATGACTGTAAAGAAGAAATCTGAATACAAAGTTCTTATCTTGATGGGCAGCGCTTCCGATGCCGGTATCATGCGGGCCGCATACGATGTCCTGAATGATTTCGGTGTTCCGGTTAAAATGGCAGTATCGTCCGCGCATCGTACACACGAACGCACAGCCCGTCTTGTTAAACAGGCGGTAAAAGACGGAGCCAAGTGCTTTATTATCGGTGCGGGTATGGCCGCTCACCTCGCTGGCGTGGTTGCCGCACAGACAACCTTGCCGGTTATAGGCGTTCCCATAGATGCCTCCACGCTTGGAGGATTGGATGCGCTTTTATCCACCGTGCAGATGCCTCCCGGTGTGCCAGTGGCAAGCATGGGCATAGGCAAAGCCGGAGCACGTAACGCCGGTTTGTTTGCTGTGGAAATGCTTGCAAGTGGCGATGATAAATTGCAGAATAAACTTGTAGAGTTCAGAAAAGCGCAAGCTAAAAAAGTTGTGGACGCAGATCGCAAACTGGCTAAAGAGCTTGAGAAAGGCTGAGCCTTGAAAGTTTATACAGTAGAGCAGGCGGCGAGGGAAATTCTTGATGGCGGTATCGTTGCTTATCCTACAGAGACCTGTTACGGCCTTGCTGTATTGGCCGATGATGCCAAGGCCGTAGAGGATTTGCGTAAATTGAAAGGAATGGACTCCCAACGGGGTATTTCCGTTCTAGTGCCGGATTCTGACTGCATGGATGAATACGTGGAGTCCATTCCGCAAGAGGCAAAGAGCATTATGGATGAATTCTGGCCGGGTCCGTTGACGCTTGTCTTAAAGGCGAAGCCGGGAATCTTCGCTGACGGAATAGCTACGCCTGACGGCAATGTGGGCTTCCGTTGCTCATCGCTTGTGGAAACGGCACAGCTTGCATCTCGTGTCGGTAGACCTTTGACCAGCACAAGTGCCAATTATAGCGAGCAGTCTGAGATTGCCGGTCTTGACGATTTGTTTATTCATTTCGATACGAAGATAGCGGGAGTATTGTCGGGCAAATGCAGAGGCTGGAATCCATCGACAGTGGTCAATGTCTCGGATGGGAAAATAGAAGTTCTGCGCCAAGGTCCGATTTCCTATGACGACATTATGAAAGCTGTGAGTTCCACAAGTGAGTAAACGACAGATCCCCCTGGAGCAAGTCAAGTTCGATCCCGATACAGAAACGCTTGATGGTATTTGGCGCGGCAAGGTTTATCTTATCCAGCCTAAAAAAGGTTATCGTTATTCCATAGATGCGCCCTTGCTGGCCGATTTTGTGAAAACGCGCAGACCTGCGAAAGTCCTGGATTTGGGCTGCGGTTGCGGCATCATTGGCCTGATGTTGCTTACATCCGGCAAAGCCAGCCATGCTACCGGAGTCGAAGTTCAGGAGCCATTGGCTAATTTGGCTCGACGTAACGGCGATATCAACGGGCTTGGCGATGTCTTCGATGTTCTTCAGCGCGACTTGCGTGAGTTGGACGCAAGCAATCACAATTCTTTTGATCTGATCGTTTCAAATCCTCCTTTCTTTAAAGAAGGATGCGGTTTTCCCAATCCCGACAAAAGTGTTGCCATTGCGAGGCATGAGCTTTTGTGCAATGTGGATGATATCAATTGTATTGCCCGCAAGTGTCTGCGAGATGGCGGGCGGGTGGCGCTTATTTATCCTGCCGAACGTAGCGCCGATGTGCTGGCGTCCTTTGTGCGTAACAGGCTGACACCGACGCGGCTAAGATTCGTTCATTCCAGAGACGGTGAAAAGGCAGTGCTGGTTTTAGCCGAGGCCCGAAAGGGTAAAGGAAAGCCCCTCACAGTGGAGGGGCCGTTTGTCCTTTATGGCTCGGACGGTAAGTATACCGCCCGAGCTAAAGCTGTCTGGGAAAGCGAAGACTAATCAGCCTTTGTGCTCCAAAACCTCATAGAGAGTATTGATAGCCCAGTCGAGGTCCTCCTTGGTGATGGTCAACGGAGGAGCGAGGCGGATGGTGTGAGTATGCGTCTCTTTGCAGAGCATTCCCTTTTCCATCAATGCTTCGGTGAATTTGCGTGCGCCACCGGCTTCGGGGTGCAGGTCTATGCCGAACCACAATCCGCGACCTCTGATCTCTTTTACGTGCGGGCTGTTCATGGCTTTGAGTTTGTCCATGAAGTAATTGCCCAACTCGTTTGCTCTTTCGATCAGATTTTCTTCAACCAGAACGCTTAAGGCTTCTTTAGCAATGGCACAGGCCAGGGGGCTGCCGCCGTAAGTCGAGCCGTGGCGTCCGGGACCGATCAGGCTGAGTATGTCGCGTTTGCCGATAACGGCGGATACCGGATAAAAACCGGCTGAGAGGGCTTTGCCGAGGCAAATCAGGTCCGGGTTTACATCTTCCCAGTGGTGGGCCATCATTTTGCCGGTGCGTCCCAGTCCGCTCTGGATTTCGTCGCAGATGAACAGAACGTTGTTTTCACGACAGACGTTCTCCAGTTCTTTCATGAATCCCTTCGGGGGAATTCTGACACCAGCTTCACCCTGGATCGGCTCGATCAATACGCCGACGGTTTCGGGGGTGATGGCTTTTTTGACAGCTTCGATGTCGCCATAGGGGAGAATGTCGAAGCCGGGGGTCAACGGGCCGAAGCCTTCATAAGAACTGGGATCGTCGGAGAAGCTGACGATGGTGGTCGTGCGGCCGTGGAAGTTGCCTTCGAAGGTTATTATGCGCGCTTGATTGGCCGGGACTTTTTTGATTTCATATCCCCACAGGCGGGCGGCTTTGATGGCGGTTTCGACCGCTTCAGCGCCGGTGTTCATGGGGAGCATCATCTCCGCGCCTGTCATTTCGCAAAGCTGCTTGGCATAAAGCGGAAGCTGATCGTTGCGGAAAGCACGCGAAGTCAGTGTGCACTTTTTCGCCTGTTCGATCATTACGTCAAGCACGCGAGTGTGAATGTAACCCTGGTTCAAGGCAGAGTAGGCCGCCAGACAGTCGAGGTATTTTTTGCCTTCGACATCTATAACCCAGGCGCCTTCGCCTCTGGCGATTACTACATCAAGCGGTTTGTAATTGGGAGCAACATACTGTTTTTCTAAAGCGATCAATTCTTGTGTATTCATCTCCAACCTCGACTTCCTTTACTTAGCAAATGGTTGAACATGTAAGGGCGTAAAAGCCCCTAAGCCTTAACTTCAAGCGCAGAGAGTAAAACTCAAAATTCATTTGTTGGCAAGTGCTATTTCCAGAATTTCCACCAGCGTTGTTTTAAGGCCAGATTTTCGCGTTCCAGCCTTTCGATTTCGTCTCTCAACTGACCAGTTTCCTGTCGCATACGCAGGCTTTCGCGTTCGCTTTGATCCAGCCTGTTCTGGATGATGACAAAACGACGGGACATGCGCTCCATCTGGTCTTCCTCGCGCATAATAACTCTGGTTGGCGCGGGATCGATGGTCAACTCTCCGGTAATTTCTTTGTTGGGACGCCTTACCGGTTTTGAGAGCGCTCTGGCTATTTTCTGTATATGGGCAGGCAGTGTTTCCGACGAAAACTGGGCGTCGGAAGGCATTTCCACGCGGGTTATCTTTTTTTTAGGCTCGGATTCACTTTTTTCCGATTCCCCGAGGATTTCTATTTCCTGTAATATTTCAGGCTCTTCCTCTTCACTGTAAGTTTTTGGAGGAGAAGCCAAAGGAAGATCAAGTTGCGGGTCTTCGGGTGTCGGGATCTTGTCTGAAGAGTCGATGGAAAGTGTTTCGGAGAATATCTGATCGCGCAGGCTGTCGGGTTCCGGTGCGGGAGTGTTTTCAATCTCTTCTTCCGGCGGTTGTTCTTCTTCCAGTTCCTCTTCTTCAATTTCCTGAAGCTGTTCCTCGTCAAGTTGTGAGCGGTAAAGCTCTTCTACCGCTTTTGAGAAATTACGTGCCGTTTTGGGTATGGCGCGCAACTGGCTCGATGCCTTGGGCATCAGGCGCGCTATGCTCTCGCGCAATTCTTCATCGATCTCTATGGCTCTGGTAAAGCCGTACATCAGTTCGTCTGCTTCATCGCGGAACAGGAAATATGTCAGCAGGTGACGCATTTCTGTGTAGCCATGCAACTCCTGCAGGTGACGTTCTACGGCGATATCGTAGACGAACAACATTTTAAGGGGGTTGTCGGGTCTGTCCTTAAGACTCATCTCCAGAGCAATTACCGGATAATGAGAGGACTCGAAAAGGAATGCCGAGAAACCGGCGTCTGCATAATAGGCGTTTTCCGGATCGTCTACCTGTACGAACAGAACCGGTTCGTCTGAGGCATCGACAGTGTGAAAATAATAACCCGACTTGAAGAAATCAAGCAGTGACTCGGAGGTTATCTTCTCCGGTTTGAAGGGATATCGTTTTTCCTCCGATGGGTTTTCTTCGACGACTTCGAGATTCAACTGCTCACAGAAGTTGTTTATGCTTATGCCGGAGTCGATGCCCCGCAGACCGCACAGGTCTTTTATGGACTGGATTTTATCCTGAGCGAATTTTTCCAGTTTGCGACGATCGAATTTAAATGATTCGCCTTCGAGATTGAAAGGGACTATCAGGCTGGCATATAGCGGCGTCTGAGCGTATTCGGGATTTCCTGAAAGGAAGAAGGGCAGGTAGGGTACTTCTCTGTCCAGTTGCTGAAAAAACTTTCGCAGCTCCTTGTTTTCTCCCGGCTCTTCATTCTCCGATACGACATCGTCAAGATCGAATATGATCTTGCCCTCATTGTCTATTATGCTATCGTGGTCCTCGGCCAGTTCTACAATCCGGTCACGTATGTGATCCGTCTTGCCCCTGCGGACATCTTCGGGAGTGATTTGTATAAGTATTGCTTCGCTGCTGGCCATTGAATGCGGTTCTCTCCAGTATTTTAAGTGTATTCATTTTACTAACAGGAGCCAGTTGTGTCAAAGCAAAGCGAAAAAAAAGAATACTCAATGGATAAACAGGCACTGGGCAGGGAGGGCGAGCGTCTGGCTAAAGAGTTTCTGGAGAGGCAAGGTTACCGCATTCTTGCTCGCAATTACCGCTATTCAGGCGGCGAAGTGGATATTATCGCAAAAAAAGACGATGAATTGTGCTTTGTCGAAGTTCGCAGTCGCTGGCTGGCGCAACATGGGCATCCTTTGGAAACCATAACCCGCCCCAAGCAAAAGCGCGTGATAAGAGTGGCAGAGTATTATCTGGCCCAGGAGGGCATAGCAGAACAGCCGGTTTCTTTCGGGGCGATAGGAATTGTCTTTTCCCCTGATGAAGAACCGGATATAAGTTTTGTTCCAGATGCGTTTATGGCTTAATCCGGGTTAGGAGTTATGAGTATGGGAAAGCTTTATTTGGTGGCGACACCCATAGGCAATATAGAAGATATGAGTTATCGCGCCGTCCGAATTCTGTCGGAAGTCGATGTGGTTTATGCCGAGGACACGCGGCATTCAAGGAAACTCTGGCAGCGCTTCGATATTGAGACTCGCCTGCAAAGTTTGCACGAGCACAACGAGAAGCAGAAAATTGAAAGCGTTTTAGCCCGTATTGAATCCGGCGACAACGTGGCCTTGATATCCGATGCCGGAACACCTGCTATCTCCGATCCGGGTTTTCCTTTGGTCAGAGCCTGTCGAGAAGTCGGTATCGATGTCGTTCCCATACCGGGAGCATGTGCTGCAATCGCGGCTGTATCCGCCTCCGGTCTTCCCACCGACAAATTCACTTTTCTTGGATTTCCCCCGGACGCTCAAGGAGCGAGAAAGCGCTGGCTCCAAGATAATTCCGCATATAAGGGAACATTGATATTGTATCTTTCTCCATACAAAGCGGCCAGGCACTTGCAGGATATCGGTGAAGTCTGGGGCGAACGTAAGGCCGTGCTGGTCAGAGAGCTGACCAAGATCTATGAGGAATTCAGGTCCGGCAGCCTGCACGAGTTGGCGGCGCGTGTAGCCGAAGAAGGCATAAAGGGAGAGCTGACACTTGTTGTCGAAGGAGCTTTGGAAGAGGAAGTGGAAGTTGCCGATATTGAAAACGAAGCAACAAATTTGGCAGAACAGGGCATGAGCGTGCGGGATATCGCCGATGAGTTGAGAAAAAGATATCAAATCAAACGCAAGGAAGCTTATGACCTCGCTTTGGCGGTGTCCGACAAGCAATAAAGTGGAAATGCTCCTTAAAATTGGGCTGTTTTTGAAAAAACGTCGAATTAACTTTGATTTTAGAGTTAAAGTTGTTTGACGCTCCTGCATAATGATCTTAAAATAGTAAATTAAGCGAATAAGCTGAACTTTGTTTGGGCAATTTATAAGGAAGGTTGAAAATGAAGCTTATCGACCGTTCGTATTTGGTTCTCTTGGCTTTGATTGTTGTTCTGTTTGCATTCTCATGCGCTGGGGACGATGAAAAAGCCGATGACAATGGACCAGTGTTGTCGGGAATGGGTGATGTCTGTGCCTTGGATACCGAGTGCGAAGGCGGACTTTGTCTTGATTATGAAGGTTCACTGTTCTGCTCGCTTGCATGTGCAACAGACAATGATTGCGAAGCCAAACTGTCCGGCTCCTGTTGTCAGACTTACGGCGGCCGCAGTGTTTGTTTAATGTCTTCCGAGTGCGAAGTGGAGTCGGATGGAGACGGATTGGAACCGACCCGAATCTTTGAAATCTATCCCGACGGTCTGTTGGATTTCGGTGTAGTCGAATCCGATCAAATGCCCATCGGGGAAGTAATCGTTTCCAACAACGGCAATACGCCTTTCCTGTTGTTCAATGCAGCTTGGGAAAATACTGTAGAAGACGCTTTCATGCTGGTCGATTATGTCGAGTCAATCGGAGTTCAGCCTGATGGAAGCAGGAGTTTCCATGTCAAGTTGGAACCATCCGGTTTAGGTTCGGTCAGTAATGTATTGACCATCAACAACGATTCGGATAATGAACCGGCATACGAGCTTACGGTGACAGCCGAGATCATCGCCCCGCAAGGAAATGCCGAATTTACCACGCATCCCGAAGCAGTAGAATTTTTGGAGAAGCCCTTAGGCACTCCTTCCAGCTTAATGAGAGTGGATGCTGCCAACGCCGGTGGCGGAACCGCCAAGCTGTATCTTGTCGGCGCCGAGGTAAACAATGATGGCGGTGCTGTGTTCTCCATGGAAAGATTGGACGGCGGTGCGGAAATCACGGAAGAATCTCCTGTCGAATTGATGGGCGGCCAGGGCACCACTTTCAGTGTGTATTTCGATCCTGATGCTATTGCTGAATATGGCGGGAGCATCCTGTTCAAATACAAACTCGAAGATCAGGATCTGGTTCAGACGCACGAAGTCGCAATCAGCGGTACCGCTATCCAAGCGGCTTTGAATCTTTTCCCTTATCCCTTGAATTATGGATATGTGGAAAAAACCGATGAAAAACTTCTTGAAGTCGGTATTGAGAACACAACTGCCGAAACCATAAATGTTCGCTATATGAACATCGAAGGTCTCAATAACTGGATGGATATTTTCACATTTCAGGATGACGCCGACAAGGGGTTTGAGATTATTGCTTTCGGTCATGCCTCTTTCGAGTTGAATTTCGCTCCTGACAAAGAAGATACCGATTACAGTTGTAATCTTGCTGTGGCTACCGATTTTGAAGGCAACAAAACATTCTATCTGCCAATTGTCGCGCACGGCGGGGTGGTCAACCAGAAACCGATTGCCGGTATTTCTCTTGAGAGCCACGGCGCTGATATGCCGGGAACCCATGAAGTAGCTCCCGAGGCCGGTGTGGATTTCTTCGGCAATATTTCATACGATCCCGATGGCGATTCAGGCAAACTGGAATATGCTTGGCAACTGTTCAAGCCGCAGGGTTCTTATTCGACTATCACTCCCTCAGTCGATGCAACCAATGTCTCGGTTTATTTCGATGTCGCCGGAACATACATGCTGAGTCTGGTTGTGACAGACGAGGCTGGGATGGTTTCTGATGCAAGGACCGTCAACATTATCGCTGGCAGCAACTCGAACAGAATCAAGATCGAGATGGCCTGTGAAAATATCAGCGGAGCAAGCGATATGGACTTAGGCTGGGAAGTTCCTGCAGGCAAGGTCTGCGACGAGGAAAACTCGGGTTCGGGTTCCTGCATACTGCCGGACCCCGATAACAACGGAAACGTGATTGTAAACGCTTCCGGTCATGCCACAGATAGCGGTCAGGTTGAAAGCATCACTCATACCAATCCGCCTGACGGACCATACAAAATCTGGTTGACTTTTGACAACAACTGTCCCGATTCCGTTTACAATTGCCCGTTTGGGGTAGGAGAGCAGGATGCCACTTGCGACATCAGGATCTATGTAGACGATGTCCTTGAATACCAGATTGCAGACGAAAAATTCACCGACGATGGCGCAGCCAGCACTCGCAAATGGCGGATGATGCGTCAAAGCGGCACATGGGCTCCGCCAGTTGAGATCTTTCAATAAGTCAGCCGTTGCAGAAACTGGACGTAAATGACTAAAGACCTGAAATACAGGTATATAGGAATAATAGTTCTGGCTTTACTCTCTACTCAGTTTTTGGGTAGTGACTTTTGCCAGGATGTTCTTTCGATTCCTCTCAAAGTCGATTACCAGAGCGATGTGATCGAAATCGATGTCGATTTCGACAAAGTGCAGAATGGCGATGGAGATCAGGACGGAGAGATGGATGGCGACCAGGATGATGAATTCGAAATCTCGGAAGGTGAAGTCGAATTTGCGCTTGAGGATATGGAAGAGTCTGAGTTTGACCCTGAAGGTTATGCAATCTCCGCTCAGAGAGAAACCATCAATCTGGCAGATTCTTCAAAGGGTATTTCCGGACTGATGGACTATAAGGGCAATGTTCTCGGAGTTTTTATTCGGGTCGTTT
>CAYTHG010000108.1:0-11263 GCA_964437525.1 uncultured Myxococcales bacterium | reverse complement strand
CGTCAGGGAACGCATGAATTGAACGGAGTTTCTCTTGACTTGGTATTCGACTCCACCGAGTTGATGCGTAACATGATGGACGGCGTGCGTTTGGCAATCGAAGAGAGTCTCGAGATTCCTCGTGCTCCCGGTCTTCAAAGCCTTTTGAAAAAGCTTGAGGCCGTTATTGAAGGGAAGCCCATCGAAGGGGACGAAATCCGCTCTTCCGATCCCGATTCAAAGCTGGGCGAAGTTCTGGTTACAGATGGTGTTCTTGAGCAGAAGGAAGTTTCCGAAGCTTTGGGTAAGCAAAAAGAAACCGGTCTGCGTATAGGCGAGCAACTTGTAAAAGACGGGACTGTCAAGCCCAAGCAGGTGGCTCAGGCTTTGCGTTCACAAAAACGTGGAGTAGAGGCCAAGGCCGGAAACAAGCTCAAGGAGACCGTCAAAGTCGATCTGGAAAGAGTCGATAGTCTGGTCGAAATGATAGGCGAACTTGTCATCGTCGAGTCTATGGTGGTCAATGCCCCGGAAATAATGGGCATTCAGGAACCGCGCATTTCCAATTATCTGAGCCAGCTTGGAAAGATAACCAGAGATTTACAGAGTGTGGGTATGCGAATGAGGATGGTTCCCATTCGCGCCACTTTCCAGAAGATGGCCCGTATGGTTCGTGATTTGTCGCGTAAAAGCGGCAAGATCATCAATTTTGTGCAATCCGGCGAAGATTCGGAAATGGACCGCAGTATGGTCGAGCAGATCGGAGACCCACTGGTTCACATGATCCGAAATTCAGTCGATCACGGTATTGAATCAAAAGATGAACGCATCAAAACTGGAAAACAGGTGGCTGGCACGGTAACGCTTTCGGCCTACCATGAAGGCGGCAGCATTGTCGTCGAACTCAAAGACGACGGAAAGGGCTTGAATCGCGAAGCTATTCTGGAAAAGGCTTTAAAACAGGGACTCATCAAAGAAAACGAAAAACTCAGCGATCAGGAAATATACGGACTCATTTTTGCTCCGGGTTTCTCGACAGCTAAAAAAGTCACTGAAATATCCGGTCGTGGTGTCGGTATGGACGTTGTCAAGCGTAACATCGAAGGTATGCGCGGCAGGGTGATAGTTGATTCCGTTCCGGGTGAAGGCACTACCTTCAAGATGATTCTGCCTCTGACCTTGGCGATTATCGATGGAATGGTCGTATCCTGTGGCAAAGACAAATACATAGTTCCCACTCTTTCAATTATAGAATCCATTCGCCCCGAAAAATCCATGCTTTATTCATTGGCGGAAAAGGGCGAGTTGATAAATGTCCGTGGAGAGATTTATCCCCTCTACAGGATGGATAATTTGTTTGGAATCAAGGATGCCGAGCAGGATCCGGTCAATGCTCTGGTGGTGATTCTGGAAAGTTTCGGCAAGCATGTCGCCTTGATGGTCGATGACGTGCTTTCTCAGCAGCAAGTGGTCATCAAAAGTCTTGAAAGCGGTCTGGATGAAATGCAGATGAAGTTTGTCTCAGGTGCCGCCATTCTTTCCGATGGTAAAGTCGGACTGATTCTGAACGTCGAAGAGATCGGAGCTTTACATGACGAACTCAGGCGCTCCGAGCTTGATAAAAAATAGAGCAACTATATAAATAAAGAACAACAACAGGTATAGATAATTATTTTATTTAAGATTTCATTATAGACAAAGAATCGTGATTTGGTAAAAGGAGGCTAGAACATGACAAGCGAAGCAGTTGAAACAAAATATAACCTTCAAGATACACCTGCCGAGATTGATTTTGGCGAATCGTTGGCCGGAAAGTACATGACTTTCAAGTTAGCCGATGAGGAGTACGGCCTTGAGATTCTGAAAGTGCGAGAGATTATCGGGCTGATGGATATCACCCGCGTTCCGCGCACCAATGAATTTATCAGGGGAGTCATCAACCTGCGCGGGAAAATCATTCCTGTAATCGATTTGCGTCTGAAGTTCGGTATGTCAAAGGTTGAAGCCACCGATCAGACTGTCATTATCGTGGTTCAGTATGCATACAAAGACCGTGATTTCACCATGGGTATTCTGGTCGATGAGGTGCTCGAAGTCTTCGATATTGCAGCAGGGCAGATCGAGCCTCCTCCCACCTTCGGTAGCGCCTCGCTTGATACTGAGTTTATTCTGGGCGTAGGCAAGGCTGAAAAGAGGGTGATATTCCTGCTGGACATCGCGAAAGTGCTCTCCAGCGAGGATGCTGAGATTATTTCGAAAGTGGCCGAAGCTTAAGTATTCGGTTTTAAGTGTCCGACGTAAATAGTGTGTCGTAGGTCGGACTTCTGGTTGTGCTAACCCCATATTTTGAGGGTCATGGAAATGATGCGCGGACTGACAACCTGGAAGCTATATACATCGGCGGATGCCCTTGGTGTGGTTGCTGCGCGTTTCATTGATTCATCCGAGAATTTTAATACCAATAAAAACGAAGAAGGAAATTGGAACGATTGCCGCCTGGCAGTGAGTAAAATCTCACGATGCTCGAAAGAAAGCATGGATATGGAAGTCGATCCGGTCTTTGGGGAAAGCCGATCGATGGGAATGGACGATAACGATTGTCCGGTAAATGGCGTGAATTTGGACTTTACAGAGGGTTTAAATAGCCATAATGAAGCGATGGTAAACGCTTCAGGTTCCGTTTGTGCTTTAATTGGGTGGCCTTTGTGCGGAGGGGACATTTTGAGAGAGGAAAGAAATTGGGAAAAAGGACAAGTCAGCGTCAAAGCTGGAATGCTCCATGTGAGAAATAGCAGCTTTGACGGTGATGCCGAAAATGGAATGCTTGATGTCTCCTCTACTCCTTCTTGTAGTTTAATAAGTCTTCTTCCTTCCGTTCGAACACCGGAAGCAATTTCAAGAAGTTCAAAGTCAATTGAGAGTTTTGGGTATGGATCCGGACGGTGTAGTGTCGCCTTGTCAGCCGAAACGCTGATGGAAAAGATCGAAGGATCGATACGCGATATTACTGTCCCTGCCGAAGCAGCCAGGGAAGGCAAGCTTTGTATCCGGTCGAATGCCAGTAAACTCCAAAGCAAACCCGGTGGCGGTATCGGGAATTTTTACATTTTTATTCTCGATTCCGTCACCGGGCTAGTCGGAAAAATGAATCGCGCTTTGCGTGATGAATTTGGACATGAAAACGATTTCTTTAATTATTGTGTTGTCAGAGGAGCATGATGAGCCGTTTGGGATGCGACAATTTAGAACAGGACGTTCAGAAGCTCGACCTGAAAAATTGCCCGCTTGAGGGAAAGGCACCAGCTTGTCGCATGTGCGGTGAATGCTGCCGCCTTGATATTCCCGTTTCGATCCTTGACGTTCATAATCTTGCAAAAGGTCTAGCTGTTTCGCCTGAAGAGATATTCGATAAATATATTGGGAAAGAACTTACTCCTGAGGGGACTTTCTATCTTGCAAAGGACGAAGGTGGAGATTGTCTGCTATTAGCCGATGACTCCCGCTGCAAGATATATGCTTCAAGGCCGTTGGTTTGCTGGTTCTACTATTGCAGCGACGAATACGGGCTGGGAGAAGTCAGCGACCCTGAGGGCAAGGATTCGGATCTTTTCCAGTCACGTTTGATATTGCAGACAATTGCTTTGAATATTACCAGAATTTATTCTGCCAAGAACGGGCGTTTATGGAACTCAAAAGATTACCACGCTTGCATTTTGAAGCTTGAAGATCTTGCCGGAAGCGGTTTGTAAGTCTTGGTTGGATGCATGTTTGAGTGAATGAAGTATAGAGAGTTATTAAATGGAAGCCCGACAATTTAAGAAATTTTGTGATATAGCCTACCAGAAAGCCGGCATCGACTTGAAGGAAGGTAAAGAAGCTCTGGTCAGTGCCAGAGTCTCAAAGCGTCTGCGTGCCTTGAAGATGAATTCGGTCAGCGAATATATAGGCTTTCTCGAAAACGACGATAGCGAATCGGAACTGGTAAACTTTCTCGATGCCATCTCCACCAACTACACCCATTTCTACAGAGAGATGGATCATTTCGAAGAACTCGAAAAATACATCAAGATTTGGATGAAAAGCGGTCAGACTCGTTTTCGTCTCTGGTCTGCTGCGTCCTCAAGTGGCGAAGAGCCTTACTCCATCGTGATGACTATGCTGGATACCATCGCAGGTTATGAGGTAGATTTCAAATTGCTGGCAACGGATATCTCGACTCGCATTCTATCCAAAGCGACAGAAGGGAAATACCCTGCCGACAGAGTCGAACCTGTTTCCAGTAATCAGCGCAGCAAGTACATGATCCGGCACAAAGCAAAAGAAAAATCAGACGATATATACGAGATCAAGCCCGAAGTGAGACAGACCGTTCTGTTCAAACGCCTGAACCTGTCTACACCTCCTTTTCCCATGAGTGGCCCGCTTGATTTTGTTTTCTGTAGAAACGTGATGATTTATTTTGATAAGGCTGTCAGGCAAAGACTGATATCCGATGTGGAAAGATTGCTGAAGCCGGGTGGGATTCTGGTGGTCGGACATACCGAAACTCTATCCGGTGTTGAACATGGTCTGAGAGTGATTCGCCCTTCGGTTTATGAGAAGAGTATTTGAATTATGTGTATTTACGCTTATTCCCTTAATTTAATTGAAGGTTGTTTATTATGAATTGCATGGATATCGATTCTTATATAAGGACTCAGGCCGACCAGTCAGGCAATAAACTATTTTCTCATTATATCGGTGATGAGGTTAAAGAGTTTATTGCGGCTAATGAATCCTTTCAGAATATCGAGATAGGTCAGGGGTTTGAGTTTTACTCTATCCTTTTTTTGGGTATTGCAATAATGGGTTATGCCTTTTACTTATTGAGTTTGTGAATGCTTTTCTGAAGAGGGAGCGTCATGAGTTCGACTGTTGATATGGAGCATTATTAATATGATTACAGTTGATATTTCGGATCTGGCTGTAACAGACAAGCATGATGATGTATTGGTGACATATGCGCTGGGTTCCTGTGTGTCGGTGATTCTCTACGACCCTGGGCGAAAGGCAGGAGGTATGATTCATTACATGTTGCCTTTGTCGTCTACTTCACCGGAAAAGGCCAAGATAAAACCTGCAATGTTCGCAGATACGGGTGTTCCCTTGCTTTTCGAGAAAATGTATGCCGTTGGTTGCAAGAAGGAAAACATAGTTGTCAAAGTCGCGGGTGGCGGAAAGCTCTATGACGACAACGGCACCTTTGATATAGGGCGACGCAACTACACCGTCTTGCGCAAAATATTCTGGAAAAACAATGTAATGATTCACGCCGAAGATGTCGGTGGTTCCAAGTCCCGTACTGTGAAGCTTTATTTGCAGGATGGACGAGTGACCATCAGTTCGGGTGGGGAGGTTGAAGAATTAAGATCTCCCAGGAAAAAATGATCGCAAAAATCAAAGATTTGCCATCCATCTCGAATGTGGTTGTCAAGCTGTCTCAACTGCTGAATGACGAGAACAGCAGTTCTGCCGACTTCGAAAAAGTCATCAGGCACGATCCGTCGTTGACAACCAATCTCTTGAGGATCGCAAACTCTGCATTCTTCGGTTGTCCGCGAGAAGTGCGAAGTGTCAGACAGGCAATAACCTTGATGGGAGTCGAGCGAGTCTTCGAGGTCGCTACCAGTGCCTCCTTGATGAAGATCTTGCCATCGAAGATTCCCGGATACGAAGTCGAGGCGGAGAGTTTCTGGAAGCATTGTATTTCCGTTGCCATACTGGGTGAAAAACTCACTGTGGAACTGGGAATAAAAGCTCCCGATCTGGCCTACACCGCCGGGCTACTGCACGATATAGGTAAACTGGCCGTAGGCTCGTTCTTGGGTGACCAACTGGAAAATATGCAGAACCATATTTTTAACGGTCCCATGACGATGCTTGAAGTGGAGCGCGAGCTTTTGGGAACCGATCATTGCGAGGTGGGAAGCGCTCTGGCGCAGATTTGGAACCTGCCTCCTCAAATTGCTTTGGCGGCCCGCTGGCACCATGACCCCTTACAGGCACCAGCCGGTGTCGATACTACTCTGCTGGACCTGATTCACGTTGCAAATGCAGCCTCCCATATGCTGGGTTACGGCGCGGATGTGGCTGAGTTGCACAGGAGACTGGAGCAGGGAGTCTTGAAACGCATGGGGCTTAAAGTGCAGAGAATGGAATTTGTAGTGTCTGAATCGCTTGAGCAGATTCAGGCGTTGGGCGAAATCTTTTAAGGAAGTCTTCAGGGAGAAATGTGATGGCCTATCGAATTCTGATAGTGGATGATTCCGACATAATCAGAAGAATAGTTAGGAAGTCGATAAGCATGTCGGGGCTTGAGGTGGCGGAGATCTTTGAAGCAGCCAACGGCCTGGAAGCACTTGAGGTGTTGGACAAAGAATGGGTCGATATCGTTCTGGCAGATTTGAACATGCCTGAAATGAACGGTATGGAGTTGGTCGAAAAGATGTCTGAGGACAACCTGTTGGTGAGTATTCCGGTGGTTATCGTATCCTCTGAGCACAGCCAGACCCGCATCGACGAATTGAAGAAGCAAGGTATCAGGGCGTATATCAAGAAGCCTTTCCGACCGGAAAGCTTCCGCGATGTTGTCAACGATGTATTGAAAAGCATTGGGGGTGATAAAGATGAGTAGCAAATTCAATGAAGAGTTGCTGGTTTCGGTTGCATCCCAGGTTTTTGAGGAAGCCGCTTTCATATTCAGCGATCCTGTGGATCAGCCCCCGCCATTTGACAGCCCTGTCGTTATGGCCATGATGAATTTTGAAGGACCGGAGAGTGGGCGGCTTGTACTTGCAGCTTCTTACAAGTTTGCAACCGAGTTGGCCGCCAATCTTCTGGGAGTGGATCTCGACGATCCGGAGCTTAAAGACAAAGCTGCCGGGGCAATCGGTGAGATGCTCAATATGATAAGCGGTGTCATGACGGCACAGGCCTTTGGTGACGAAGTGCTGGTCAAATTCTCTGTGCCTGATCTAAAGGTTCTTGAGCCCGATGGCTACGAAAAGATCAAAATGGCAGCCAGTGTTTCAGGTTCTATGATGGCAGAAGAAATCAGCAGGGTCGAAATCGCAGCTTTTCTTGATTAGGTAGTAGGATGCGCAAGGATGACTCGAACAATCTGAACTTCCAGAATCTCAGAGATGAGCAGAACGGTCCCAGTGAAACTTATATACTTGAGCCGGGTAACGTGCTTATTCCGGATTCAAATATTGCTGTGGTTACCGTGATCGCTTCTTCTGTTGTCGTGACTATCTATGACGTTGAGTTAAGGCGTGGTGGCGTCTGCCATTTTATCAGGCCATTGCCTGAAGAAGATCAAGCGCCGACTCCGCTCTTTGGACTTCCGGCTGTAGTAGCTTTGATGAACGGTTTTATTTCTTTGGGTTCCGACGTGAAAGACCTTAGGGCAAATATTTACGGAGGAGCTTGGCCTGCGTGGGCAAATGTTAGGCAAAGAGAAATCGCCCGAGGAAACGTGGAGATTAGCCGAGACGCAATATTGAAGAAAAAGATAAGCATTCATGATGAGGATGTAGGCGGAAGGCGAGGTCGTAAACTAATATATTTGAGTGGAACGGATGAAGTGGCAATTATCAAAACTACTCAGGTTCGTAAATCCGATTGGTTTCCTCCTCTGCCGGATAGCGAGGGTGCAAAATGATTAAAGTCTTGATAGTTGACGATTCCGCGATCGTCAGGCAGATATTCCAGAAGCAGTTGTCAAAGGACCCCGAAATAGAGGTGGTTGGGGCTGCGCCTGATCCTTATGTAGCAAGGGATATGATTATTGAGAAAAAGCCCGATGTCATAACCTTGGATATGGAAATGCCTCGCATGGACGGCATTACCTTTTTGCGTAAGCTGATGCGCTATCATCCAGTTCCTATTGTAGTAGTTTCATCGTTGACTGCCGATGGCAGCGGATTGGCGCTTGAAGCGATTGATGCCGGTGCCATAGAAGTTATGTGCAAGCCAGGAGCCGCTTATACCGTGGGCGATATGGCTGTGGAATTGATCGACAAGGTAAAAGCCGCAGCCAGAGTGGATGTCAAAAGGAAAATCACCAAGCCCACTGCCACCGGAGCGCTCTCTCTAACATCAGTTGCAAAAACGACCAATCAAATTCTGGCTATCGGTTCTTCTACCGGCGGTACGGTTGCTTTGGAGCGAATATTGTCCCGCTTGCCTCACAACACGCCCGGCACAATCATCACTCAGCATATGCCGAAATACTTCACAAATTCTTTCGCCGAAAGATTGAGTGGTAATTCTCAGATGACAGTCAAAGAAGCCTGTGACGGTGATTCCATCACTAGTGGTGTGGCTTTGATAGCGCCTGGCGACAAGCACATGCTCTTGCGCAGATCGGGAGCCCGTTACTATGTAAGTGTAAAAGACGGACCCTTGGTCAATCGTCATCGTCCTTCAGTGGATGTTATGTTCAGGTCGGCTGCTCAGACTGCCGGAAAAAATGCTGTCGGAGTTATTCTGACTGGCATGGGAGGCGATGGTGCTAAGGGGCTATTGGAAATGAAAAAAGCCGGAGCGCATACAATCGCTCAGGATGAAGCCTCCTGCGTTGTCTTTGGTATGCCCAAAGTCGCTATCGATATCGGGGCGGCAGAAGTTATTGCTTCGCTCGACGATATTCCGCAGAAAATTGTTTCTCTGCTCAGTAAATAAAGATTGAAATCAAAAATCAAGATTGCCAGATAAAAAGCCTGATTGGTCGGTACCAATCAGGCTTTTAGTTTCTTGGCAATATGGAAGTGTATTTTATTCTTTCTCGATTTCTTCCAGGACTTTTTTCTCTTCTACCTTCTGAGTCACTTCGGCTTTGCGTTCAAGTCTGCTGATAGCTTTGTCCAAGCCGCTCATGTCACTCAAACGAGTTGCTTTCTTTCTGGCGACTTTATCGACTTCGCTGGCAATTTCATCCTTGCTTTCAGCCATCTCTTTTTCGTCCTGGGAAATATTCTGCCTGTCTTTGGGATCAAGGCTGTCCACGAACTTCTTCTTGGGCTTATCTTCCTGCTGTTCGACCTGGCCGGTTTTGGATTTTAACTGGTTCAAGATGTCGTCGATTGCTTCGTGGCTCTCTGTCTTAAGACGTTCTTGAACTTCCTGAATGTTTGGCTGTGTCTCATCTTTTACTTCAGAAGTTGTTTTTTGATTTATTGCAGGTCTTGGTGTTCGACGTGCTTTTTCCAGTTCCGCCTGGGCCAGCAGCAATTCCTGTTTCTTTTTCATGTAGACAACAATTAACGCCAGAACAACAGCGCCGCCGATTGCAATTATCCCCAGGATTGCAAAGAGAGAATCTTCTTCCTTCTCGTCCTGTTCGTCCTCGTCTGATAAAGAAACGTCATCTTTTGAAACAACCCCTACTTTGAAGGGTATTTCGATGGACTGGTTGAGGCAGAGCAGTGAGTTTCTGGAGGTAATTAGACTTGCCTGAAGTTTGTATTTGCCCTCAACCGCTTGAGTTGCAAAGACCGATTCAAACCAGTTATCTCTTTTGGGTAGAGCGTTTGTGTTTTCTTCCTTGTCTGAAGGAGTGATTATCTTGATGGCCAGTGGAGTCGGCATCTGCACCTCGCAAGGGATTTCCTGTTTTATACCTTGCTTACAGTTCATAAAGTGAGCGTTGGTCAGTTCCATTTGCAGGATAAGCTGGCCGTCTTCTTCTACTTCGTATTTTTCCTTGGCAAGTCTTAACCAGCTACCTTCGTGAATGCGGATTGAGTATTGTCTCTCTCTTGTGAAGGTGGCAGTCGATGCTCTTACTCTTACTGCGTATATACCTGTTTCCAGTCCGTACTTATTGGAGAAAACTCCGGCATGATAATTTCCGTACCAGCGGTCCACCATGCCTTCGACACAGGTGCCGTCGCCCGATCCGTTGTCTTTCAATTCTATGGAGTCTACAACTTTGCCGTTGGATCTTATCAACTCGGCAAATATACGCAGCGATTTGAGAAGCTTGCCCGGAGCTTTTCCAAGGTCTATCTTGGCCAGTGCGTAAATGGGCTCGTCCTGGAAATAATTGATTCGCCTGGCTGGAGCTTTCAGCTTGATATTGGTGAGTAACAGAATTTTGGCTTCTTCGTCGGTGATGCCTCTCAGCATCCATTCTCCGACTTGTGGATTTTTGATCGTTACCATCAGATAGCTTGCACCGCCGCCCCATTTGATGTTCGAGCTGTGTTTGCTGCGAGTGTTTATTTTTCCAGAAGGGGTATGCAGTTCAACATCTTCATCCTGCATGTCAGCCTGAACGATCAAGGTCGCCTCCTTGATGGCTGTGTCTATGGTGAAAACGCCTTCCTGCACGAAAGCCAATTGCGGTGAACGATATTGATTGAAGATTGTGAAATATACTCTGGTAACTTCCTTGGGGCTATCCAGCTTGAAGAAAATGCCCCCCGTTTCCAGAGCTATTCTTTTCAGGAGGTCTACATCGGCATCTTGTCCGAAGGCTATGGTATAAATCGGAATCTTGCGTTGTTTGTATACACTTAGCAGTTCTTTAAGAATTTTCTGGCGTGATTTGCTTTCGGCTGCCGACAAGGTTCCGGGCTTGTTGTCCAAGTCTATTTTGCCATCTGTCAGCAATAACAAGGCTTTTTTGCTGCTTGTATTTTCGGAGAAATGTTCCAAGGCGTTGACCAGCGGTGCTTCGATGTTTGTTCTTGCGCCTCTGCGCTTCAAGGTCTTGATCTTTTTCTCTGCCAACTTTTTGTTTTTAGAGGAATTCATGGAAGTCGGTTTCATTATCAGCTTCGCTTTGGAAGAAAATGAAACCGTTGCCAACTGATCGTTTGGGGTCATCAGCCGTATGAACATCTCCGCCGCCTGCTTGGATAAGCCAGCGCTATCGGTTTTTTTCATGGAGCCCGAGTCGTCCAGAGCGAAAATTATTTCGCGCTTTTCCTGATTTGTTGCAGCAGACAACGCAACGGGATAGCAAAAGAGCAGCAGAGCAAATATCCCCCACAGAGTTAATCTGCGCTCTTTCATTGTCTCGTCTCCAATATGGTTCCCCTAAAGATTCTTGATCTTATCTGCGATGATTTCCTTGTTGAAAGGTTTGACGATATAGTCTTTTGCACCGGAGCGTATCGCCTCGATGACAACCGCCTTGTCGGATTCCGATGTGCACATGATGACGGGTATCTCGCGGGTTTCCGGCATGGACTTCAATTCTTTCAATGTGGTCATGCCGTCAGCTCTGGGCATATTG
>CAYTHG010000107.1:0-11275 GCA_964437525.1 uncultured Myxococcales bacterium | reverse complement strand
TTGCGTCTCGTCCTCTTGCAGCGACGATGCCAGAGAGCCTAACGACGCTTCCAACGAAGCCGTCGAAATCGCCGAAGGTTCGCTCAATAAGCTGACGATCTGCCCACCTGATGAAGACTGGTATCTCTTCCACGCCAAGCCCAAAGATGCCTTCACCTTTGCCATTGACACCAGTTCTCTGATTAGCGCCAGCGTTATCAACAGCGATTCAGGTGAAGTTGTCCAGACAGGCAGCGGCCTGGGCCAACCCTGGCAAATAGCAATACCGCCTTTAAACTGGGGCGGCGATTACTGGCTGCGTTTAAAGGGATTGGGCGATGCCGAGATTTCCTATTCGCTCCAGATGAGCGCCGATTCGTCTGAAGAATCGACCTGCGGCGACGACAGCCTGGAAGAAAACGACGGCGCCTCTTCTGCTCGTCAAATTTCCGCCAAGCAGTATAACGGCCTGCGCTTATGCCCCGGCGACCCAGACTGGTACACCATCTCGCTGAATATCGGCGACAAGCTGGATATTTCGCTCGACTCAGAAGATGTCGCCCAAATAGCCACATCCATTATGGACAGCGACATGAAGCTTTTAGAAAGCGTCATAGGAAAGTCAACAATAGCAACGGAAGCGCAATCCAGCGGCACTTATTTTGTACGCATAGCCGGAAGCGGGCCGCAGGTCTCGACCGCTTACGGCATGAACATAAAACGCGAGCTGGCCGCCGGTTCGTGCCAGGACGACGGCTTTGAAGAAAACGACTCACCACTTTTTGCAACAGAATCCGCGCCGGGCGAAATCTCCGGCCTTATCGCCTGCCCCCATGACGACGACTGGTACTCACTGACATTGACGGCGGCACAGACATTGAAAGTCGAACTTAAAACCGCATCCGACAATCTCGATCTTGTCATTATCGCGCCTAACGGATCTAGTACACTGGCACAGGGCGAAGATTCCTCCAATGGATCGAAAGCAGAATACAAGACGCAATCGGCAGGACTTTATTTCGTGCGTGTCTCTCCACTATCCGATGCCGACAGCCAGCAATACTCACTTGACATTGAAGTCGAGTCTGCACAATCCAACTGCAGCGACGACGAATACGAACCCAATGACTTCTATTACGATTCTGCCGACATCACGGAAGGACTGTATGAAGAGCTTTACGTCTGCCCCAATGATGAGGACTGGTTTTATCTACAGGCTACAAGCGGCGAAGAACTGGACTTGCAGATACTCTTCGAGCAAAGCCAAGGCGACCTCGATCTGTACATCTACGAACCTGAAGGCAACCTGATCGGCATGTCTGATGGCACCGAAGACGACGAGCGTATACAGATTGCCAGCCTGCCCAAAACCGGCGGTTATTATATTCTGGTGGCGGGTTACGAAACCGCTGAGAACTATTACATGATGCAGATCCAATTGACATCAAGCGTCCCGACCTGCGAAAACGACGGCTTCGAGCCCAACGACAAGGCCCAGCAAGCCGAGCCCATAAGCACGCCCTTCAACGAAGACCTCAAGATATGCCCCGGCGAGGAAGACTGGTTCACCGTCAATTTGAACAAAGGCGACAAGCTCGACGTATACGGAACCGTCCTCGGCGACACCGTATCCTTCTGGGTGGACTTGTACGATCCTTCGGGACAGCAGCAGCTAGTCATGAGCGAACAGGACGGCAAATACACGGATCTGCATTTCGAGGCAACCGAAGGCTCAGGGCTATATCCCATAAGGGCCAAATCCGGCAGCGCGCAGGCAGAATTCGAGTATCGTCTCGAAGTCAAAGTTGAGAAAAGCGATACTTGCAGCGACGACCAATACGAAGAAAACGACGCGCTCCAAACAGCAACGGCTCTTTCGGACGGCGAATATCAGCTTACTATCTGCCCCGATGACTCCGACTGGTTTAAGACAGAGCTTTCAAGCGGCGAGGCGCTGCTTCTGAATCTCGACTTCAACAACGCCGCTTTAGATTTCGATCTGTACCTCTACGATCCAAGCGGCAAGCTGATATTGTCTTCCAACTCACCTTCGGACAACGAGGAGATATTCCTTGAAAGCGCACAGGACACCGGAGAATACTCCTTCAAAATCACCGGCTACGGCGATGACTCGGGCGCTTATACTTTGAATGTTTTGAGCGATTAGAAGTTTAGACAGATAGAGAACGGGAGTTTGCTATACCCATTTTTTCAAGATCAATTTATGGGTGAAGCAATCACCATCTCTACTTTCCAGCTATCATTCATCGATCAGATAATAGTTCACCGTCGTTACCACCCGCACTTTCTTCCGGTGCGGGGAATTGTTGTCGCGGTCGTTTATGGAAAATAGTCCCTGGCTTGCGCGACGTATCTTGCCGACCTTGCTGCCCGAATCCTTGGCGAACTTTTCAGCGGATTCGCGTGCGCTCTTGGTAGCTTGCTCTATCATGCCAGGTTTGATTTCGTTGAGCTTGGTAAACAAAAACTCAATACGGTTCTGATAATCGGCTTCGACGATAACGATCCCCTGCTCTACCAGTTTACCTGTCTGCTGCATCAATAAGCGCACCTGCTCTACTTTTTCACTTCGTACGGCGACAGTGACTCGCGCCTGATAACGCAGATCACGATGGCGATTGTCCCCTGCGTAACGTGTGGATTGGAAATCGACCATCTTTGGTGGCGGATAGGATATTTCATCTTTATCTATCTTAGCTTCGGCAAGAAAGCCTGCAATGATCTCACGTTTCTTTCCAATACGCTTGTTCAGAACCTTCAAATCATTATCGGCATCCTCAAAAGTCAACGGCCAGATAACAAGATCTGCAGCCACTTCCATTTCGGCAAGTCCTTTAACCGCCACATTTCTGTCAACTGACTTGAAATCAATCAGGGCTTTGCCCAAAATGAAACTTGAGACGACCATTCCAAGAGCGAGCATAAGGCCCAGCCCGAACGCCGCATGAGTACGCATTTCCATTTTGCCCTCCTGAATAGATGAAAGAAGCAACATTGCAAAACTCAGTTTTTATTATGTGCTTCCAAAACAGAATAACAAACAAAATTCCACCGGGTTCCTCGCACTGCGATATTTGCAAAACAGATATGGCTTTCGCCTGTCAGGTAGATCCACAAAATCTAATCAGCGGGTAGGTCTGGAAGCTTTTTACCCGACAATTCCTGATCAGTGTCGGATAAAGAATATTATCAAGCCTACTGGATTGCCAAGGCGGTTCGTGCACGCGCTTGCTGCCATCGTTTGAATTCCTGAACGATCCAAGGCTGCAGGGCACGGGCGCAGGCAAGTTGACCGTGCGGCGTCCAATGGGTATCGATGTGATGATGTACCGGCTTGGCGGGGTGATCCTGCAACACCAGGCTGGGATATAAATCCAAGGCCGAAACCTGCGCTTCTTCCGCAGCCTTAAACAGCATACGGTTCGGTTGCCTCCAGTCCAGATCCATTTCAGGATAGAGTTGCTGTAAACGAGCTTGCAACATCGGTTGCATTTGCTCCATGGTTGTAGCAACCGCGACCAAGAAGGATATGCCCCGCTCATCCAGCAACCTCCGCATTTTGCAGAGGATCTCCGCCTCGACCGTAGCTTGACGCAACAACTTCATCTGGTGGCGACATTGAAAGACTTCGAAATAATACGGGGGTACTCGCAATACGGCTTTCGGTTCTTCGCTCACTAGATGAAACACAGCTCTAAACAGGTAAGATCGCAGATAAATTCCCATGAAACGACTGGCCCGCATGGCCAATCTGCGCTCTGAAATACTACACTTTGGCTCAGGCACTGGTTGCCCCATAATCTTCACCTGCCCGTGGTTATCCAACGAAAAGCGGGGACGCGGATAGGCTTCTCTTATAGGGTCATCGGCCACATTGTCATACAAATCATTGCCGGGGTAGGCCAGCACGATAACCGCATCGGGATTGAAGGAAAGCACCTCACGCCTAAGTTGCAGCCATTGCTGACCTCGCCCATAACCGCTTACGGCAAAATTGAGCACCTCCACTTCCGGGGGCAGGAGGCGGCTCAGTTGTGCCGAGAGTGTTTGCCGATCATGCACGCCCAAGCCCCAGGCGAAGCTATCTCCCAATATTGCTACGCGAAAGATGCCTGATGGCTTGTCTTTTTCGACAGACGGACCACGCAGACCATAATCGTTGATGCTCACATGGCTTTCCAACATTCCGCCCCTATCGAATATGCCGCTGGCGCCTGCTCGATTTACCCAGCCCAAGTCCGAATCGTAGCAGGCAAAGAATTCCAGGTCATGTTCGATCGGTAACAGATAACGAACCACTCCGTATGCCGCGGCTTCCAAAACAAAAAGTACTCCCAGCAGCACGGCGATATTGATTACTACTGTGTTGATCTTCTGTCTTACCCCTACCATAGTACGCCCCTTCGTTCAGAGTAGAAGCGCGGCAAATACCTAGCTATCACAATAGCCATACTGAGAATTTTTGCAAGAAAATCTCCAGTGGGTAGGTCGGCCACATTTCTATTCCGCCAGTATCTGGAATTACGAATCACAGAGCGCCGATTGCAAGTTCCAGTACTACCAAGACGCAGATACAAATGGCGATGGGACTAAGGAAACGCTTCCGGTAATCAACTGCGAATAAAAAAAGCCGCCGGATTCACACCCGGCGGCTTTTAAAAACTTGTAAAGCTGTTAACGCTATTCGATCCATCCCAAAAGCTGGAAAGGCCCGCCCTTGGCAGCTTCCAGCATCAGATAATACTCACCGACAGTCATGGGAGCTTCAAGCACCTTGCTTGCGGCATCTTCGTCGGCTTTGGCATCATAATCCGTGGCTGATGGCTCTTCGCTTTTTTTGAGGTACATGTTGATTCTGGCATCGCCTTCGCCTTCCAGCATCATGTACAGATCGCCTTCATATGCAGCCTCGAACTTGTACATGCGGATCTCGCCCTCACTCATTGTATCTTCGACCACTTCATCAAGACTCAAGGTCGTGACGGTCGGCTCCTCACTGCCTGCAACGGATGCGGTCAAGGTGTATGAACCCGCGCCTGAATAGCGTGTCACCAGAACGAAATATTCGCCTGCTTCGGCGGCGTCCAACTCGATGTTTTCGTTTGCCGAAGATGAATAACCCTTGCCATCATAGGAAGACTCAGTGGGCATCTCGCCGCGTTTTACATAAAGGTCAAAGTCCGCGCCGGACTCCGGGCCATCGAGAGTGAAAGCCACATCGGCAGCAGCCAAAAGCTCGAAGCGGTACATCTGCGATTCCACATCGTTTGAAAGCTGTCCCGATGCGGGAACGCCATTGGCAAGGTCAGTAATGCTTTCATCTTCTTCGATAGTTATCGCAAAAGATTTCTTGCTACCTGCGAAGAACAGTTCCTCGTCACCCTCAGCAGGTTTAAAGACCACGGTGATGTCGTATTGCAAGCTGTGCTCGCCGCCGCCCAGGAATTCCAGTTCGCCATAAGAAATGCTGTAAGTGTCAGGGGCGTCGCCATCGAATACCAGTGCGCTGTCGCTTATGGTATGCGAAGCAGCAGCGGCAACAGCGGCTCCTGAATTCTTCAACTCTTTTCCGTCCTCGTCATAAAGCGCGACGCTGACTTCGATGTCGCCTGCGATATCGCCGGGCTGTACGTTGTAGTATAGATCCCAACTCAAGGCCGGGCCTGCGTCGGTCTGGGCCGCTTTGTCAAAGGCGTGTCCCTTGTCCTCGTACAGAGGCGAAGCGCCTTCTTCGGCAGTTTTGTATGTGGTGAATACGGATACCGACGGGTCGCCGTAGACATTGAACGAAAGCATGTTCATCAGTGTTCCGTCACCCCACGAGAAGGAGCACGGCTTGCTGCGCACCATAGCTAGAGCGCGACCGGCGCTGTAGTTTTTGCTGAGGTACTCGGTGTAGTAGTAACCGAAGCTGACGTTGTCCATGCGGCGCGAGTTGGGGCTGGACCACGAAGGCGAATACAGTGTGACGGAAGTAGCGCCCATGGTTGATACGGCACCGCCCTTGTAAAGCAAGTAATGTCCGAGGTTGTTGGAGCGGTCGGGCCTGTGGTTCAGACAACTTACCTGACTGGTAAAGGCCGGCTTGTCGCTGTCGAAGCATGAAGAAGACATACCGTTGTGGGCAAAATCAACCCATTTTTTCTCGTTCTCATCGGCAATCTTGTTGTCGTTTTTGTCTTCTGGCCATCTTTTACCGGCAGCCGAAGAACTGTTGCCATGAGCCCACCATGAGATGATTCCGTTACCCTTGACCCACTCTTGGCAGACCGCATCCTCGCTGAATGCAAGGTCCGGGTCGTATTTAGAAGGCTCCGCTCCGCCGATATCGTAAAGAGAGAAAGTCGAAAGTTCGTCGTTTTTATTCAAGAAACCGCGTTTCATCTTTTCGGCGAATTTCGCACCATCGACGGTAAAGCCACGATCCACATCCTCGCCACCGTGGTCTATTTCGTGAGAGAAATCGGAAATCGGGTTGGGCAGCAGGACGCGGTTGCGCCATTCGATATCACCTTGCAGTTCGTAGGCGATTGTCATTTCGAGTATGTCGTCTAAGCGGTCTGTGTTGTCTTTGTATACTGGAATACGACCTACATACAATTCCGGCGAAAGATCCACTCCGCCCGAGCCTGTGTCGCCGTCGCTGTATCCGTACTCGCACCAGATACCGTCGCCGTCTTTGTCCCAGTTACCTGTCAAGTCAGCATAATATGCATCGGTTGCGGTCTTTTCCCAGTTGTCTTTTTTATCTTCCTTGTTGTAACGCGGCCAGCAAACGCGCATGGGCGGCCCTGCGTCGTCACCATTGGGATCGGCGATAATCAACAGATACTGTATTCCGCGCCGTGCGTATTCGGCCTTGAGCCAGTTACGGGCTTTCTCGGCGGTGTCTTTACCTTCAAGCTCGCCGTACTCGTCCTCGGTGATAACCAGCACCGAATAGCCGATGGATTTTTTGTGCTGCACAAATTTGTCAAGCGCCGCGCTTTTCTCGACTATCTTGTTGGTGGTCATTATGAGGTAGTCGCTTTTTGGCGGAGTCTCACCGTCTTCGGGAGGCGGAGGAGCCATGTAGTCTTTTTTAGCCTTATCGAAGTTGGCAAACATATTGGCGGCTTCAAGCTCGAATACCGTATCGGACATGAGTTGCGCGTGTTGCTTGATGGCAGTCAAAGTTTTTTTCGCAGCCTTTACAGGAGCGGTAATGTGAACTTTGATGTAGGAAATCTTTTTTAAAGTGCCGCTGGCGGGGTTGTATGAGAAGGGAACGAAGGTTACGCGTACGAATTTCCATTTACGCATCTGCGAAGCGTCGCCCAGTTTGACCGAGTTTTCCGGCCAGAAGGCATCGGCGTCGTAGACATTGGTATTGCGACCATCAACGATATAAGGGCGTTGGGCCAGGTAATCTTCAAAGGTGTTGCTCAAATCGAGATCCGGCCTCCAGTTGGCAGGGCCGGCAGGCGCGATATTGTATGAACCGATAACGTCGCCATCCTCGGTACCACTCAATACTTCGAAGCTGACACTGGCAAGATCGGCATCAGAGGGCAAAAGCACGTTGAATGAAATCGAGGGCAGATCAGGATTACCCGGCTCGGAAATGCTGGCAAAGCCCTTGGCGTTGATTACATCCTGTTCGAGGCTATCGCTCTCGAACGAGAAGGTCATGGAAGAGGTGTCGATAATGAAAGTCTGATCGTCGGTGAATCTAATAAAGTCCTCCGGTTGGCAGATCTTGGCGGATGCATCCGAGAACGGAATGCAACGCTCGCCACTGGCGCAATCGGAGTCGCTTTCACAGAA
Organism: uncultured Myxococcales bacterium; assembly: GCA_964437525.1. GTDB lineage: Bacteria > Myxococcota_A > SURF-8 > SURF-8 > SURF-8 > JAKQSH01. The sequence goes on along the minus strand of CAYTHG010000107.1, from coordinate 3,469 downwards.
GTACCCGCGCAGACCCTCGTCACCGCTTGCGGTGGCAGCGTCTGCCGGATCATCGTTGCCGACATCGCCGTCTTCTGCGTCATCCCCATCGGTTTCATCGCCATCGTTGGAATCGTCGTCACCCGAGCTTCCGCTGTCACTGCAGGAAGCGAACACAAACATAGAAACGATTACCAGCAGAATAAAAAATAAACGCACAGCTCTCATGTCAATTATTCCTCCCCAAAATCAAAAAGCTTTTTTACCCTTTGTAAAGCCCACTATCATTCATAAGCGACCCTTTTTGCTAGCCTTTTTTTCATTGTCAAGCAGATTGGCGATTAGTTCAACATCTATTTCAATACGTTAGACAAATATTCTACATGTTATTCTATTCACAATTCAAACTTCCCATATATTCTTTTATCCGACCATAATTTTTACACAAAGATTTGCCTGTATATTCCATAAGAGCTAAGCTTCAAGAAGATATGCTTGAGTTTTTTATTAGAAGGTTTTTGATATGTCTCTGTTGCCGGATTTATCGATCAGATTAAACGCCCGCATTGAAATACTAGCCTCGGGCGACACTAAGTCATCTTCGGGTCTTATTATGTCTGCCGCCCATGACAGACTGGTTCTACGATCTCCAAAAGAATACATGACTGGAGAAAAGATAGTCATCAGCGGAGAAGTAAGCATGCAGGACACCCTTAGCTTCCAGGCTATCGTCTTACACTCTGCTCACCACCAGTCATCGCTGGAGCGCCTGAACTACCACCAGATGGTATGCCTTGTCCCCAACCTTGAAAATTTCCACAAATATGTCAAAGGCCTCAAAAAGATGAGCCTCGACATGAAGGAAGATCTTCGTATCCTCGCCCAACTTCCCACTAAAGCGACGCTTGGACGGAAAAAGTTCCAGACTGTCTGCGAAAACGTGAGTTTAGGTGGAGTTTATTTGAAGTTGGACGAGAAAGCCCCGGAAATAGTAACACTTGACACTCTTGAGATGGAAATAGAATTCCCCGACACCATAGGACGCATAAGCTGCAAGGGGGATGTTGTTTACGCTATCAACGACGATGAAGCAAATAACCTGCACATCTCTCCGGGCTTAGGTCTCAGATTGGACCTTGACGACGAAGAACAGTTTCTCTGGGAAAGCGCACTACTGGCGTTGCACAAAAGAATACTGGAAAAGCCCTAAGCATCCAAGGCCAGACATCCCCACAGCACAAGCCAACTCGACAACGGCATTTCAGCTATTCCCTTGCCTGTATACACGGCATTGTTGTAGATTCTTTACAAGTATTCAGAAACACACACTCACGCGGATCAGTATATGAACAAATATACAAAGAGAATCGCTCTTGCAGTCGGTATCGTTTTACTGTTGTCGCTACTTTTATCGCTTGTTCCTTCAAACGAAAAGCGAGTAGCCGCTTTTTTGGCAGAGCGCCTGCACTCGGATTTAAAGACGCAAATCCAAGAAGTCGATATGGACGCCGACCTTTCCTACAATTTCGTTCTGATGGACGAAAGCCTGCTTGCGATAGCTGATGAATTTGAGAAGCTCGGCCCGCTGACTAAAGGCGGCAAAAAGCTTTCTGGAACTTTAAGCATTTCAAGATCCGGTTGGCAAATGTGGGCAGTTCTTTCCGGTGAAAACATAACTGAATTGAAAGCCATCACAAGCGACATCAGATGGACAGCCCTTCTACCCGCACTATTGGCGGTAGCCCTGGCCATCGCCACGCGCAGGCTGCTTTTGTCGCTCCTTTTCGGCGTGATCTGCGGAGCTATAATTGCAGGCATAGACGGCAGCTTGACCGGACCGCTTGTCGGCTCGACGCTGGGCACCGCCAAAATACTAAAAGGCGTCTTGTGGGATGATTTCCATTTCTATATTTTCCTTTTCACTTTCTCGCTGATAGGCATGGTCAACGTCGCCACCTCGTCTGGAGGCATGGCTGGTCTTGCAAAGGCTTTAGGAAAACTGGCCAAAGGCACGCGCTCGACTCAGGCGGCAACGGCGCTCTTGGGGCTGGCGATATTTTTTGACGACTACTCCAACACCGTTGTTGTCGGAAGCTCAATGCGTCCATTGACAGACAGACTCAAAATCAGCCGTGAGAAGCTGGCCTACCTCGTTGACAGCACAGCCGCCCCCATTGCGGCGCTGGCGCTCGTCTCGACCTGGATAGGCTATGAAGTCAGCTTGATAGGCGACGCCATGACAGAACTCAAAATAGCGGGCTCGCCCTACGCCATGTTCATATCCACCCTGCCCTTCCGTTTTTATTGCATACTCTCCATCATCTTCGTGTTCATCAATATCGTCAGCGGGCGCGAGTTCGGCCCCATGTATAAAGCTCAAAAACGCGCAGCCGAAACAGGACAACTGCTGGCCCCCGGATCGCAACCTCTATCGGGAGCGCAAGCCCCCAAAATAGAAGGCAAACCACTTGCCAGAAACGCACTGCTACCGATATTGAGTGTGATTTTCCTTGTCTTGCTGGGCATGGTGGCAAACGGAGCCGGTGTAATCTCGCCTTCGGGATTCGACAGCAACGCACTTGCAGGCTTCGATTTTTCACGCCTCCTGACAATCGAAGGAAATTACATCATCGACTGTCAAGACGGCACCTGGGTGCTTTCCATAGCTTCTATCGCTGGCTCGATACTGGCAGTGATTCTAGGTGTACTGTGGGGCAAAGCTCCGCTTAAAAGTCTTGTACTCTCGTGGCTTTCTTCCTGGAAAGTGCTGGCGCTTGCCTTCGGAGTTCTGATACTGGCCTGGTCCATAGGCGACATCAATACGCAGCTGGGCACCGGCCCGTATCTCGTTGCGACTCTGGCCGATACATTGCCTGTGTGGCTACTGCCGCTGATTATCTTCGTGATGGGCGCGTTCATTTCTTTTTCCACGGGCTCTTCCTGGGGCACCATGGCAGTTTTAATCCCCGCCGCTGTCCCGCTCGCCTACCACATGGGCGGAACGGACCTGATGATAATCAGCATGGGCGCGGTATTGGACGGCTCCATCTTCGGCGATCACTGCTCGCCTTTGTCGGACACGACCATCATGTCATCCATCGCCTCCGGCTGCGATCATGTGGATCACGTAAAAACACAGCTCCCCTACTCTCTTGTGGTGGCGCTGGCAGCCGTACTGTTCGGGTACATAGAAGCCACCATGATACCGCCGATATTCGCCTATGCCGTGGGTTTCGCCGCTTTCTCGCTTTTCTGGAAGCTTTTAGGACGCAAAGTTCTCGTCACAAACAATTGACCGCAATCAATATTTGTCGATAATAGCTCCATAAAGCATTTGCATTAAGAGGTAGAAATGCACAGAATTAACGCTCCGATAAAAAACATAAAAGTCCAAGCATACGATGGCACAGAGATAAATACATTCATCTGCGGCAACGGACCGCACAAGTGGCTTTTGACTCCCGGTCTGGGCACGCCCGTTTACAGTTGG
>CAYTHG010000106.1:0-11354 GCA_964437525.1 uncultured Myxococcales bacterium | reverse complement strand
AGCGGGGCCGGTCAACTCCAGCGTAGTGCCCCATGAAGTCATGCGCTCACCCCTTGTGGCCACTCCGATTTCGTAGCCGGTGAAGGGATCTTCCACGACGGATTGGTAATTGAATCTGTCATCGTCGCTTATGCCGGTGCTGTCCAATGTCAATGCCGTTAACCAGTTCAGCATTATGTTTTCCCAACTTGCGCCGCTGGTTTTAGATACGTTTTCTTCTCCGTATTTATCCGAGGCGATCATGCTTTTCAAAAAAGCCGCGCCGCCGTTATCTACCAGTACCGACGGGTCTTCGGAGTCGTATTCCACGCCGCCTGCCTGCTCGAAGAGATAGCGGAAAAGCAGCATGGCCATTGAGCGCTGATTCAATGTGTCGCCATCGTACTGCAAAGACGTGGATGGCATGTTTCTAAAATATTCATAGGCCATGGCGACGTTGTCGGTTCCGAATCCCACCAGATCTTCGGCCAGATGCGCAAAGCCTTCGTCCAGCCAGACTTCTTCGTACTGCTGGGTGCGCTTCTCTCCGGCGTTTGAAGGCCCGAGGGTTTTGCGCACAAAATGAATCAGGTGCTGGTATTCATGGGCGACGGTGGCCATGACGGAGACCATGGCTTCGTCTGTCTCGGGTATGGCGACGTAGATTATGTCGCGCTCGTTAGAGGGATAATTCTCGTCGTCGTCGGGCCAGAAATCGCCGGAATAAAAGAAGCCCCAGACCTGCTCTTTGTTGCACAGGTTGGTAATCATGACATGCAGCAGGCCGTCGCCGTTGTAGTCTCCGAGATCTTCATCGTTGCCGTAACTCGGCTTGCCGAAGAAGAAATGGTCGCGTGGCAGAATCAGGTTGTCGCACATGTCCAGCATGTAATCCACTTGGTTTTGTGTAAAAGCTTCTGTGTCGCGGCTGTCGATCAAAAGCGCGCATTTGTCGCCCTTGGCCAAGACCTCGGCGGTGATGTCCTCGTTGTATTCCCAGCCGGAAAAATGCATGGGGAATTCAGAGAGGCACTGCCCGCCTTCGCAGATTTCGTTCTCACCGCAGTTGGCCGAAGACTGGCAGGATGATTTGAGTTTTGTCAGAGTTCTGACCTTGCCCGAGGTCAAATTCTTCTCCATGATTTGTCGGCTGCGCTCGCGGGTGATTCTGTCAAATTCTGCTTTATGATAAAGCCTCTCGATTTTCGCCTGCAATTTTGCATCGGGAACGCTCGTCAAGTTGGCCTTGGCGGATTTCTTTGTTGCGGCTGTGCCTGAGTCTGCGGCGATGGAATACGGAATATTGGCGTAGCCTTTATCCAGAGCGAAGGGCGCTATCATGTATTGCTGTCCCTCATCGAATTCAAGCACCAATTCGCCTGTTTTGTGCAGATAAGCAAAAGATGAGCCGCCACCGCAGAAGCCGCCTATGCACTCCTGATCCTGTGCGGCGCAGTCGCTGTCATCCAGCCAGTTTTCGCCGTTGCAATACTGGGCCACCGTTCCTTCGCAACGTCTGGAACCTAGCGGGCAGCTTGTGGAATCGCCATCGACTTCATCCTGATCGCCATCGGATTTTTCATCGTCTGAACCCATGCAGGAAACGGTAAAAACGGAAGCGAATATAATCACTGCAAAAACAAGCAATGTCTTTTTCAACATCAAACAACCTTTCAAATACAAAACCCTCGTTCCTTTAAATGGTAAGGATAGGATCGTTTTAGTCAACTAAAGCATTTATTTTGTTGAAAAAATGCTCTGGACCCCGGATCAAGTCCGTGGTGACATGAAACCGTCCATCCCGAGTGCCGCCTGCAAGGCGGTGTATCGAGGGACGCTTCGATACAATTTCGCTTCGCGAAATCACTCAGCGTGAGCGCTTGTTTCCTTCTGACTTTCACAAGACGAATGCGGGAGAAACTGGGAATAAGACACCAGGATGTATTGCCATGTGCCTCTGTCAGATCGGGTCGCAGGCACCGTCGCAATATTGATCTATTTCTCCGGTTTCAAAGAAATTCAGCACCTGTTGTTTGACGTTGTCCTGAAAAATCGTGTGCCAGTGGACATTGTTGTCGTCCTCGGGAGCTACGTTGCTTTCCGGGGGCATGTATTCTGCCGTGTATTCCACGAGGTGATACTGGGACATGGCCGGCTGGCTGGTCGGTGTTGTCAGTGCGGGCAAGCCATAGGGTTGGGTTACATTGGGTTCAATGATCGACACGCCGATATTGCGGGCCAGCATTTCCGTTGTCATGTTGGGAACCAGACAGTCTCCGATTGCCTCCTGCATCAGCAATTGCCTCTCGGGAGCGCCTTCCAAAGGGTCTTTAAAAAGCAGAGTCGAAAGGTTGATGGGGTCCGAGTGATCGAAGCGGGCTTGCATGAAAGTCAGACAAAGCTGTTGAACGAGCGGGTCGGGATATTCGCCGTTGAAAAACAGTTTGACGTAATCCCAGATCAAGGAGCGTGGAATCAGATTTGACCAGACCGCGCCGGGAAGAGACAGGACTATTTTGCTCGTTCTGGGAGATAGAGATACATAGGAGGCTCCCATGATTCCGCCCAGGCTGACTCCGAAATAATAGACTTTGCTTTCATCTATCAAGTCGTATTCGAAGGGGTTGATGGCGGGATCTTCCTGGAAGGGGTCGAGCGCGAACTCTGTCATGACGACGTTGTTTATCAAGGCTTGTTGCAGGCGGTCGGTAATAAGGCCGATGCGGTTGAGGTCTGGAACGATTTCTTCCAGGAGCAGTTCCTGATCGTCTGCCGACATGCCTATCCAGTCGGTGGCCATTACGATATATCCGTTTGCGTTGGCCAGTTCCTGTATTGCGCGTCCTTCCGAGCCGGAAGATGTCAGGTATCCCCGTCCTTTGCCGAAAATGCCATGACCGAAAACAACCAGCGGCGCCGGTTCTTCGGCCAACTCCAGAGACTTGGGAATCAGTATCGTATACTCGAAGCTCTGAGTGTCCTGTCTGGTCGGATGGTGGTTTTCATCGTACTTGAAGGTGTTGTCTGCTGTCAGATAGGTAGGTGCTTCGAAAGTGCCGAATATGTATTTCCAGACGGTTTCCTTGGGGTTTTCCTGTACTTGGTCGATGGTGTACATAAAATCCTGCGGCTGGTTTTTCAGAAGTTCCAGCGATTCATTCCGCATGGAGAGCGTCGAGCCCAAAAGCCATTCTTTGCTTGCAACCTGAAAATGCCAAGCTAAAAGCATGTCTTCGCGGGCGTAGCCTTTATCTTCTAAAAACTCGAACATGTTATCGAAGCTTTCGCGGCGCGATTCCAATATTTCGTTGGTGGTGTAGGTTTCATCGCGTAAGGCTAAAAACGCCTCGGGGGACTCGAAACCGTTGCTGTCTATGTCCTTGATGGAATTCTTGATGACCACGGCGTGCCTGTCGCCCATTTTCATGGTTTCCAGTGGGCGGATAATCAAAGCGTGGCGACCTTCGTATTTGTCCATGCGCCTGTTCATGTCCATTTCGGTCATAAACATCACACGCTGTCCGGTTTCCATATTGAAAAGCGCAATGGGGCTGTCTGCGGCCACAGATTCTTCCAGGTCGAATTGATTGACTAAATATTGCGGGTCTATATCTGCACCGAAGTGAACAAGAATCGGACTTGCAGGCGGAGCGCCGTCGGCGAAGTTGGCCGATGTGATATCGAAGTTGGTGTCGCCCTGTTTGTTCGGCAGTGCATCCAGAGGATAGCCGCCGCGAAATCCCGTAGGACTTTCCGAGTCTTCGATTTCCCAGAAGGTGGATGGAATGGGAGGCAGGCATTCTTCGGTGAAGGCGAATGGGTTGCAGCCTTCCGTCAATTCCAGTGTGACTCGCTCTATTTCCGGTTCGATCTCTTCTTCAAAAGAATCCGGATCTTCGTCGCCGTCCGCCTCTTCTGCGGATTCCGACAACTCCTGCTCGCCATCTTCGGCTTGGTCGATGTCTCCGTCTGTTGTCTTGGAATTCTCGGCCTCAAGGTCGCCGTCGGCGTGAGTGATGTCGTCCATCTCGCCCAGTGAGTCGCACCCGATGAAAAGGAGAGAGAGGAACAAAATTACTGAAATGAATTGCAGCGAATTTTTCATGGTTGCTTACTTCTCCTTGTCAAACAAGCGGCGTAGGAATTTCGTCAATAATAATGGCTTTTCACCCCAGTTGCTTTTTTATACAGGTAAAAGGCTCGAAAGATCAAGTCATTAGTTGAAAGCGGCGGCAGGAAGAAAGCCAAATTTGGGCCCGGCGTGGACAGGCAATGCTTTCTCGGACTTAAGTGCTTGTAATCACTGTGCTTCTGTTGTGGTAATTATAAGGTCTCTTTGCTTGACTGGCAATCTGAAGTGGGGTATCTTCAGCATTCTATTTATTCCGTGGAATGTGCATAGAATGTACAGGTTTTGTTGTATTGTTTTCACGCTGAGGTAAGTATAATGGACGAATTGAGCGATCTGCTTTTAAAGCGGCGAGAAAAAATCGAGAAGCTGCGCGAATTGGGTGTAAATCCTTTCGCAAACAACTTTAGAGTCGCAAACATCAGCTCCGAAATTCATGAAAAATATAAAGATGTCGAAGGTAACGAGCTTGGGGAAGAAAAATATTCCCTGGCCGGTCGCATCATGGCGGTGCGTTCTTTTGGAAAAGCCGCTTTCGCATCTATTCAGGATCGCTCGGGTCGCATCCAGATTTTCGTCCAGAAAAACACCATTGGCGAAGACAATTACAAAATCTTCAAGATGTTCGATATCGGCGATATCATCGGTGTGGTCGGAACGCCTTTCCGCACGCGCACCGGCGAATTGACCGTAAAGGTCGAGGAATTGCAGCACATCTCGAAAAGCCTTCTGCCGCTGCCCGAAAAATTTCACGGCTTAACAGATGTCGAGACTCGCTATCGCCAGCGCCATGTGGATTTGACCGTCAATCCCGAGGTCAAAGAAATATTCATGAAGCGCAACAAGATAGTCAGCATGATCCGCAGCTATCTCTCCGAGCGTGACTTCATCGAGGTCGAAACCCCGATGATGCACCCCATCCCCGGCGGCGGCGCGGCAAAGCCTTTTGTGACGCACCATAATTCGCTGGATATGGACTTGTATCTGCGCGTGGCCCCCGAGCTTTATTTGAAGCGCCTTTTGGTGGGCGGTATGGAGCGCGTGTTCGAGGTCAACCGCAACTTCCGCAACGAAGGCATTTCGACCCGCCACAACCCGGAATTCACCATGATGGAATTCTACTGGGCCTATGCTAACTACCACGACCTGATGGACCTGACCGAAGATCTGGTTTCCAAGCTTGCATTGGAGATTACAGGTTCCACAACAGTGGAATATCAGGGAAATCAGCTTGACTTTTCCGCTCCTTGGCAGCGTCTGACGGTGCGCGAGGCTCTGGCCAAGTATACCGACCTGTCTTTGGAAGATGTCAACGATCACGGTAAACTTTTAGAACTTGCCAAGAAGATCAACCTGAAAAACGCAGAGGGCATGGTTTACGGCAAGCTCTTGATGGAACTGGTAGACGAGTTGGTCGAGTCCAAGTTGATTCAGCCGACCTTTATGTATGAATACCCGCTGGCGGTTTCGCCGCTTTCGCGTAAAAACGAAGCAGATCCCGAATGGGTTGATCGCTTCGAGTTGGTAATCGCCGGAATGGAAATTGCCAACGCCTTTAACGAATTGAACGACCCCATCGACCAGAAAGAGCGTTTCCTGGATCAGTTGAAACAAAGAGAGATGGGCGACGAGGAAGCTCACGAAATGGATGAGGCTTACGTTAACGCCTTGGAATTCGGTATGCCGCCGGCAGCCGGAGAGGGCGTGGGAATCGACAGGCTTGTGATGCTTTTGACAAACCAGCAGTCGATCCGCGAAGTGATTCTCTTCCCGCAGTTACGCAAAGACAAGTAGCCGGGAGTTTATTGGCAGATGTCTTTTGAATCCTTCATAGCCCTACGATATTTAAAGGCCCGCAAGTCCGTTAAATTCGTATCGACCATCTCGCTTATATCCATGGGCGGAGTGGCTGTAGGCGTCTGCGCTCTGATCGTGGTGCTTTCGGTTATGAACGGATTCGCCGATGAATTGCGAGACAAGATCGTCGGCACAAACGCCCACGGTAATGTCTTGAAGGCAGTTTACGGATTCAGCGAATATAGGGACGTGCGCGAGAAGGTTCTCAAGGTTCCCGGCGTGGTGGCGGCTTCGCCGTTTTTGCTGCGGGAAGTCATGGTGTCTTCACAGGCCAACATGACGGGTTCCATCATCAAAGGTATAGACATAGAATCCGCTCAAAGCGTGACAGACCTTGAAGGCCATATAAAAGCTGCAGGCAAGAACGCCGGAAAGCTTGAGTATTTGAACGATGGTGAAAAGCTCCTGAACGACACCAGGGCCAACATTGAAGAACGTATCGAAAAAGGCGATCTTTTAGCCGATTTCTCGACGCGCACCAAGCGTCAGTACGGCGATAAAGTCTTGCCGGGTATTATCATCGGTAAAGAAATGGCAAAGACCCTGCGTGTCGGTGTCGGCGATGAGATCAATCTCGTCAATCCTGTCGGCGGAGGCTTGGGACCGACCGGGCCTATCCCGTCCAGCCAGTATTTTCGGGTGGCCGCCATATTTTATTCCGGCATGTTCGAGTACGACATGAAATTCTGCTACACCACCATAGCCGACCTGCAAAAAGTTTCGGATATGGACGATGAAGTCACGGGCGTGGAATTCAAGGTTGAGAAAGAGCTTTTGTACGAAACCGACAAGATCGGCAAAGAGATAGTGGCGGTCCTGGATGGTTTTCCCTACAAAGTGCGCGATTGGAAAGAAATGAACCGCAACCTGTTTGCGGCATTGAAGCTTGAACGCATCGCCATGTTTGTCATCCTGACCTTCATCGTGTTGGTGGCGGCTTTCAATATTCTCTCGACTCTGATAATGATGGTCATGGACAAGACCAAGGAAATAGCCATCCTGAAGTCCATGGGTGCCTCCAATGCCTCGATTATGAAGGTTTTCATGATAGATGGCGTTATCGTGGGTGCCATAGGAACGCTGATTGGAACAATACTGGGAATAGCCCTGTGTGCGCTGATTCCGATCATAGATTTTAAGCTGGATCAGGAAATCTATTACATGGCCAATCTACCGGTCAATGTCGAAGTATCGCAGGTGGCGATAATCATTGTCTGCGCCCTGTCGATTTCCTGGCTGGCTACGCTCTACCCGGCGTGGCAGGCTGCGCGCACCAACCCGGTTGACGGTTTGAGAAACGAATAGACCGATTTTATGAATGCAGCAAACGACATAAAAAGCCCTGACAAGAAAACGCCCATCATAGAGACGCGTTCGCTTGCCAAGGAATACATAATGAACGAAAAGACCATCAAGGTCTTGTACAATTGCGATTTCACTGCTTATGCCGGTGAAAAGATTTCCATCATCGGTAAATCCGGTGTGGGCAAAAGTACTTTGTTGCAGGTAATCGGTACGCTCGACAAGCCCACCGAGGGCGAAGTTTTCTACGAAGGCCGCAACGTGTTCTTGTTCAACGAACGCAGACTGGCGGCTTTTCGCAACAGAACCATAGGTTTCGTTTTCCAGTTCCATTACCTGCTGCCCGATTTCGATGCCCTTGAAAACGTGAAGATGCCCGGTTTGATAAGCGGTTTGAGTTCATCGCAGGCTTGCAAAAGAGCCGAAGAACTGCTGGTGCAGGTCGGTTTGCAGGACAGGCTCTACCACAGGCCGGGCGAGTTGTCCGGCGGAGAGCAGCAGCGCATAGCCATTGCCCGTGCGCTTGTCATGCAGCCCAAGGTGTTGTTGGCCGATGAACTTACCGGTAACCTCGACGGCGGCACCGCCGAGGGTATACACGCTCTTTTGCATGAACTCAATACCATTTACAACACGACGATCATAGTAGTAACCCATAATCGCCAGCTTGCCGCCGGAATGCAACGTAGCTACGAGCTTTCGGACGGTGGTTTGCACTCGATAAATTCTTCGGAGGGTGTTTAATGAGGAGGCTTTCCACACTGACACTCCTTTTCGTTTTGCTGCTTTTTGCTCAAGTGGTGGAGGCTGCCGCTCCCAAGGTGGTCGAAATTACGCTGGAAGGTTTGCAGCGCGTAGAGGAAACATCCGTGCGCAAGGCTCTGCGCTCCAATGTAGGCTATACCTTCAGCGATGAAAAAGTAGTCGAGGATATCAAGCAGGTATATAAGCTCGGTTATTTTCAGGACATCCTTGTAGAAAAAGAAATCGTTCCCGAAGGCGTCAAGTTGATTTTCACTTTGACCGAGCGCCCTTCAATCCGCAAGGTCGAGCTTGAAGGCAACGACGAGGTGGGCGACGACGATATCACCGAAGTCATAGATATCAGGACGCATTCGATTCTGTCTTTCGACAAGCTCAAAAGAAACGCAGAGAAAATCCGCAACGTCTATATAGACAAGGGTTTCTTCCTGGCGGACGTGGAATTCAAAGTTGCCGAAGTCGATAAAAACCGCGTCGATGTGATCTTTGTGATGATAGAACGCGCCAAGGTGCAGGTGAAAAAGATCATCCTGCAAGGCAACGAGAAGGTGCCGGACAAGGATCTTCTGCCTGTAATGATGACCAAGGTCGCCGATCCATTGAGCTTCATCAACAACAGCGGCAAGTTCCGCAACGAAATTTTAGAGCGCGACGTGTTTATGATCGGCAACTACTACGCCGATCACGGTTACATCAATTCCAAGGTCAGCCCTGCCGAGGTCAGCATTTCTCCGGATAGACGCTGGATCTATACCACCATTCGCATTCACGAAGGCGAAGCCTACGATATGGGTAAGGTGGATTTCAGTGGCGACCTGATTTTCCCCAAGTCGAATCTCAAAGGCAAAATGAAGCTTTTGGAAGGTGAAGTATTCAACCGTTCCAAATTCATGCGCGATATGGAATCTATCGCCGACCTTTATAAAGACAAAGGTTACGCCTACGCCAATATTAATCCTTTGAGTTCCGCCAATCCCGAGACACGAATAGTCGATGTCACCTTCAACGTCCAAAAGGGTCACAAGGTGCGAGTCGAGCGTGTAGAGATTGTCGGCAACACAAAAACACGCGATAAAGTCATCAGGCGCGAGATGCGCATATCCGAAGGCGATCTTTACAGTTCGACCGCCATTCGTCATAGCAAACGCCGTATCTATCAGCTTGGATACTTCGAGACGGTGGACTTGACCGAGCGTCCGGGATCTTCAAATGACAAGATCATCTTGACCATCAAGGTCAAGGAGCAGCGCACGGGTACGTTCCAGTTGGGCTTCGGATTCTCTTCACTTGAGAACTTCGTCTTCCAGGCTCAGGTCAGCCAGAACAACCTGATGGGCCGTGGCCAGACCTTGACTCTAAACGCCCAGGTTTCAGGTGTCAGAAAGCAATTCCAGCTTCACTTCTTCGAGCCTTACACCGCCGACACCAAAATCCACACGGGTTTCTCAGTTTTCAACCAGTCCTACACCTATCCCAGTCAGGGCGAGTTCGGTTCTTACTCACGCGCCATGTGGGGCGGCGATTTCACCATAGGTTATCCCTTCTGGGACGATCTGGCTTTGTACCTTACATACGAACTCAAGCAGGTCGATATTGATGTGGACAATCTTGTTCACCTGCATTTGTTTGCAAGCGGCAGGACATCCAGCATCAGCGTTGCCGCCCAGTACGACACACGCGACAACCGCCTCTTCCCGACCGACGGTCAGCTGCATAAATTCAGCGTCGAGTTTGCAGACAAGTACACCGGTTCGGAAATGGAGTTCATGAAGTTCGCCTTGGACGACAACATCTTCTTCCCGCTTTATTGGAAGCTGGTGCTTAAAGTGCATATGGAGCTTGGTTATGTAATGTCTCTGGAAGATCCCGACGCCAACAAGATCGGCGACAAGGATTATCCGGGCGTACCAATTGCCGAGAGATATCTACTCGGTGGAATTTATTCCATCAGAGGTTATGAATTCGGAACGATTTCGCCTAGTATCGAAGTAATGGCACAAGACGATCCCGCCGGATACCCGATAGAATATCGCATCGGCGGTAACAAACAGTTCGTGGCCAACTTCGAGTTGGAGTTCCCGGTTATTGAACAGGCGGGTGTCAAGTGGGTCTTCTTCTTCGATGCCGGTAATACCTGGAGCGAACAGGAGCAGTTCTTCTATCTGGGTCAGTCGGATGTCAACGAGTGGGATCTTCCTATCGGACTCTACATGAGTTGCGGTTTTGGATTCCGCTGGTATTCGCCTATCGGTCCGTTGCGCTTCGAGTGGGGTATCCCCTTGACCAAGCGTCCGGAAGACGACGACATCAGTTTCGAGTTCTCAATTGGAAATGCATTTTAACAAAGTAGTTTAAAAAAATAAAAACGGAGCTAATACAATGAAAGCTAGACTCGTAATAATCAGCGTTATGATTGCCGTAGTATGCAGCTTTGCCGGCAACGTCTTTGCCGCCGGAATGAAAGTCGGATACGTCGATCTGCAAAGAGCACTTTTAGAAGTAGATGAGGGCAAAAAAGCCAAGGCCGACTTGCAGGTGTATTTCAACGAAAAACAGCAGGTTCTCGACAGCGAATCGACCCGTATGCAGCAGGCTAAAGAAGACCTCGAAAAGCAAGCTATGGCCATTTCTCCTGAAGTCTACAAGCAGAAAGAAGCCAGCCTGCAAAAGCAGCTTATGGAAGCCCAGAAAATTTATTACAACCTGCAGATGGAACTGAAACAAAAAGAACAGGAAGCCGTAGCTCCCATCCTCGATAAAATGCAGATCATCGTCAAGGAAGTAGCCGAAAAAGAAGGCTACGATCTTATCCTCGATAAAAACAGCTCCGGCATCGTTTACGCTCCCATGAAATACGATATGACCTCGCAGCTCATCCGTCTCTACGACGACCGCTTTTCCAAAAAAGCCGGAAAATAAGCTTCGGCATTGATTTAATGCAATGAAACTGTCGGAACTTATCGGCATAGTCGGGGGAAAGCACGACGCTGAAGACGACCCCGAGATTTCGGGCGTGAACACTTTAGACCGTGCTGTTCCCGGCGATATAAGCTATTTTTCCGACGAGCGTTACCGGCAGGATTTCGAGCGAACCCGCGCTACGGCTGTTTTCGTAAAAGAGTTGCAAAGCGGGACATCGTGCAGGCAGGTGCTCTGTACTGAGCCCTATCTGGCTTTCGCGCGCGCTATGCGTGTGTTCTATCCTCCAAAGAAATATTCGGGTGGAGTTTCGCCTTTGGCCCATGTCGAAGAAAGCGCCGTCATCTTGGAAGGCGCTACGGTTTATCCCTTTGTATACATAGGCGAGGGCGCGACGATAGGCAAG
>CAYTHG010000105.1:0-11488 GCA_964437525.1 uncultured Myxococcales bacterium | reverse complement strand
TCTCCTGAAGATGTTATTTCAAAGATCACGGTTCTTGATGAAGATCAAAACGAAGCCGCAATAGAAAACAAATATCATTTAGATTTCGATCCAAAAGTCACATTGCGCAGCAAAGGATGCCACCAAAAAGCAGTTAAAAGCTTTACGCATACACATTGGACTAATAATCCGTTTACATCTCTGTGCATCGCCCTGATCAACAGAAATAGATGGGTTAAGGTGATTGATGAGAACTTTTATCAGGACTACTGTATAAGCCTGTGTTTTTATCATAGTGAACATGCATCTTTGTATTCAGAAATAAGAGCACTCAATCAAATCACTCTGCGTGAACGCGCTCGAGTTAGGTAAGCAGGGATTCTCAACTTATCTCGTGCCACCCGGAAATTAGGTTGTCACTAGCCAATAATAGGTACGTCAACAATATCAGCTACTTGACTCTTTGTAAAATAGTTCATCGGTGCCGCATTATGATGACTGGCCAAAACCGATGTCACACTCCAACCCCCGAAAACCACGGAGACACTTCCAACCCCGGGCCTCTCTCCCTCCACCAAATATATCAAGGACTTACGAGAAATCGTGGGTCCTTTTTTTGTTGCCCGGTTGGTCTTAGTTACCAAGTAGTTACCAAAAGAATTAGAGTATTTCCAAGCCTCAAGCTTTTTAATCAAAGTCTAATTGTGCTTTACCACTCACCCCCTCCGCCTTCTCAACAGTCAGAGTCACGGCCCCGAACAGTTAGTCTGCTTTGCCGGTCGCTTGCCAATACCATATCGAGAAAGATTGATCTTTCTCCTGAGTTGGAAAACCTCTTAGTTGTTTGCTAGCTGGCAGTTCGGTAGACCCTTCCCATCCGTAGGAAATACCTTTTCTGCGAGCGTAAACGGTGTTTCTGCGGCGGTTCTGTGTCAGGCAAGGGTCAACCGACAGACATAGGCAAGAACACCACAACGAATACACCCCAGGACGCCCAGGATGCGATGTCATTGCTTCCTTTGCCCAATGATGGGGGAATGGCACCCTGCAAGTTGCAGAAGGTCTTTCTTCGTGGTCATGGTCTAGTTCTCCTCGCAAATGGTTGAATCAACTAGGGGCCCGCCCCAGCGCCTCGCTGACCACCCATCCGGTTTGTCCGCAGGGCCGGGCCTCTTGATAGACCTACCCGAGAGGCGGTTACACCAAGCCGGAAAAGACACCGGCGTGTAAATATCGCGAAAAGGGAATCGACGAAGACGGCTAAAGCTGTATAATCCTTTGAAGTTAGAAACTTACTGTCACAATTATCTTGTCGAAAAGACTTTTTTTCGATATGAAGGGAGAGATAAAAAATTGCCCATGACTGTGACTTGAGGAAACCGAATGAACACTTACATATTAAATGACGGTCTCTTTTCCCGTTCCTATTTCGACCGGATTTTGTCCGATCCGAGTCTACGTATATTGCACAAACTGCCAGAGGATGGCCCGGAACGACTTCAGCGGCTGGTCGATCTGTGGAACCACGAACGCGACCAGTTCATGGCGGTGGACAGTGGTCAGCTATTCCCCATGCCTTACGAAGGTCTTCCCAAAGGCTTCCGGCCAATCAAAAACTCTGAATCGGATGTAGAAAATAGTTTTATCAGACCCATTGTTGAAACTATCCTGGGATACTCCGTCGTCCAGAATCGCTTTCTGCGCCTGTCCCCCGGCCTTGCCGATGAAGTCAAAACTCCTAACCAGAAGCCTGATATGGTGCTGTTCGCTGACCGCGCCGTCCATGACCACGCCGTCCGGGAAGCCGACGAGCGCAATGTTGTGCCCGACGGCGTCCGTTTCTGTCAGGGCGCACAGGTCATCCTGGACGCAAAGCGATTCAACAAAGGCGTGGGCGCAGACGATCCCGACGGTGAAAACGGGCGACGGACAAAGAAAGGTCGCTCGGAGCCGACCGCAATAGAGGATCTTAAGCAGGTGGAACTTTACCTGCGGGGCTATCAGAAAAAATGGGGCATCCTGACCAACGGCCGCGTCTGGAGGCTGATGCGCCAGGGCAAAATCCAGAAACATGTCCAGTTCAACCTCGTGCTGTTTTTAGAGGACGTGCGCAAAACCGGAATCACATCGGAGGCCTTGGATACCTTCCGACTGTTCTTGAACTTCTTCGGGGTCCCAGCGGTCGCGCTTCAGGTGCTCGACCGGATGGAAAGCGAAAGCGAAGCAGACACCCGCAAGGTGCGCGACATCCTGCGGGAACAGGCCCACAAGGCGGTCGAAGCCATCGCAGATGGGTACTGGCGTTTTTCGCAGAACAAATATACGCCGACGCCATCCCAGGCCGAGCTTGACCACCTGCGGGAACTGTCGCTGACTTTCCTGTACCGGCTGCTGTTCATTCTGAAGGCTGAAGCGCAGAATCTTCTACCGATGGAAACCGATTTGGGGGCGGAAACACCTTATGCCAAGCAGTTGTCCACCCGGGCGATTTTTGAACAGCTTCTCCGCATCGACCCCGCAACCCGTCCGCGCATCACCTCGGGGTTTCTGCTCCTTTACCAGTTGTTCGACGCCATCGACCGTGGCGACGAGGGTACCGGCATCCCTGCGTATAACGGTGGTCTGTTCAATCCGGAGCTTCATGTCGAATTGAATCGCCTGAAGCTGGACGACGAGTCCCTGTTCCGTATCCTGCGCGGGCTGATATACCAGCGGGACGACCTCCGCAGCTCCGTGCCTTACGCCGACCTGGATGTGCGCGATCTGGGCGACATTTACGAAGGCCTGCTTGAACAACGCCTAACCTTGGATGTGGACGCCGACTGTCACTCGTATCTGAAACTGACCAACCAGAAGGGCGAACGCAAGGCCAGCGGTTCGTATTTCACGCCGGACAGTCTGGTGGAACACTTGGTGCAGAAGACGGTGACACCGCTGCTGGAAGCCTGCGAGGACGACCCGGTTCGGATTCTGAACCTGAAGGTGCTTGATCCGGCGATGGGAAGCGGCCACTTCCTGGTCAAGGCCGTGGACGTACTCGCGGCGTATCTGACGACCCACTGCGACCCGGTGGACGAGGGTGTGCCCGACGACAACGGTCCGGGCGAACTGGCCTATTGGAAGCGCAAGGTCGCCGAGAACTGCATTTACGGTGTGGATTATAACCCTATGTCAGTCGAACTGGCCAAGGTGGCCCTGTGGCTCTACACGGCGCAGAAGGGAAAACCGCTGTCGTTCCTGGACCATCACCTGAAGTGTGGCAACAGTCTCATCGGCGTGTCGCTGGAGGATCTGTCCGCGCCTGGGTTGCTTTTACGTGAAACGAAGAAAGGTGGTTTCTGGGAAGATCTGGAAACGGCGGCCATGCGGAAGAAAGGAATCGCGGCTCAGATACCTTTACCGTTCCCCATCAACCGCGCCTTTTTCCGCGACATCCGGGAGTACATCGGTCGCATCTTGGCCGAGCCCTCCGAAAGTCCTGACGACATTAAGGCGAAGAGCCGCGCCTACGCCGACGCCGTGGGGAGGCGACTTGGCGCCCATCGGCTCCTGGCCGACCTCTGGTGTGCGCAGTGGTTCCTGGTTGAGCCGGACAAACTGGCTTCCAACGCCTTCAGCGACCTGTATTCGAAAGTGAAAGGTGTCAGCGGCATCGCCGAGGACGACCGCCGGGCGGCGGAACTGGAGAAACTGCTGTCTGACCCGCTGGTCCAGGCGGTGAACCGCGCCCGCGAGGACGGCTACGGCCCGCGCCCGACGCGCTTCTTCCACTGGCAGCTTGAGTTTCCCGAGGTCGCCTTCGATGAGAACGGCGAACCGCGCGGCGGGTTCGGTTTCGACGCCGTGGTTGGCAACCCGCCCTGGGATAAGATAAAACCCGCCAAGCGAGATTTTTACGGTCCCTTTAGCGAAGAGGTGGCAAACACGCAGGGTGCATCCCTGGACGCCCTCATCATGCGGCTGGAGGCGAAAAAACCGGAACTGGTCGAAGGCTGGGCAAGGTACGAGGATACCCTGAAGCGGATCGTCGCTTTCCTGAGCAAAAGCGGATTCTACAAGCACCAGACCACCCTGGTCGGCGGCAAGAAGACCGGCGGCGACCCGGATCTGTTCCGATATTTCGTCGAACGTGCCGCCCAATGTGCTGGAGCAGGCGGAACCGTCGGCTTCCTGGTGCCTTGTACCCTGTGGCAGGCCGAAGGTTGCACGGGTCTTCGCCGATACCTGTTCGATGATTGCGCCGTCCAGAGCCTTTTCACCTTCGAGAATTACCGCAAGTGGGCATTCGATATCGACTCACGCTTTAAGTTCACGGCGATTATCTTCATGAAAAAGACGCCGGCGGCGGACCATGCCTTCCCGGCGGCGTTCATGCTGCGCGAGCCCGTGGCTTTGTTCGGCGGGCAGCCTGAAAGAGTGCTGGCGCTTTCCCGCGCCTTTATGAATCGAACCAGCCCGGAAACCCTGGCACTGTTGGACGTGAAAAGCGACGGTGAACTGGCGTTGGTCGAGAAACTGCACGGACAGGTCTACCTCAAACCCCTTGGCGACGAAACGAACGGTTGGGGAGTAAAATACGCCCGCGAACTCGACATGACCAACGATTCCTGGCGTTTCAGGAAGCGGGAATGGATGGAACGGCGCGGTTTCACGCAGGTTCTACCCGTGCGACAGGCGGACGGCACCTGGACGCAGGAAATCAAAGGCCCAGGCAAGGTGGCGGGCGTACCGAAAGACCTGCCGGACGGCGGCGAATATTGGGTGGCGGCTTGTGAAAAGTATTACCGTGACCGAGGTTACGAGAGCCGCGAAGGTCAGGTGAACGGTGGAACGGCGATATGGTTCATCCACCCGGAAGACCTGACCGTGGTCAACGCCAAAGGCAGCCGCTTCGCCGAGGAACACTTTCGCGTCTTCCCGGACGCGATCTACACCGCCCTGTACGAGGGGCGGATGGTCCGAAACCTTGATGACGCCCAAAAAAAGTATCTCCGTGGTGAAGGCCCCAAAGCTCTATGGGAACGCCTCTCTATCCCTGAGAAGTATTATTCCCCTAGGGTATTCGTAAACGTTGCAGAAAGTGGAACACCATCGCCTTTTCGGGTGGGAGTTTGCGATGTAGCTCGGGCGACTGACGAACGTACTTGCCTTGCCGCTATTTTGTCCCCCCTGTCTCTTTCTGGAAACACAGTCCCGACATTGAGTCTTCCGACCCCCAAGGACAATCTCCTTCTTGCCGCGCTTCTGGCTAGTTTTTCTACCGATTTCGTCATCCGGCTTAGAATCAATACCCATCTTAATTGGACCCAGTTATCTGCGTTACAATTACCCCATCCTTCCGTAATTCCCGACAAAGAGACTTTGAACCTTCGGAATTTAATTATTCGCCTGTCCTGCACTACCCCGGAACTTGCCGCTTACTGGGATGAAGTCTTCCCCAAGAAACCCTGGACCTACAATAGCGCCGAACGCGACCCCTGGAAACGGGCCGCCCTGCGCGCCGAACTCGACGCCATCGTGGCCGACCTGTACGGCCTGACCGCGACGGAATACGCCCGCATCCTGGCTTCTTTCCCACTGCTGGACCGCGACCAGCCACCCTTGCCGGGTGACCTGTTCCTGACCGAGGGCAACGAAAACACCGCCCCCGACAAGCGCCTGGACGCCCCGCACGGCGTTTACGAGAAGAAACCGCGTTCCTTCATCACTCGCGACTTCGCCTTGCTGACCTATTTGCGCTTTAAAGGAAAACCGATACCGGAACACCTGGACGAGTGGTTCCGAGATGCCGTCGGTCTGGACCCGGAAGGGCCGCTATCACGCTTCCGCATCGGTGAAGTAAAAGACCTGGAAGCCCGCGTCGAACAGGCCCGCGCCGCCGGAGCCATCCCCTACCTGCCGACGACACGCGGGAAGGCGGATTAGGGCGACAACGAAGCGACCGAAGGCGAAAGCGGGGAGGAATAGGGATGGACGCGACCGACCGTGACGAATCGGTGCTTCTCTGAGAAAGTGTTGTTTGATGAAGCGTAAGCCAGTAAAAGATCGCTGTTGTATGAACCTGGATTGCCCGCTCCATGGCCAGTTCGGCAAGGGCAACATCACCCGGCACTTGTTCTACAAAACCAGCAAGGTCCCGAAGTTGACCAGCAGGACGATTTGGGGATAAGGTAACAACACTTTCTCAGAGAAGCACTGGATCTAGGGCAAGGACCTGGAAAGGCGAGCGCCAATGCCGTGGTTGCGAACGCCGGGCGTGTTGTTGTTACGGTGCGCCGACCGGCAGTACTGCGCGATGCTGTACCAATAGCCGCCACGCCTGACGCGGTTAGAGCCTCCCGAACCCGCAGGATCAGTCGAGACATCGTTCTCATAAGACTCCTGATACCAATCCCAAACCCATTCAAAAACATTCCCGCTCATGTCGTACAAGCCCCAAGCGTTCTCTTCCTTCTCGCCTACAGGATGCGTCATGCTTCCATTGCCCGTGTCAGAGTTGTAATCATACCAGCCGATCTGATCCATATTAGGATCGCTGGCTCCTGATGCCACCGTTATCGTGCCATTATTCCCATCACTCGTATAAAACGCAGTGTATTCACTGCCGGAACGAATTGCATACTCCCACTCCGCCTCTGTAGGTAATCTGTAACCCTCACAATCCTGGGGCTTACTCGCACCATCCGCCAAAACTACTATTGCGCTATCTATCCCTCCCTGGGTCGCATTCATGCACGCCATGTAATCAGAGCCATGCGTCGAATTGTCCACACACTCCACACTCGAAAACACGTAACACGGAATCAAACTTTTGGAAATAGACAACTCATTCGCATACGCCAAAACATCATACCAGGATACCGTTTCCACAGGGCAGTCATCCCCACAGTCCTCGCCAACTCCGTTCGGACCGAAATACGACGGGTTCCAGCCCATCAGCACCGTGAACTCCCCCTGCGTGATCTCATAACGCGACATCTCAAAATTGTACGTCAGCGTTACTTCGTGCTGGGTTTCCACATCCACACGCCCCAACTCGGCCGGATATTCCGCGATGTTGCAGCCCGTTTCGTCCGGCGGGCAGTTCACCCCGTCCGGGCTGCCCATGATGAAGGTCCCCGCCGTGATGGGGACAAAGCCGGGCGGGGGGATTTCCGCTTCCTGCTCTTGCTCCGGTTCTATTTCCGGCTCCGGCTCAAGCTCAACCTCAAGGTCCTGGTCGCCATCCGGCTCAAGCTCAGCTTCGAAGTCCAGGTCGCCGTCTTCTTCCGCAACGCACACAGCATCCCGGCAGCTTCCCTGCGCCAGCGTCTCGTCCAGGAAACAGACCGTTCCATCCTCCACCGATTCCGCCTCGCAGGTATGCTCCGCTCCGCACAAGTCTTCCGTGCAGGGGTTGTCGTCGCGACTGGTGACGCAAGGGGAACCATCGCTTACCCATTCGCCGCCGTTGCAGCAGGGGCCGAATTCGCATTCCACTTTTTCAGTTGGCCGCCTGACCGTGACATCCTTGTTACGGTATAGACCCGTCAGATCGTCCTTCGTCTGCAAGGCATATTCCAACGTGAACTCACCCGCCACGTCCGCCTTCGTCAACACGCCCGAAAGATCCATGACCCAGCCTTCAGGGCGTAAAGATAGCGCCGAGGAAACCACGATGTGCTTTCCCGCTTTTTTCACATGGATGATGGCTTTGTCCACTATCTTGGGCTTGTCGAAGTCGGTGAACAAAATCACTATGAACGGCGAGCCCGGCGTGAAAACTTCCAGGGCGATGAGGTCTTTAATCTGCGGAGCGTCTTCGGAATCCGAGCCCTCCGGTGCTTCGCCGTCCACTATTTTTCCACCATCTAAGTCCAGGGCGTCCGTCAGCCGGTCCTCAAGGGATTGGGCGATTTTTCCCAGATCGTCCTTGTCATCCGCATCATCCTCGCCGCAGGCTGCGAGCAGCAATGCGCACATAGCCACCAGAAAAAACAGGAACATGCTTTTGCTCATGGGGAGGATACTCCTTTGCCTCGTTCTTATAGAAATATGACCTAATGATACCGCAGTCCGCGTTGCTGTCAAGGGGCGCGGGTAGTTACCAAAAGAATATGTAAACTGCCTTCGAGATCATGTAGAAAACGCATGTTTGTTTTCTTCCGTTCCAAAAGCGCTCCTCGAATGTTTTCTCATTTGCTTGCACTGGCACAATCTACCTACCAGAAAATACACAGCGCTTTTGAGCTTTTTTGATTTTGCAAGCCGGGAACGCTCTGGATCAGATCTTTTTACATTAAAAGCTTAGGCTTATATATGGTGGAAGTGATGGAAGTTGGTTAATAATTCAGTAAATACAGGCTATTACCTGTCCATCGGTATGTGATGGAAATGTATACCTCTCAATGGATCTCACTGACATATAGGTTTATGTGTTTGCTTCCATTGCTTTATATATCGATGGAAAAGCCAATGGCAATATATATAATTGATATCATTAGATAATATATCCATTTACATCGTTTCTATCGGGGTCTATAAGCTGGAAGACTCTTTGCGGATTTGATACTGTCCGTACTTGACCTTTTCTATCAATTCATCGGAAATCATCTTCTGCAGCATATTGGATATGCTTTTTGAATTTCCAAGCTTTGTGCTTTCTTCTATTTGCTTGGGAGAGACTGGATTTGATACCGATTTCATGTATTGCAGGATTTCTGCCTGCTCCGGGCTTCTGTCAAATTCCGATTTGTCTCCCAGTAGTTTCCATGAGCATCCATTGTCCTTCTTGCCAAGCATCAATTCTCTTTCCTCTATGTCTCTGCCGGTCACAAACAGATTGGCGTTGTCACTATTGCGGTCTTTGTCCAGGGTCAATAGTGCATCGGCAGCACCTGTAATACCGCTTGAACCCGAGACCTTGTCCAGTTTGTCTGTGTGCTCTCCTTTGTTCAGATGATGAACGCACAACACGCAAATCTTATGCCTGTCCGCTATCTGCTTTAGGCTGTTTATCCACTTGTAGTCGGAAATGTAAAGGGTTTGCCTCTTTGACTCTCTTGTCACTTCTGGCCACAAGAGCGCCAGCGTATCGATAATAAGAAGCTTTATCTCGGGGTGGTCTTTTAAATGTTTATCCAGTGTAGCCAGTACTTCCTTTTCCTGTCGAAGTTCTGTCAGGAAGTTTAGATTGTCCGGCCAACTGCCATCTTCCGTTGGCCTGAGTATCTGTATCCTGTCCTTCAAGCGTCTTTCACCGTCTTCTAGAGCCAGGTATAAAACTGAAGCTCTGGTGACATCGATGCAATCAAACGCTTTGCCTTCAGTCGCAACGGCCAGTGCAAGATCCAGGCACAACCAGCTTTTGCCGGTCTTGGGCTTGCCTGCGAGTATTGCAAGGCCTTCTGGTAAGATACCGGGAATGATCCATCTGATTGGTTCTATTTCTTTTTTCTGCAAATCTCGGGCGTTGAAGGTTTTCAAACCATTTACAGGAGAACCTCCACAACTATGATGTTTTAAATTGCCCTGCCTTTGAAGGTCGTTAATATCGGGATTCATTTTAATCCTCGTTACGCATTACCGTACATCGGCCAATTAAGGTGCTTGCTATCTTCTTTGCGTATTTATTGCCGGTTTTGTCTGTGTCGGTTTCTATATACACTTGGGCTCGGTCAGGGATAACCTGTGCGATTTGCTTACCCCATGAACCACTCAAGATACCTATGATCGCAGGAGCATGTTCGTCAGCATCGGAATAAAAAATGCCCCTTGTCAGATAGTCGGGAATACCTTCATTGATAACGACTTCTACAATCTCGTTTGGTTCATCTAGCATCCACAAGGCCGTACTGTTCATGAACACCAAACCGGCAATTGTGCTTCCTGCTGGCGAAACGCTTTTGGGCAAGTTGTTAGATGGGAAGACCTGGCGGGCGTGAATGTTTTTTATCTGCCCCGATTCGCCTCTCAATGGAAGTATCAGTCTGTAGCCTTGGTCATGCCAGGGCTTGCCTTTGAAAGAGGTCCAGAAGGGCAATCTGGTCGGTATTGCCCTGGCCAAGTCGAAGTCGTCAACCGCTTGCGGGTCAAGCTCTCTACTTTTAAGCCATTCAGAGCAGGCCTTGCAATCGGAGACATAACCGGCAGCGTTCCATAGTTCAATGGATTCTTCTGCCTGGAATGAATTCCGTGCTTTAGTTTTGTTCTGGAACTTCGGATTCTTGGACTGATACTTACTGACCGGTATGTTGATGGTATCTGTGTGTTCATGCTTCCAACCGTTTTGCAAGGCGATTTCAAACAGGGTTCCAGGGCCGATTCCCCCGTTTGGTTTAAAAGACTTCCACTTCTTTTCAATCTCACCTTCTTTGAACTTGCTGCCTCTGCAACTCCATGAAATGGCCAAATCAAGACCCTGTGAAGGATTCCAGCTATGAAGGGCCGCAAGTACGCGAAACCATGTGTCGTAGTCGCAATCCGGGTCTATAGTTTCAATAGCCGAGATTGCACGCTCCCTTTCATCGCTATCGCTTCGATAGCAATCTGGGCTAATCATGGGAATTCTCGGAAGTCGATTGATGTTTCCGTGCTTCAATCCATTGGTCGATATCGGATCTTACATAGCGAATACAGCGCCCTGAGATCTTTGTGAATCTGGGTCCTTCGCCCCGATAGCGCCATGCCTGCAAGCATCTGGGAGTCAGTTGCAAGTAATCTGCTGCCTGTTTTTCCGTGAGTAAGGTTTTGTTTATCATGAGATTCGATTCCTTCCTAAAAGGGTTCATGTATATCCACCTCCCACGATAAGGGCGCATTTGGAAGATCTTTGAAAAAAGCCAGGTCGATTTTGGGGTAGCTTTTTTAAGTAGTTATTTCAATGTGTTATCGTAAAAATAAAAAACAAATAAAAACAATATACTATTGACAGCAATATATTCAGGAGCGGAGACCTTTGATAATGTAGTCGGGCGAGCCTTCCATATGTGGCCGGATGGAATTAATAGTAGGGCTTTTTTCTATGCCCTTCAGAGCGATTTCTAGGCAGTAACGGACGAATTCTCCTCTCTGCTTCTTATATTGAGCTTTTGTAGAGTATTTTCGCCACCATCCACTATGTTGATCGAATATTCGTCCGAAGGATATTATAGCCAATTTTTTATTAAGCTTGCCATGCTGTTGACCAGGCTTTATATGGATTGAATCCGTGACCTGTTTCATATCAGGAACTGCTGATTTGGCCACATTAAAGAAATGTCCAAAGGATTCAAATATTCTTAAATCTTTATGATTGGGGACGGGGTGTTCTTTCAAGATTGAATCTAACAATTTTCCCAGACTACCCTCGAATTCATTTAAGTAGCTGAAATACATTTCTTCTTCAATATTTTCTATCGGCTTTGTTTCAGCATGGAACTCAGGCATGTTTTTCATGAACGAATTTTGTACTTGATTGCCTTCCGCGTCTGTTGGAGACATAATCAAACCTTTTAAAGTAGCACCTGAGACTAATTCATATAGGTTGCGC
>CAYTHG010000104.1:0-11520 GCA_964437525.1 uncultured Myxococcales bacterium | reverse complement strand
CCAGCGTCTTTGCACCTATGACATTCAACTGATGCAAAATTTCCTGCGGTTTATATGTGGGATTTACACCGGAGGCAATCGCCCCTATTCTCATACAAGCGTAATACGAGACGACGTACTGAAAGCTGTTTGGCATCAACAAGGCAACAACCTCGCCTTTTTTTACCCCGCTTTTATCCAGAGCGCTAGCAAAGCGATCCACCAGATCATCCAATTCTCTGTAGGTCATAAACGAATCAAGAAACCAGAGTGCGTAAGCATCAGGCCATTTATTGGCCGACTCGCGCAGCATCTGCCCCAATGTTTTTTTGGGGAACTCCACGTTCTTGGGCACCTCTTTCGGCCAACCGGCTTCATTGGAAAACCACGGCTTCGATTCTTCGACATAATAGGGGTTGGAGTTGATAGACATTTATCCTCCTGTCATATGCGAAACTCTTACACAAGAACACCTGCTCCCACACGCATTTAACGCAGGGAAACACCTTGAATAAACTGTAATGAATTACTACTTACGACAATATATATAATTTGCCGCAGACTATGGGTTTTGTCAAGAAAAGGCAGCAACTTGGAATCTTTATCAAGTATCTAAAACATATTGACTTTCTTTTTTCTCTGGCTAACATCTTTTCCAGTAATCGATTACCACGAGGAGGTTGCCGTGTACGGAAAATTAAAAGACATACTGACCAAGGATCTCGAAGACATTCGCAGTGCCGGTCTGTACAAAGAAGAATGGGCGCTCGAAAGTGCTCAAGGTGCTGAAGTAGCCTTGAAGGATGGCAATGCCATCAACATGTGCGCCAACAATTATCTGGGTCTATCCAACAATCCCAGAATCAAAGAAGCCGCAAAGAAAGCTTTGGATGAGCGCGGTTACGGAATGAGTTCTGTCCGCTTCATCTGCGGAACAGCCGACATTCACCGTGAACTTGAACAAAAAGTCGCTAAGTTCCTCGGACAGGAAGACTGCATTCTGTATTCCTCCTGCTTCGATGCCAACGGCGGACTGTTCGAAACCATCCTGACTCCCGAAGACGCCATCATCTCCGATCAGCTAAATCACGCTTCCATCATCGACGGCGTTCGTCTCTGCAAAGCTCAGCGTCACCGCTACGCCAACAGCGACATGAACGAGCTTGAAGACATTTTAAAGAAAACCCAGGACGCCCGCGTACGCTTGATCGCCACCGATGGTGTTTTCTCCATGGACGGCTACATCGCCAAACTGGACCAAATCTGCGACCTGGCCGACAAATATGACGCTCTGGTAATGGTAGACGACAGCCATGCAACAGGCTTCGTGGGCAAGACCGGACGCGGCACCCCCGAATACCATAACGTGATGGACCGTGTAGACATCATCACTTCGACCCTGGGCAAAGCTCTCGGCGGAGCCAGCGGCGGATTCACCGCAGCCAGAAAAGAAATCGTGGACATGCTGCGCCAGCGTTCGCGCCCTTATCTCTTCTCAAATTCACTCGCCCCGATCATCACCACAGCTTCCATAACCGTTCTGGACATGCTGACGGAGACAACGGAATTGCGCGACAAGCTGGAAGAGAACACCAAGTACTTCCGTTCCAAAATGGCAGGCTTCGGTTTCGAGATCAAAGAGAGCGTACATCCCATCGTAGCTATCATGTTCGGCGACGCCAAACTGGCAGCCGACATCTCCCGCGACATGCTCAAAGAAGGCATCTATGTTGTAGGCTTCAGTTTCCCGGTAGTTCCCAAGGGACTGGCCCGCATCCGCGTTCAGATTTCTGCTGGACACGACAAAGAGCATCTCGACCGCACCATCGAAGCTTTCGCCAAGATCGGCCGCAAGCACGGAGTTATCAAATAAACTTCGTTACAAGCATCTCAATGCAGAAGCGGGCGCGGCCAATGGCCGCGCCCGCTTTTTTATTCATTCTCACTCTTCTCAACAGAATCTACGCCGCACAAACCAAGCAAGCGTCAACAGCAAGATCAGAGACATTCCCGATGATGCATGGGCCTGTGAACAGTTATCTTCGCTGTCGTCTTCGTTCATAACGATCCCGGTACCGGAGCTACTTCCGCCCACCTGATCTTTTTGATACGCCTGATGCCACTCTTTTAAAGTTGCCGCCACAGGCTTGTGAGAAAATCGGTCCATTCCCGAGATACCACTGGTGCGAGAACCTTCGAAGTTTGAATAGCCATCGAACATAGAATTCCAGCACATTGAAATGACTCCGGCTTCATTGCGAACGGCCTTGTCCTGATTGCGGGAGAGATATTCTTCGACTCCGTTCCAGACATAATCGGCCTGCTCGACCTGTCTTCCGTAACCGCTGCCGTCATAATTCGACCTGTCGCCATATGC
The DNA here is from genome assembly GCA_964437525.1 of uncultured Myxococcales bacterium. Taxonomy (GTDB): domain Bacteria; phylum Myxococcota_A; class SURF-8; order SURF-8; family SURF-8; genus JAKQSH01. Next base: position 9,164 of record CAYTHG010000104.1, on the reverse strand, counting down.
CCCAATAAAGAGAGGCTTATCTGGATTATCGCTGTTTACCATAGAGACAAAGTCCAGAATATCGGCGGCGACATCAGCGGAATCGGCATTGTAATCAACTCCGTGATAAAGGCTGAAACCGACGACATCGACAGAAGAAAGGCTGTCATTGACTCCGGTAAGATAATCCTGCGGATCGGCCACCTGTGTTATGAAACGCCCGTCCGGGTAGTTGTCATCCAGATCATCATGGAGATCTTTCAGATAATTCCTCAAAGCATTGACCTTCTCTGACTTACAGTGCGTGCACGCACCCCAGAACATGATGGAAGGCCGATTGTAGGAAGCGAAGATCATCTCACGCCAAGCCTGAAGATTTATCGGGCGGCGCTCGAATGCCTCCAAATTTTCATCGGAGAGATCGAAAGCCGGAATATCCTGCATGACTGCCAAACCAAGCCTGTCGGCCAGAATGCTCGTGAAATAATGTGCCGGACGGCCACCGCTGCGTAAAAGCTTGCCGCCGTAGGCTCCTATCCATTGCAGGTCGTTCTTGATAGTGCTCCAGTCAGCCTCGATGCCGGAAAAAGCCGAATCCTGATTGTAGACGAAACCAGGCAAAAATACCGTGTGCTTGTTAAGTTGAAAAATGTGGTCGTCGTTAATCACAAGCTCTCTGAAACCCATTTGCGTACTGTAACGATCAACCAGATTCTCTTCCTCATCATAGATGGAAATTTCGAGAATATAAAGATTGGGCTGCCATGGCGTCCATGTTTTGGGCTTGCTGATTCTCGGCTCAAGGTGCAAACCCAGTCGCTCTCCTGAACTCAAAGACAACTCTGCGCTGTCGTCTCCACCCATGGAGGCATCTTCGAATGCAAGACCGGCAACCGAGAAGCCTCCCAGATATCCAGGGTCAAGCGGGTCCGTGCTGTATAAATCGACTTCAACCTCTCCGGAAAACGCCTTGCCGGAAAGCTCATCGATTACAAGATCGAGCATGATTTTTCCGGTCAAGCCCTCGGTCTTAAAATTGACAAAAGAAACAGCGGCCTCTTTGCCGGCAGGATAATATTCCCAAAGCACATCTTGAGTGATACCGGCGAAGTCCCAAAAATCGCTGTCAGGCGAAGGAGCGACCATATCGGGATAACTTCCCCAATACGGATGATCCACACGGGCCACGATTGTCACGTTTTGTTTAGCCGCAAGCTCCGTAGGCAATGGGAAATAGCCGGGCGTATAGCCGCCTTCGTGATACCCGAGATAAACGCCGTCCACCCAGACATCTAAAATATAGCTGGCAGCCTGGAATACCAGACGCAGGTCTTTTGCGCTCTTGGGAACACTGGCCTCAAACCTGTACCAGACTCCGCCCCAGTATTCCTCCGGTCCCGACGAATGATAGGGCGGCGGCATCAGGTTTTCTGCTTCAGGCATGGCAGCCTTATCCCATGCGGAATCGTCGAAGTCATCCATCATGGCACCGTTGGACTCCCAGACCATCTTGTCGATGATAGACGGAGTCCGCTCGGCAAAAGACAGACTGTGATCCAGAGACATGCGCCTCTTGCTCCAGGGTCCGACAATAGCGGTGTGAGAGATGGAGCCAAAGCCGCGTTCGGCATAAAGCACCTCGTTCTGCATCAACACTTTGACCGGACCAACCTCCTCTATTTTTGCATTGGGCAGCAAGGTGGCCTTGGGCAAGTCGTTCAAACTCGGCACGGCCTCTACTTCAAAGGGCATCGCGCTCAAGGAATTGTCACGCTCACACATGGCAAGCAGGCTGAATTTGCCCGTCTGCTCGGGAGTCCAGGAGAACAAGCCTTTATCGTCTACTTCATAATCGAAATCCGCCAATACCGACCACGAGCAATCGGGCGATACCAGATAAGCCAGATCGAAATAGTAAGTCTGTCCCACCCGCGCCGACTGCAAGGGCTTTGAAACGATGGGCTCGAAGCTGCGATAGCCCACAAAGCGGGATGCTCTTTCCTTCTCGTCCAGATCGTTCATCAGCCGCGAGAAAGTCGCATCGGCCACGTTGTAGCCCCACGCCAGCGTCTCCCGCAATTCTTCAAGCCTCGCTTCCTGCAAGGCAAAATCGGATCTGACACCGTAGACATCTGCTGTCATCAGGTTAACGGCGATCAAGGAGGCTTCGCTCCAAGCCGAGAGTTTGCGCAGGCGGAAATCCATTTCTTCTTTGAATTCCACATCCCGCACTTTCTCGGGAATCTCCGACGCCAATGAATAATAAGCGTAAAGCTCGGTCACAAGTTCTTTGGCCGCGAAGGATATATCCTCGGGCGGATAAAAATCTATGGCCAAAAGGAATTCATCTATCAGCGCATTCAACTCCGGCATCTCCGGCCTGCCGGGAAACAGCTTTTCAGACGGTTCAAAAACCTTGACCAGCTTTTGCCAATGCTCAAACGGGAAATCGCCATCTATGGCAGCGGCTCCCAATTGCCAAGCCGAAGCGGGATCATAGTTTTCAGGATCGGCGAACAGAGCGGCGTAAGAACCCAAGGCAAACAACGAGGCCTTGTCTTCGACCATGGGATTCATAAGCAGACCGTCGATGTTCTCAAGCAGGCTCTTGTCACGGCCCTCTATGGAGGCCAGGTGCATGTTCTGCCCTAAGACATAGTCGTTGACGGGATAGTTATCCCAGATCCACGGCTGGCGACCTATGAGTCCGGCAACATAGTCGATTTCGGCAGCGGTGATTTCTGGATCGAAAACGCCCTCCCCTGTCCAGGAGATAGAAATGTTTTCGTCTATATCATGTAAAGCTTCAAGGTATTCGCGCTCGTCCAAAGAAATACTCTCAAGCGTGCCAAAATACACGGTCGGAACAAAAAGCAGGGTGGTGCTTTCATCGAGAGCTTTCAACCAGTCGTACAAACGACCGACTAAAAATGCATGATCCTCGCCGGTATCACCGTTTTTATCAGCCGAAATATCGTCCATCAAAAGGGCGAAGTCGGAGACTCCCAACTGGTAAAGGCTTTCAAGCTTGGTCGTCAAATCTACAAAGTCATCATCGTTGCGCGGATCGATATCCTTACCGGGAGAAATTCCGTACACAAAGCTTATCCCGCGCCAGTCGGCGGCTTTATCGAGTTCTAAAAAGCGCGAAGACTGCGCCTCATCGTAAAGCTCGCGCCATTGGGCTCTATGCTTTTCATCGTCTTTGGGGCCGTATACGTAAGTGTTCATACCCCAGACCGACATCCAGTGCAGAATATCCATCCTGCTTGCGTGTCGGGCAGGCTGTCCGTAGTATCCTTCAACCACACCGCGCAGACGAGGTACCTGTGGCACATCGTAACTCCAGGCCGAAAGCATCTCGGAATCGGGCACAACTGGCGAACTCCACTCCGAAGCGCTCCCGTCGCAGGCTATGGAGCGAACCCTGTAGTTAGTATTTGCAAGATCGGCGGGATTTTCAAGCATTGAAGTAGCGGCGGTTGTGTAGTAAACATCCTGCTGCTCGCCTGCAACAGTGCGCATGACCTCATACATCCATGCATCGGAAACCCTGTCCCAGGCAAGCTTTAAAACTTTTCCAGACAGTTCCAGAGATGCATCGGGAGGAATCAAAGCTTGAGCACCTGATGCGTCGGCATGTATTTCTATTTCCGCAATTTCAAAGTTCCCCGGAGAGAATTCGAGTCTCAAATATCTTGCGGATTTCTTCAGTTCCGAGACATCAATTAAAAGCTCATCTGATGTTCCGATATCCATTTTTTTCAGCATCGAAAGAGAATACCTGTCAGGGCCAGCCCAGAGTTCAAGCTCTTTGCCGACTTTGTCGCTCCAGATTATCTTCACGGATTCCAGAACGACTTCGACCTGCTTGCCAGACAGAGAGAGATCGAATTCAACCCATGTTTCGCTGCCCACAGGCGGCACCCAGACGGTATTCAGATCGCCATCGTGCAGAGATGCCGCGCCTCTGTCCTGATCGGACAAGATATTGCCGAAGGCGCTGACCGAGGAAACGCGGGCCGGGCAATACTCGGCCAGATTCAATTCCGCCCGGGCTTCAGCAACGAATCCCAAGAGAAATACAAACGCCAAGACAACTAAAAAAGGGCTGGATTTCATTTTGCACCTTCATTGATATTACAGACAAACTCAATTTTGTATTGTACTGAATATATTGACAAAGGTCTACCTGTTTAGGGGAATTATTGTATCTGCAATGCCATCGCCCTCTGAGTCATCTCCAGCTTAAATTTTGTAGCAACACCGCCAGTGCTGAGGAAAAAAGCGAAGCTTTTTGTCTCGAAGCACGATTGGTAAGATTAAGTTCACCTTTCGAGACAGCCCCTACGGGGCTTCCTCAGGGTTTGCAGGTTTCCCTCAGCTTACCCCACCTTAATTTTTGAGATGATTCTAAAAAAGGTCTGTGCCGAGCTTCCACGCCCGGCGGGGACCCAATCGACACTAAATTTGCACGCTTTCAAGCGGCAAATTTCGCGCCGATTCCCACCCACCCGCCCGCTCGGGCTCAAACAGTAGATTCCCGTCAAATGGGATTTCCGCGCAACTGGAAACGACCGCACTTGTCTATTTTCCCAATGTATGCTAGGAACAATGCCATCTTTCGAAAGCGAGGAGTAATGTCAGAATTCAAAGTAAGCGATAACCCCGGTTTTGACGATCTTGTAGCCCTTATGGCAAAGCTGCGTTCCGACGATGGCTGCCCCTGGGATCGCAAGCAGACCATGCAGACCATCAGGGATTATTTCCTGGAAGAAGTCCACGAAGCCCTTGAAACCATTGACAACAAAGACTGGGACGGCTTGAAAGAAGAGTTGGGCGACGTTGTTTTCGAGGCCGTATTTTTAGGCCAGATCGCAAAAGACGAAGGCCATTTCAATATCCATGATTCTATCAGAACGGTCTATGAAAAGCTGGTGCGTCGCCATCCGCATGTTTTCGGCGAACAGAAAGTCACTTTAGCCGAAGAAGTTCCGGGGTTGTGGGAAAAGGTGAAAGAGCAGGAAAGAAAAGACGCCCCCAAACCGAAAGAATCGGCATTGGACGGCATTCCTCCCAGCCTTCCTCCCCTACTGCAAGCCCTTAGAGTGAGCGAGCGTGCTGTCAATCTCGGTTTTGAATGGGAAGATCTGGATGGCGTGCTGGAAAAGCTCGATGAAGAAGTTGAAGAATTCAAGGAAGCTGTCAGGGAAAAGCAGGACATCGAAAAGATAGAGGAAGAAGTCGGCGACATGCTCTTTACGATGGTCAACGTCGCCAGAAAACTCGATGTAAAAGCTCACAACAGCCTGCAGCGCACCATAACCAAGTTCCGCCGCCGCTTTGCTGCCATGGAGAAAACGCTCAAGACCCAGGAAGTCGAGATGACAAATTGTTCTTTGGATCAGCTTGAGGAAATCTGGCAGGAAGTCAAACGCATCGAAAGACAGTAGGACTTATTTCTTTATTTGTGCGGGGATCTGGGATTCGAACATTTTCTTCAGACTCTCGGCCCATTTACCGAAAACCTTCTCACCTTTTTTATCCGTATCGAAATCGAACAAGAATACGCCGCGCGGCCTTTTGGGAGCTTTGTAGTCATACTTGGCGGCATCCCAACCGGCCTGCCACTTTTCTCTTTCAGCCTTCCAGAAAGCTATTGCTTCTTCGTCTCGCTTGATTGTTTTTTCCAACCTGTCTTCAAAATCGACCATCAGGGTTTCGTTCAAATAGGCCGAGACCTTGAAGGAAAGTTTTGTTCGACTTTTAATTATACGGGCAAGCTCTTTACGAACAGGAGCGGCAACCTCGGCGGCATGGCGGATCAATTCAAGGTCCATCTCGTGCCGGATGATATTACCGTCTATGGCAATATAGCGATAATCCATCTGCTTTTTGAGAAGATCGTAATGCTCCTGATCTATCTCACCAGCGTTCTGCTTGGTCTTAAAAGACAAAAGCTGTCTGGCCGCCTCGTCACCCAGCTTACGCCATCTGACACGATGCTTCTCTTTAATGGCATCTAAAGCCTTCTGCTCGGATTGCAGGATGTTTTTTGGGAGCTTTTGCGAGGAGGAAACCCTGGAGGAAGAATCGCCTAGCTGTTCATCACTCTGGCAGGAAACAAGCATAAAAGAAAACAAGGCAACCGCAATAATAACGGTTGCCTTGCATAAATACACAAAAGACAATTTATAAAAAAGGCTGTGAGCTTTAAAGACCATAATCAGGCAGAATAAGTAGTCAAGATTATTCTTCGTCGCCTTCGTTGACTCTCTCGCGCAGTTCTTTACCGACTTTGAAGAATGGCAAACGTTTTTCGGGTACGGAAATAACTTCGCCGGTACGTGGGTTACGACCGGAATATGCACCGTAATGCTTATTCACGAGGCTGCCGAAACCGCGAATTTCAATTCGCTCTTCGTTGACCAGTGCATTGGTCATCGAATCAAAAATAAGATTTACAACCAGTTCGGCTTTTTTCTTAGCCAGATTCGATTTACCAGCAAGCTGCTCAATAAGTTCCGACTTATTCATTGATGGCCTCCTCTACCATATTCCGAGATATCTTTGCTTCTAACAAATTCTGTGTCTGTCTCTAACTACTCGACCTTCATCTGCAAATGGTACCCCCAGTAGGACTCGAACCTACGCAAACCAGGATTAGGAATCCTGTGCTCTATCCTGCTGAGCTATGGGGGCGCAAACCCTTTTCTCCGATCGCATTCACAACGATGCGAAAATCGGATTTGTATAGTTAACTCCAATAGTTCTTCTTGTCAAGGAAAAGTAGACTAAAGGAATGATTACAAAAAAAGTCTGTTTCAGCAAGATTAATTTTAACTTGATTGCACAAACATTTTTTACTCTTGCCAAATATAAGTGAATGCCCACGGCCCAAATGCTTTTTGCTTGCATTAGGATACAAATAGTGAGATTATCCGTTCAAATTTCTCCAAGCTAACCGAGAGAGCGGGGATTGGTTTGCAGCGTAAGTTTTCAAAAATAAAAAGAGAATCGCAGTATCTTCTTCGGGAAAGCAAAAGAATTCTCAAAAAGTACCGAAAGAAAATCTCTCCCCACAACATGCTGCCACTTAAAGACGCCTGCGAAAATCTTCAAAGCGCTTTAAAAGCCAAGGACGCAAGCCTGGCCGAGACTGCATTACAGAAGCTCGAAGGGCTTTTGAGCGGCGATTTTTCTTTTGCTCGCAAAAGTCCTGTCAGAGAATGGATAGAATCCCTCCTAATAGCAGTGCTGATAGCCCTGATTCTGAGAAGCTTTCTGGTAGAAGCCTTCAAGATCCCATCCGGCTCCATGATTCCCACCCTCTTGATAGGCGATCACATTTTTGTCAATAAGTATGTCTACGGCATACACCTCCCTATATTGAACAAGCGCATCGTCGATTGGTCCGAACCGGAACGGGGCGAGGTAATCGTTTTCGTTTACCCCAACGACCCGGAAAAAGACTACATCAAACGTGTTATCGGCGTCCCCGGCGATCAAATTATGGTCGAAGGCGAACACGTCTATGTCAACGGCGAAAAAGTCAAGCAGACCAAAGCCGAAGAATACGAACACACCGACGGTATAGACGGCACAAAAGAGAAATTCAGCCTCCATCATATTTCCTTGGGTGACGCTCAATTCGACGTGATTTACCGGAAGAATCGCTACCATCAAAGGCAGGAATTCAAGGTCAAAAAGGACCACTATTTCGTGATGGGCGACAATAGAGACAACAGCTCGGATTCCCGCATCTGGGGTCAAGTCCCCTCCGCTAACATCAAAGGCCGCGCCATACTGGTATGGTGGTCAAGCTCCGATGCCAACGGAATCAATCTGTCCCGCATAGGTCACCTGATAGACTGAACGCTCCTTACTGAATCCGATCAATAATTAAAAGTGCTGCCGCCGATGAATTCTCTCAGAATAGAGGTCGGCTGAACTTCGCGCTCGAAAACGGGAATGAATTGATCGAGGAAGCAGAACAGCCGGTAAGCTTCAGTATATTCTTCCGTGTTTCGCGGAACTTCCATCAAAAATCTCATGGCCAGCGGCTTCAGGACGGCCTGTTCGTATACCAGCGAGGTATCGAACATGTAATCGGCTTTTTCCTGGAATGGGAACAGCCATTTCCGCTCCCCTCTTCTGACATGCGGCCACTGTTTGATGGTCTGCTGAGCCGAATAGCCGCGATACAGCCTGTCGCGCACCAGACGCCTTATCAGGCGCGTATCGGAAGTGAAGATACGGTTATGCTCGTCTATCAGAAGCTGCGTCAAAGCGGACACGTATACGCTGAATTTCTGCTTGGCTCCGATGGAATAGGAAAGCTTGGGATTCAGACCGTGGATTCCTTCAATAATCAAGACCTGATCGTCGCGCAGACTCAGGGGATTTGCTTTATGGGGACTGCGTGTGCCGGAATTGAAATTGTAAACCGGAGTCTGAACCTCTTTGCCTTCCAGAAGTTGGACCAGGTGTTCATTGAGCAACTCGACATCAAGAGCATCCAAAGCTTCGAAATCGAAAGAACCGTCCCGATTCTTGGGCGTTTTTTCACGATCCACGTAATAGTTGTCAAGCGAAAGCCCAACAGGATGCAGGCCGTTGACATGAAGCTGTATGCCGAGACGCTTCATGAAGGTGGTTTTACCGGAGGACGAAGGCCCGGCGATCAAGACCACGCGCACTTCGTCACGCCTTTTGGCGATTTCGTCGGCTAGATTGGCTATTTTTTTTTCGTGCAAGCCCTCGGAAACTTTGATTATATGACTGATGGAACCGTCTATACAGGCTTGATTCAATTGCCCGATGTTCCATACGCCGAGGGTTTCGTTCCACTTGCGGGATTTTTTATATGTATTGAAAAGCTTGCTGCTGCGCGGCGGTCTGGATTTCATTTTCATATGTTTGTCGGGAAAACGCAAAATGAATCCAGGCTGGTAGTAATCAAGCTCGAACTTCTCGCACATACAGGTGTGAGTTCCTATGGGTCCGTACAGGATATCTTTGAAATCGCCCAAGGTCGCCACACGCAGTTCGGGCTTGCGGGTGTTTTCTAAAAGCTGCACCTTGGCCAGATAACCTTTGGATTCAAAATAAAGCGAAGCTTCTTCAGGTGTTATCACCTCGACCTGAATCCTGCTGCCTTCGGCAATCATTTCTTCCATACGTGC
>CAYTHG010000103.1:0-11586 GCA_964437525.1 uncultured Myxococcales bacterium | reverse complement strand
CTCAACAACGGCAACAATCGAAACCAGTTACAGATCAAAGAGCTAAAAGGCGTCCTGCAACCCAACGCACCCAAAGCCACCAGTATTTCGGCTATGATTACAAAATCCATTAAGGGCTTGATAATTTTCTGCTTGCTGCTTACCTTATTAGTAACAGGGCTGGTCGTCCTGCAGGGCGATGACTTCAACGCAGTCAAGAGCCTTACGTTCTGGGAACAAGACTGATCCTTCTCAAATCATTCGGCCTGAATCCCGTTCAGGCAAGATACAACAGGTTTTATTATGAGACGTATTCAACTGATATGTGCTGTAGCGTTTATTTTCATTCTGGCATCCCAATCATTTGCAGCACAAGACAAACGCCCTGAAGTCCTGGACGCCATGCAACAGGAGTTGCAGCGTTCGATGGACAAACTTGTCATAGAAGACTACGACAAACCGTATTTCATTTCCTACAGGCTCAAAACCTTCGAAGGCTTCACCATCGACGCCCGTTACGGAGCGCTGTTCGGTTCCAACACCCGCCGCGCGGCGGATATCGGAGTTGAAGTACGAGTGGGAGATTACCAACTCGACAACACCGGCGGCGAGATAGTGTTTTTCCCATTTGCCGAAGGGCTGCCCACAGACCCCGCCGCCCCCATAGACGACAACCTGAAAGCTTTGAAAAACGCACTGTGGCTCTCGACAGACAAGGTTTATAAAAAAGCCATCTACGACTTCCTGCAACGCAAGGGAAAAAAGGTTTACGAAGCCGAAGACAAAAAGATCCCCAGCTTTTCAAGAGAAAAAGCCGAAAGCTTCACAGGGAAAGACATTCCTTTGAGTTTCGACAAAGACAAATGGGAAAAGCGAATGCGCCATTTGTCGCGTTTGTTCGAGAAATATCCGAATGCAATGCAGTCCAGAGTAAGCCTTAAAGCCGAGAAGCAGATCAATTATTATGTCAACAGCGAAGGCTCGCGCATTGTAGAAGAAGATGTGCTTTTCAATCTTCAGGCCGAAGCCATGACAAAAGCCGAAGATGGAATGCTTTTAGAAAACCACCGCACCTTCTATGCGCCTTCCGCAGACAAACTGCCAGATATGAAAACACTTGAAAAAGAACTCAGAGAAATGACGGCAGAATTGATAGCCTTGAAGAACGCCCCGGTAGCAGACCCATACACAGGCCCGGCCATACTCGAAGCACAAGCGGCAGGCGTACTTTTCCATGAAGCCGTCGGCCACAGACTGGAAGGCGAGCGCCAGGACAATGAAGACGAAGGTCGCACCTTCAAAGGGCAGACCGGCAAGAGGATTATCCCGGAATTTCTGGACCTGCTTGACGATCCGACTTTGGAATCTTTTGAGAACATTTCTTTAAACGGTCACTACGCCTACGACGATGAAGGCGTGAAATCCCGTCGCGTAAGCCTAGTAGAAAAAGGTATTCTTAAAAGTTTCCTGATGTCCCGCCACCCCATAGAAGGCTTCGACAAATCAAACGGTCATGGCCGCGCTGCATCGACCAGAAAACCCATCGCCCGCATGGGCAACACCATTTTGATTTCCCACAAAACCAGCAGCCGCGAGCGTCTTAAAGAAATGCTGATCGAGTTGATAAAGAAACAGAAAAAGCCCTACGGCATGATTATCAGGGACATGGACGGCGGCTCCACCAACACTTCCACTTACGGTTATCAAGCCTTCAAAGGCATACCGCGCATAGTCCTGCGGGTTTTCCCCGATGGCCGCGAAGAACTTGTACGCGGTGTAGAACTGGTCGGCACGCCTTTGACTTCCATCAACAAAATAGTGGCGACCAGCGACAAGTCCGCCATCTTCAACGGCTATTGCGGAGCAGAGAGCGGCTATGTGCCGGTCAGCGCAATCGCTCCGGCGGTGTTGATGAAAGAACTGGAATTGCAGCGCAAAAAACAAGACAAGGAAAGACTGCCTATCCTGCCCAGCCCCTTCAACGGGGGAAAATAAAAGCGTCTACTATTGACTAAGAACCTGAGTAGTCCCCAGTTTTCAAGAAAAACAAATTGATTCTTTACAAAACGCTTGATTTCCCCGATAACCCTGAGGAGCGAGCGTAGCGAGTGTCTCGAAGGGTGATCCTAGGAGTGCTAAAACCGTGCTTCGAGACAAAAGGCTTCGCTTTTTTCCTCAGCACTGGCGCGGTTGAGGCACCAGATAAAAATGGGGACACCCAGGATAGAGAACCCACTTTCAGCAAAATCGTCTTGACGTGAGGGGATGCTCTGAATAAACTTCTGCGACACTAAATAGTTTTCAGGTGTGATGTAATGACCAAGATCAGAAAAAAACCAGACCGCCCCATGGCTCCTTTTTACGACAGTCAGGGCTTTTTCACGTACAACCCCTATCTAAAGCGCATGTTGGATGAATTCCCCGAGCGCGTTATCAATCCTTCGGATGCAGTGGCCCTAAAGGGCAAATGGCAGGAACGCTCTAAAGGCAAACCCCTTCACCTTGAGATCGGCTGCGGCAAGGGGCGTTTTATTTCCAAATATGCCAAGACCAACACCGATAAATTCACGATTGGCATAGAGCTTAAAATCAAACGCCTCTACTTGATAGCCAAAAAGCTCTCAAGAGTGGAGAATCCAGACGCCTACGTGATTCAGTTCGACGGATCTTATCTGGACATGGTTTTCGAGGAAAATGAGTTGGATAAAGTATTTCTGTTTTTCCCAGATCCTTGGTTCAAAAAAGAACGCCAAGGACACAACCGCCTCGTCACCGATAATTTTCTGGAAATGATTTTTAAAATCCTCAAGCCCGGCGGCAGGTTCGAGATGAAGACAGACCACAAGGAGTATTTCCCGCTGGTGGTGGAGTTGTTTGAAAACACCAAGTTCAATATCCTCAGAAAGACCGAAGATCTGCACCAAAGCCCCTGGAACGAGGGCAATATAATGACGGAATTCGAGACTCTGTTTGCAGGCAAAGGCAAGACCTGCCAGTACATACTGGTAGAAAAACCTTCTGTCTGAATTTAAAAATTAGTATTTTTACTGAGGTCTGAAAAAAGATCTACTATGCCTGAGATTCCATGGCGGACTTCAGAATATCCTCGGTGCGCTTAAGGTAATCTTCCAACTCTACGATCTGTTCTTTATCGTCGGAATCCAAGGCCTGCCTGGCACGATCAGTCAGATCTGTAATCTTAATCAGCGCCTGCTTGTTTGCGGAACTTGACTGGAAATAATCTTCGAGCTTGGGAAGCATCCCGAAAATACGGTCCAACATGCGCTCGACACTGAAGCGCACTCCCTGCATCAATTCGTCGGCTTCCTGCTCCAGCGAATAACCACGGCTGTCTTCGATCATGCCCTGAATTTCGCCTTCGGTCAGATAGCTGTAGGCCGAGAGTGAAATGGTCTGCTGCTTGCCGGTATCCATATCGCGGGCCGAGACCTTGAGAACTCCGTTTGAATCGAGTTCAAAGAAAACCTTAATCTTGGTTTGGCCGCGCGGGGCTTTCTTTATATCTTCGAGGACAAATTCGCCCAAGATGGCGTTCTCATCGTTTTCGTTTCCTTCGCCCTGCAAGACAACCACACGAACTTTATCCTGATAATCCGCTTCGGTCGTGAACATATGGCTTTTGGAGATCGGAATAGGAGAATCCTTGGGGATGATTTCCTTGAAATAACCACCGGCAACCATAATGCCGAGGTTGTATGGCGTAAGATCCAGAAGCAGCGTGCTTTGTTCCTGAGACTCCACAAGCATGTTGCCCTGAATAGCGGCACCAAGAGAAACCGCCTCATCGGGGTTAAGCGTCTTATACGGGGAATTCTGGAAGAACTCAGTGATACGCTCCTGTACCAAAGGCATTCTAGTCTGCCCGCCGACCATCAGAATGCTATCGAGTTCGTCCGGTTTCAGGTTGGCGTCACGCAAAGCTCTGGCGGAGATATCTATGGTGCGCTCGACCAGGTCTTCGACCATCGCTTCCAACTCATCGCGTGTGATGGTCTGTTGAATATGCAGAGGTTGTTTTTTTTCATCGGTAGAGATAAACGGCAGATTCAACTCGGTTTCATGGACGGTGGACAGAGATATCTTGGCAGATTCCGCCGCATCCTTGAGACGCTGAACAGCCATTTTATCTTCGCGCAGATCTATTCCGTGCTCCTGATAAAACTCGTCAAGTATCCATTCCATAATGCGACTGTCGAAGTCTTCTCCGCCCAGGAAGGTATCGCCATTGGAGGTCAATACCTCGTAAACTCCTTCATTGATTTCCAGTACAGAGATATCGAAGGTTCCGCCGCCTAAATCGTAGACTGCGACTTTTTTATGAATGGACTTTCCATAACCGTATGCAAGCGCCGCAGCGGTCGGTTCGTTAACGATCCTGATAACATCCAGTCCTGCAACACGCCCTGCATCTTTTGTGGCTTGTCTTTGTGCGTCCTTGAAATAAGCTGGTACGGTGACGACGGCTTTTTCAATCGGTTCCTTAACGTACTCTTCTGCCACCCTGCGCATTTCAGCCATAATCATTGCCTGAGTCTCAGGGATGGAATAAATTTTTTCGTGCAGCTTGACGCGCACATCCATGTTCGGTCCCTCGACCAACTGGAAAGGACTCGAAATAAGAGCAGCCTGCACGGAAGGAGAATCCCAGGAACGACCGATCAGTCTTTTACCGGCAAAAACAGTGTTTGTAGGGTTGGTAAGGGCTTGACGCTTGGCGGCATGACCGACGAGCCTTTTCCCTGACAGAGTTATCGCAACAACGGAAGGAGTTATCTTATAACCGGCCTTGTTGGAGATGATGGTTGGCACTCCGTCTTCGACGAATGCTACACACGTATTCGTTGTTCCTAAATCGATGCCGATTACGCGAGTCATAAACCAACTCCTTCTATTAACTCATAAAGCATTAAAACCAGCGTTTGGCTTCTTTCAAAAGTGCCTTGGCGGTTTCGTTGTTAGGATCCATTTTCAATACCGCACCAAACTGCTGAGCCGCCTTTTCCTTGTTCTTACGTTTCATAAGTATTCTACCGTAAGAGAGGCGCGCATCAATATCCTTGGGGCTGTGCTTGACGCCTCTGGCAGCATAGTTTTCCGCACTCTCCCATTCTCCCTGATCTACATAAAGACTGGCTATTTTGAGGCTATACTTTGCGCCGGCATAAGCCTGGGCGGCTTTTTCGTATGCTTCCATGTAGCCGTCCTGACCATAAGCTTCAAGTGTCTGACCGCGCTGATAATGACGCTCGGCAGAAACCCTGGCAGCCTGGTCCGCTACTCTTTCAAGCTGGTGTTTGTACAGTTCGTTGAATGGATCGTAGGTAATAGCCATGCGGAAATTATTGGCGGCGCTTACCCACTTTTCTTTTTCCAGATCAGACACTCCAGCGTCATAGAAGTCCTTGGCTTTGTTGACCTTAGACATCATCGGGTTAGCCTGAATCCGCCTGACTTTGGCTTCGTGACGCAGGCGCCTGGCTTTTTCGTCTGGAGTTTCCTCTTCCGACTCTTCCAGGTTTTCAATAACGCCGTCAGCTACAAGCTCGCGACGATATTTAATGCGGGAATTCTCTTCCATAAGAATTCTGTGAGCTTCCGCCATCTTATTGTAGATCTCACCCATCTTGCGTTTATAGGAACCAAGATTGTTCCCAAAATATGAATCGGGATGAAAAACCTTGCTGAATCTCAAAAAAGCTTTCTTAACGTTGGGAGTCTCTACATCGAAAGACAAAGAGAGCAACTCATAGTGGTTCAGCTTTTCCAAATTCTCATGCAGGAAGAGTATTTCCTTACGGAATTTCTTAGAAAGCTCACAGTCTTCCTGCAAGGCAGGCAGGTTGAAAATAAAAGAGCCGTATTCGTGTATTTTGTAATCATCAGGCAGTGAAATGACTTTAGAGGGTTTCAATTCCTCCAACACCCCCTGGTCAATCAAGCTTTTCAATACTGCTGCCGTGGAAACCTTATCCAAGAGGCTTATCAGGTAAATCTCTCCGACCGTGGTGTGACCGTCTACACGGGAAATAATGAAAGCTTCCTGAGAGGAGAGACTCAGATTATTCAAGCCCACTCCCGCTCTTATCTTAAGAACGGTATTTTCTTCGATAATAGTTGGCATCTAATTTTCCGGCGTTAACACCTTACATTTACAACCTTACGAGATTTTATATTGAAAAGGGTATCGGAGTCAACGAATGAACAACAAAAAGCCCATTCAAGGACGATTATTCGACTCCTCCCC
This sequence comes from uncultured Myxococcales bacterium, assembly GCA_964437525.1. Lineage (GTDB taxonomy): Bacteria > Myxococcota_A > SURF-8 > SURF-8 > SURF-8 > JAKQSH01. The sequence goes on along the minus strand of CAYTHG010000103.1, from coordinate 5,342 downwards.
CTCGTTTTTTTTAGACACTCCAGAGCGTAGTTGCTACAGAATGTACCTCGAAAGATCCTGATTTTCCATAACGTCTTTCAAGCGTTTATCTATGTATTCCGGCGTTATCTCAATGGGTGCCATAGGTATTCCAGCAGCCTCGAACAGAACTTCGTCGAGAACTCGCTCAAGAATGGTATGCAGGCGACGGGCTCCTATGTTCTCTGCGGTTTCATTGACTCTGAAAGCCACGTCCGACAATTTTTCCACCGCTTCTTTGGTAAAGCTGATATCGACTCCCTCGGTACGCAGCAATTCTTTGTACTGGCGTGTCAAAGAGTTTTCCGGTTCGGTCAATATACGCACGAAATCCTCGCGTGAAAGCGCCTTCAATTCGACCCTGATCGGGAAACGTCCCTGAAGTTCGGGAATCAGGTCGGAGGGCTTGGAGACGTTGAAGGCACCGGAGGCTACAAACAGGATGTGATCGGTCTTGATCGCGCCGTGCTTGGTCATAACGGTGCTGCCTTCGACTATGGGCAACAGGTCGCGCTGTACGCCCTCGCGTGAGACATCCGGCCCCTGCCCACGGTCGCCACCACCGGCGATTTTGTCCATCTCGTCCAAAAAGACGATTCCAGAGTTCTCGGCGCGTGCCAGCGCCTTTCTTTGTACGGCATCCATGTCTATCAAGCGCTGCGATTCTTCCTTGACGAGCATCATCATGGCGTCTTTGACCTTCATTTTGCTCTTGCGTTTGCGCTTGGGGAACATGTTGCCGAACATATCCTTCAGGTTCATGTCGATTTCTTCAAGTCCCGACTGGCTTGAGAAAATCTCCACCATGGGACTTGAGCTCTCGGCCTTCTCGACTTCTACTTCACGTTCATCAAGCTCGCCGTTCTTGAGTTTTTTACGCATCTTCTCGCGGCTGCGCCTGTAGGATTCCTCGGCTTTTTTTTCTTCTTCGGAGTTATCAACAACAACCATGGGAACGGAGCTTGTATTCTCACTCGATGATTCATCGTCCGAGTCGTTGTCCGAGTCGTCGTCGTCCATATCGCCGAAGGAAAACAGGTTACCAAGATCTGCCGGAGCAGCTTCTTCCTTGGGTTTTCGCTGGGGCTTGGGAAGCAAAAGATCCAGGACGCGCTTTTCGGCGTTTTCCGTAGCCTTGACTAAAACCTTTTCTTCCTCTTCGCGCTGCACCATCTGAATGGCCGTGCCGACCAGATCGCGCACCATCGACTCCACATCGCGGCCCACATAACCGACTTCAGTGAACTTGGTGGCCTCGACCTTGATAAAAGGAGCCTGGGCAAGCTTTGCCAGACGACGGGCGATTTCGGTTTTGCCGACACCCGTCGGGCCTATCATGATGATATTTTTGGTCGTGATGTCATCGCGCAAGGGCTCTTCGACCTGCTGACGGCGCCAGCGGTTCCTTAAAGCGATTGCCACGGCCCGCTTTGCATCGCCTTGACCGATAACGTATTTATCAAGCTCCTCGACAATCTGTCTGGGAGTCAAAGGTTTCGATATTTCATGTTCTTTATTGTCAAACATATCAACCAAGTTCCTCTATCTGAAGGTTGTAATTAGTGTAAACGCAGATATCACCGGCAATCCGCATGGCATTTTCCGCAACATCGCGCAGCGGCAATTCGGTATGCTCCAGCAAGGCACGCGCCGCCGAATAAGCGAAGTTGCCGCCCGAACCTATGGCTATGACGCCTTCATCCGGTTCGATAACGTCGCCCGAACCCGAAATCATGTAGGTATGCTCGACATCCGCTACCAGCAAAAGCGCTTCTAAGCGACGCAAAAACTTGTCTTTGCGCCAGTCCTTGGCAAGCTCTACGGCAGCGCGGGTCAGATTGCCCGAATATTTATCGAGCTTCTCCTCGAAGCGCTCTATCAGCGTAAACGCATCCGCAGTCGAACCGGCGAATCCCGCCAGCATGTCGTGATTCTGCAAGCGCCTGACTTTGTGGGCGCTCTTTTTGACAACAGTGTTCTGTAAGCTGACCTGACCGTCACCGGCCATGACAACTTTACCATCCCTCCTCACGCATATGATCGTCGTCGCGTGAAACATGCCATCCTCCCGATTTTTCTTATCTTTATTTTTTTCGTTTCCAAACATTTCACAATCAGTTTCGTTTGTCATCCCCGGCCTTGGCACGAGGATGAGCTTTGTCGTACACGCTTAAAAGCTTATCCAATCCCATGTGAGTGTATTTCTGGGTGGTGGAAAGCGACTCGTGTCCGAGCAGTTCCTGAATCGTCCGCAGGTCCGCCCCGCCATCAAGCATATGTGTTGCAAAGGTATGCCTCAAAGCGTGCGGAGAAAGCCTGCGCCCCAATCCGAATTTCTTTATGTATTTTTCCATCATAAGCTGCACGCCGCGCTGGGTAAATTTTTCACCTCGCACGTTCAGCCACAAAGCATCACCGGCTTTTGAGGCCGGTTTCTTTTGCAATATCAATTTTCGCTCTAAAAGCCATTCCTTCAAGACGGAGATAACGTTATCGCTCAAAGGCAACTCCCGCACCTTGGAACCTTTTCCCAGAACCCGCAGGGAACAGCGCTCGAAATTCACGTCTTTCAATTCCAAGCCTATCAACTCCGAGACGCGCAATCCGCAGCCGTAGAGCAATTCCCAGATAGCGCAGTCACGCACGCCCAGCTTTTCTTCTTTGAACATGCTGTCCAACATGCCGAAGATCTCGTCCACCGTCAAATAGGTAGGGATGTTTTGGGGCTTTTTGGGAAGCTGCAATAAATCAGCCGGGTTGCGCTCGGCTAGACGCTCGCGCACCAGATAGCGGAAGAACATACGCAGAGATTCTATCTTGCGCTCTATGCTTGCGGGCATAAGCTTGTCATGCAATCCGACGACGTAGCGCCGCAGGACGATTACTTCGATTTTTGCAAGTTTTCCGGCATCCAGCAAAGACTCGTCGAAGTCCTCTAAAAACGCGGCGAACTGCCGCAGGTCGCGCATGTAAGCCTCGACCGTGCGCGGCGATACTGCGCGTTCGTTCTCCAAATGCCTTTGGAAGCCCTGCAAAAGTTCCTGCATCAGCAACCGTCCGTAGAGTTAATATACGCTCCGCCTAAAACTTCGTCATCGCGGCAAAACACCGCAGCCTGCCCCGGCGCAACACCGTAGACGGGCTCGTCATAGACAACTTCTACCATAGAACCATTAACAATTTCTGTACCGTCAAGCGGCCTCAATGTGGCCGTACCGCCCGGATTGTGGTAGCGGTAAACCGCCGTGACACGCTCGCCTGCTCTCAGGGATTTTTCCGCTGTCAGCGAAAGCGGGCCGACTGTCATTTTCGATACCGCCAGAGATTCTCGCGGACCTATTGTCACGCGGTTGTATTCAGGCTCTATACGGCAGACATAAAGCCGCTCTTCGCTGCTGATATTCAAGCCTTTTCTCTGACCGATGGTAAAGCGATAAAAACCGTCGTGACGCCCACGCACATTTCCTTCAAGGTCAACAATATCTCCACCATCCAAATCGGAGAAACGAGCGTCGCTGAAAACTACGCGACCATAATCGTTATCGAGTGCAAAACAAGCATTCTGGCTTTCGTTTTTGACCATATCCAGCAAGCCGAATTCTTCGGCCATATCGCGCACCTGCTGCTTGTCACGCATTCCACCAAGTGGGAAAATAACTTTTGAAAGCGCGTCCTGCTTGAGCATTGAGAGAAAATACGATTGATCCTTGCCTGTGGCCACGGCTTTTTTGAGCCTGTAAAGCCCGGATGAATCGCGTTCGACACGCACGAAATGTCCGGTGGCCATGGCATCGGCTCCAAGCTCCAAAGCTTTGCCCAAAAGCGAGCCAAATTTCAGGCGTTTGTTGCATTCCACACAGGGGTTGGGAGTGCGCGCCGAAAGATGATCGCCGATGGCGTATTCGAGCACCGAAGTATCAAAAGAGCCTTCATAATCAATATTATGCAGAGGAATATCCAGCTTGGCGCAGATATTTCGCACTTCCTCGTCGGAACCTGCGCCTTCGAAGGCCATCCGTATCCCGAAAACCTCGTGCCCCTCTTTTTTTAAAAGCGCGGCAACAAGCGAGCTATCTACGCCTCCGCTTACGGCAACAGCAATTCGCACAGCATTTCCTCATCATTCAAAACAGTTACAACGGCCACACCCAGCCAGCCACTTCTTCAAGGACATAGCCGTCTAAAACAAGCGCGTCCTTTTCGGATTCCTCAACCGTGTAAACATGGTCACTGTAAGAGGCATTTGCAAGTCGATAAAGTGGAATTGCTTCATTTCCCGGGTCGGAGGTCATTACAAAGCCGATAGCACTTTGCGAAACCCACTGGCCGGTTCCGACCAAAGACAGCACTTCAGCAAAGTCTGTCGTGTAAATATGATCCGTCTCGGTCGCATTGTAGACAGCAAAAAGCTCAAGCATTCCGCCAATATCTTCCGAATACACCCTGAACATCATTCCATCAAGCGAAAATCCCGGCGGCGAGAAGGGAAAACGTGAAAGAGTGGCGTCGCGGTCTGTCGCATCATTGAAACTGTGACGATAAACTTCTATGCGACAGATCTCATCCGTGGTGCCGTCGCAGTCATCATCAAGGCCGTTGCAGCTTTCATCCTCGCCCGTGTAATCGGCGCTGCACTTGGCCTCGCCGTCATCACCGCACAACCACACGCCCGAGACGCTGTCGCATTCGCCCTCACCTGTGCAGGATTCTCCAAGCGGGAAATCCTCATCCACTTCTCCGTCGCAGTCGTTGTCTTTGTTGTCGCATTCTTCAGGGGCATTGATGTATTCCGAGCCACCGATGTCGGTCGAGCAGATGGAATCGTCCAGACCGCTGCACTCATAAGTTCCCAAGCCGCACTCGCCTAAGCCCAGACAAGCCGCGCCGACCGAGTAATCCTCATCGGTCAAGCCGTTGCAGTTGTCGTCCAGGCTGTTGCAGCTTTCGGGGTCTCCGGCTTTGACGGGGTCGTTGATATCGTAGCCGCTGCCACCGGGGCCGGTCGAACAGGTGCGCGAATAAAACCCCTGGCATTCCCAGACGCCAGAGCCGCATTCGCCCGTCCCCTGGCATTCCAAACCGATGGAAAGATGCTCGTCGGTCTGGCCGTCGCAGTCATCATCGGCATTGTTGCACAATTCGTCCACACCTTCAGGCGCAGTGCCGCCCGGATCGGTGGAACAGCGCACAGTCGTTGGTGTCACGCATTCCTTGACACCCGCGCCGCATTCGCCGATGCCATCGCATGTCAAGGTGTTGCCAGTCGCCGCATCTACGGTAAAGCCTTCGTCGCTCAGACCGTCGCAATCGTTGTCCAGTCCGTC
>CAYTHG010000102.1:0-11647 GCA_964437525.1 uncultured Myxococcales bacterium | reverse complement strand
TGAAGCGCTTCAAAGTCGGCGCGGACAGCCAATTGACCATCAACCATGTCGGAGCCTTCGTAATCGTCTATCAGGATCAGAGCAACTCCAAGTTGAACTACTACTCGGAGAAATGCTACTCTGACGGAACCTGCGACAGCAACGACTCTTCCTTCATTGAGGTACTCGGAATGGAAGAAGGCGAGTTCGGTAAGTCTTATGGCTACTATCCGACACTGAAATTCATCGCTAACGGAGTTCCGATTCTGTCCTCCTACGGCGTGGAATTGTTGCCGGACGAAAAGATCTACCTGATCTTGCAGAAAATCTAAGTAGAGATTACATATCTGTTTCGCCCAGGCTGTAAAAACAGTCTGGGCGTTTCTTTTTGTAGAAAAGTATATTTATGAGCAATAAACCTGAATTGTTGATCTTCGATCTCGACGGAACGCTGGTGGATTCCAGGCAGGATATCGTCAATGCCCTGATTCACTCCATCGAGTTTGTAGGTGGTCGCATAGACGACGGGCGGGATTTGTCCATCCAGTTGGGCAGGCCTCTTTTCAATATCATGTATGACCTGATGGGCGATGGCAACCTGGACAAAGCACGCGACGCCACCGAGGAGTACAGGCGATATTTCTTCGACAACTGCGCCAGCGCCACAACCGCCTACGATGGCGTGATAGAAGTGCTTGACGCTTTGCACGGCAAAGTCAAAATGGCGGTCGCCACCACCAAAATGACATTCATGGCCGACAGAGTACTTGAACTTTTAGGCATGACTAAATATTTCGATCTGATACAGGGCACCGACGGTTTCGATCCCAAACCCGCCCCGGATATCATCTTCAAGGTGACGGAAACATTGGGCATCAAGCCTGAATTCGGGCGCGTCTGGATGATAGGCGACCGCGACAGCGATATCGTGGCGGGGCAAAAAGCGGGAGTTTCGACCTGTTTTGCCCTGTACGGTTTCGGAGGAAAAACGGAAGCCGAGAAATCAGATCCGAATTGCAGAATGACTTCCATGAGAGATTTGCCCGCAAGCCTCGGATTGGATATTGCGGAGAAGTGAAATGCAGAGAGTGCATTGTCTGATAACAGGTAGAGTTCAAGGTGTTTTTTATAGAGCGAATACCCAGCAACAGGCCGAGCTTTCAGGCGTCAAGGGTTGGGTCAAGAATTTACCTGACGGGCGTGTCGAGGCGGTCATGGAAGCATCAAGACCGCTTTTGGAAAAGCTTCTGGACTGGTGTCGGCAGGGACCGGAGATGGGATATGTAGATCATGTCGAAGTCCAGTGGCTTGAGGCGACCGGAGAATTTGAGGATTTCAGTATTCGTGGTTAACATTTATCAGGAGAAGCAAGATGGGCAGTAACGACAGGCGGGATAAAAGCTGGCGCGATATAGACCGCAAACGCGACAAAAGCGCCCACCGCGACGACAAGCCTAATTCGGCTCAAAGTAAAGAGCGCCAGCGACAGGAAAGCGCCGCCTACAACAAGTACAAGGGCGACCTGGACAAGATGTTCGACACCGGCGAAGTGCCGGATTATCTCAAAGGCCAGTTCTCACAGGGCGACCAGAAAGTCGAAGGCCGTCTGCAGCTTTTAGCCTCCATCAAAAAAGCTACCGATAAGCACGAGTTGACGGATGCCGTCAAAAACTACCTTACCAAGTTCGACGACTTCCCCGAAGATCCCGATCTTTTATTACAGCTTCTCGATTATCAGGACGAAAATGTGGTATTGAAAGTCGCGCTGCAAGTTCACCAATACGCATCCACAAGACCCCTGCCTCACAAGCAGCAGTTCAAACTCAAAGTAGACTCTCTGGCCATGTTGACTTCTAACAATGAATTGGGAAGCGTGCTGGACGAGTTGTTAGATATTCTGGATTAGGGCGGCAACAATATCTTAGATATTGCTTCGATTTCGTCATTCCCGCGCAGGCGGGAATCCAGGGTGATCTGCCCCCCCGCCTTCGCGGGGGTGACAACATGAAAGGCTCCCTTATAATTGCCAGGTTAATAACCCGGACAGCTTACTGAGGAATTTCCACGCTGCCTTCAAAGCTTTTGTGGGCCGGGCCTTTCAGCCAGGATTCATTGTTCAATTGCGTAACAATCAAGGTGCCGCCGGGCAATTCTACTGCAACCGGCATCTCGAACGAGGCGCGTCTGGTTTTGATGGCTGCCGCAGCTATGGCGCAGGCACCTGAACCGCAGGCCATCGTGATTCCGACTCCGCGTTCCCAGACAATCGCTTCAATTCGCTGGGCGCTTTTTAGCTCCACGAATTCGACGTTGGTCCGATTCGGGAAAAAGGGGTGGTTTTCGAAAATCGGTCCCCAGGTTTTCTCGATTTCCGAAAGCTCCTTTTTATCGAAGCAGACGAAATGTGGGTTGCCCATATCCACAAAAGTCCCGCGCAAAGTCAAGCCCTGAGCTTCGAGTTGCATATCAACGAATTCTTCGCCTTCTCGACCCAGTGATTTTGTGTCGAAATTCGGCTTGCCTACTTTGCATTCCACAAGTTCTATGCTGCCATTGGTTTCGCGGTAAAACTCGCAGACGCTTTCGCCCACCATAGTACTAATTAAAATTCCTTTGGCGGTGGGCTCGTCGTTTTCTCCGACGTGTTTTGCCACACAGCGCAGGCCGTTGCCGCACATTTCGGCTTCGGAACCGTCGCTGTTAAGGATACGCATACGCCAGCTTTTTTCTGCTTCGGGAGTCACCAGCAGAATACCGTCCGCGCCTATGCCGAAATGCCTGTCGCACAATTTCGCCGTGATTTCTTCCGGGAAGCTCTGCGGCATGTCTTTGTAATCGAACAGAATAAAATCGTTTCCGGCACCTTCGTATTTGTAAAACTTGTAAAGCATGTCATTTGTTCCCGTTACCGCTTGCAAGCAGGCTCACGAAAATTCTATTGGAAAACTCGCGCCCGATGGCGATTTTTTTGTCTCCGGAAAGAATTACCATCTGCCCCAGAACGGAGCGGGAAACTATGGTGATTTCATCTCCGACCATCAGGCCCATAGAGGATAATCTACGACGCATTCCCATACCGCCTGCCATCTGTTCTATCACGGCGCGTTCGTTGGGCAGCACCAGACGCATGGGTGTCAACTGGCGGTCGCCCAGCTTGGCACATTCTTCACAGACGCCGTAAATCTGATGACGATGGTAGAGCGGGCGGAAATTGTGCTGATCGACCACGGCCTGCTGAGCCAGCTCGATATGTTCGTCCATAAATGGAATCATCTTGCCGCATTTGAGGCAGATCAAATGGTCGGCGTGGTCTTGAAGATGCATGTGCTCGAAGCTGGCAACACGTTCTTCGGGATCCGAACGCCGCGCCAACTCGTATTCTTCCAAAATGCGCATGGCCTTGGAAACATGGTTGTGCGTGATGGGAACGCCTTTGTCGTTCAACTTATGTACCAGCTCATCGACGGTGACGGACTCGTCGCTTTTGAAAAAAGTTTCCAGGAATTCCGCCAAAGTGTCTCGGTTGGCCGAGGCTTCGTTTTCCAGAAGATTCAAGAGACGACGTTTGAAGCCGCGCCCCAAATGCTCGTCCACTCCACCCGAATGATGGTGGGTCGATGCTTTATCGTGGTCTTCTTCAGATTTTAATTTATCGCAATCGTGCCTGAAGGGACAGTCCGCCACTTCCCGGCCTTTGTCGTCGGTGTTCTTGCGGTGCTGGCTCAAGTGGTCGAGAAATCCTCTTCTACGCTTCATTTTACTGCCTTCTCTTTTTCTCTCGGGCGCATATCTATTCTTGTACGGACAATCTGCCTGGTGCTTTTGTTTTCCTCTACCTTGTCGTAGAGCATATCGGCAGTAACGTCAACTTCGCTCTCATACACAGAGCTTATCATACGGCCCAGCTTGCTGGAGAAATACATTTTGCCCTTGCCCGAACCGTGGCCGCTGATGCGCACGTCTTGCGGCGCGCCTTCTATGGCTTTTTCGCCGACCAATCCGCCGGTTTTATTGACGCTGTGCAATTCGATATCGAAAGTGACCATGATGGAAGTGGCTTCGTGACCGTATACGTCGTTTTTTACTCCGCCAGCTACAAAACTTGTGGTGGTAACGGCTTCAATGGTTCCGTAAGGATCGAAGTTCTCTGATACCTTAACGACTCGCTCCCACGACGTTCCGTTGGTCAATCTCTCCGGCAGAGTGGGAAAAACATCCATGATGATACGCCGCAGCTTGGAAACCTGTTCGTTGACTTTGTGCGTGTCGGATTGCGGGGCTTTTATATTCGATATTCTGCCCTTGGGGTTCATATCGAAACTGAAACTTTTATTACCCATCTGAGCTTGCAGATTCAAAGGCTTGCGGCCTTCGGCGTTGGCCATATTGGCCCTGATATTATCGAAGGTCAACTTCAGGGCGGCAGTATCTTTTTTGTCGGTGCTTTCGGTTTTTAAATCCACATCGGCTCTGATGGAGACTCTGATGGCGTTTTCCTTTTTGCCGTCAGGATCGACCTGTTGCGTTATCCATGTACGATATTCGAGAGTCTCACCCTGCTTAAAAACATAGTCTTTGGAATCAATCTGCTTTTTTTTGTCGCAGGCGCAAAACAACAGCGACAAAAGCAACAGTGCAAGCATGAAAAATGCGGCGGCGCGCCAATTATTATTTTTTGTGAACATCCTTTATCCTCAATTGCAGTCTACGTCTTCCGGCAAACTCGTTATACTCCGGTATGAACGCCAGATCCAGTTTTTCGCCCTTTTCGAAGCTGAAGTGATCCATATTGAAGCCTATGGCCTCTACCGATGCCCCGTTTTGACGCAGGCTGAGTTTCCAGTGCTTGCGCTTCATCAGGTGGCAGGATGAAACCTCGACGTTTTCTATCACCAGCAGGGGCGAAGGATTGCCCATGCCGAAAGGCGACAGCGTTTCGAGTTCCTGCATAAAACGCGTGTCCAGATCTTCTATTCCCAACGCGCCGTCAAGTAACAGCAGCGGCTTGAAGTCTTCTTCGCTCAACTCTTCTTTAACCAGCTTGCAAAAGCTCTCGCGGAACTCGTCTATCCTGTCCGCCTCTATGCTGAAGCCCGCCGCCATTTTGTGTCCGCCGAAGCGCACCAGCTTATCAGAAAGCTTATCCAGAGCGTTTTTGAGGTGCAATCCCTCTATGGAACGACAGGAACCCTTGGCCGGGCCTTCTTCGCCTCCGGCAATCACCAGTGTCGGGCGGTGGTAGCGATCAACTATGCGCGAGGCGACGATACCTATCACACCCTCGTGCCAGTCGGAGCCGTGCAATACAAAAGCCGGGGCGTCATCATCGCCGCTTTCTTCTATCTGGTACAAAGCTTCGTTCAAAATACGCTCGCCTATCAAGCGACGGGCCGAGTTTTCTTTATGCAGTTTTGTGGCAAGCTTTCTGGCAAGACTGAGATCGTCGGTGGTCAGAAGATCGACACCTACTTCGGCGCTGCCCAGCCTGCCTCCGGCGTTTATTTTGGGAGCCAGCTGGAAACCAACCTCGTAGTGACCAAGCTCACGCCCTTCGGGAATGGAAGAGACTTCCTTGAGCGCCAGCAGTCCCGGACGTGTCGTGCGCGATAAAAGCGGCAGTCCGTGACGCACGAAAAGCCGGTTGACGCCCGTCAAGGGCACCAAGTCTGCCACCGTGCCCAAGGCCACGATATCCAGATATTTTTTGAGATTCAAATCTTTGCCGTTTGAAAGCAGGCCGCATTCGGTCAAATGACGCCTCAAGGCCACTATCAAAAGGAAGGTCAGACCGACAGCCGCCATTTCTTTGTCGGGATAGGTGCAACCCGGCTGACGCGGATCGACTATGGCGTTGGCCGGGGGCAGGTTCTCGCCCGGTAAATGATGATCCACCACGACCACATCCATGCCCAGTTTGCGGGCATAAGCGATTTCTTCTATGTCGCTGATACCGTTATCAACGGTGACAAGCAGATTGTGTCCGGCTTTATGGAGTCGCTCGACCATGTCGGGATTGAGTCCGTAGCCGTCTTTTTTTCGCAGCGGAATAGTATGAGCCAGCGGGTAGGGAATGTTTTTGAAAAACAGCTTTAAAAGCGAAACCGAGGTAACGCCGTCAACATCGTAGTCGCCGTAAACGCAGACGTTTTCTTTTTGCCGGATGGCCTGCTCTATGCGCTCCACCGCCTGCTGCATTCCCTTCAATCCGAAAGGATCAGGCAACTCGCGCAGGAATCCCGAGAGGAATCCCCGGGCTTTTTCACTGTCGGTAATTCCGCGATTGGCCATCAGGCGTGCCGTCGCGGGTTTGAGCGCAAATTCGTCCGCCAGGAGTTTGACGCTCTCGGGGTCGCTCTCGATGAATTTCCACCTGCTTTCGGGACGCTGCATGTTCATCCTTTCAAATACAAATCAGTACATATTAAATACATTGCCCCCCATATGTCAAAGTGGATTGCAGATGTATTGAACATAGGGGGGCAAGGTCTGAGTATTCCCATTCTCAGTAAATTATTGCTTTCAGGTAAACCCGCTCATGCTGAGTGATTTCGCATAGCAAAATTGTATCGAAGCATCCCTCGATACACCTCCCCTGCGATCGGCACTCGGGATGAACGGAGTAAAATTTGCCAACAAAGATCAGTTGATCGGGTGATTACCTACCCGACAATTCATAATCGGTGTCGGATAAAATATTTATCCGACCTACCCGTCTGTCGCTATCTGTCCTTTAATGGTAAAACTAAGAGTTAAAGGATAATAGAGCTTATTGTCGAACCTGCGAAGTTCGGCATCGTTAGAACAAAAAAGCGAAGATTGTCATTCCCGCGCAGGTGGGAATCCAGATTAATGTCATCAGGATGGACACCCGCCTACTCGGGTGTGACATGGATTATTCAACTATGTTTTGTCTGAATCGGGTTTTATAAACAAGCTGTAAGAATTTAGATTGTCGAGAGGAAGTTGGGATGAGCATTCATTCTGTTATGAAATTTTTTCTGTTTGTATTTTTGCCCGCAATCTTGATGCAAGCCTGTTATTCAGAAATCGAATGGTTGCCTGCCGCTGGCGGCGGCGATGTTGACAAGGATCCGGCAGACGAGTGGCTCTGGCCCGATGGCGACGATGACGGCAGCGGTGATGGCGACTTGTTGGACGGTGACGGTGGCGATTACGAACTGCCAGACCGCGATGCGGAGGGCGACGAGTATCTATCCTGCGAAGAAGAGATTGGAAACGAAGTCTGTCCGGGCGGAACAGCCGGCGACGGCAGGACCTATCTTGTCTGTAAGGGCGATACTCTCACGGCCTGCCACGGCGTTCTTGTTGAAGATCCCTGCGGCGATTACTGGCGGACCAGATTCGAAGATGTGCGCGACTGTGAGTTTGCTTGCGCGGAAGACACAGAAGGTCAGGCTTATTGCAATTTGGAAGAGCCGGACGGCGACGAAGACTCCGAAGCCCTAGGCGATGACGACGGCGAAGACTGGGAAACAGACGGCGATTTGGATTTGGAAGATGCGGAAGAAGACGGCGATATTGAAGCCGAGCTGGAAATTGAAATCGAGTCGGATATTGAGCAGCATTGCAGCATCTCCGGTTTCGTGTACATCGCTGATCAGTCAAATCACGCAGGCACCATAATAGAATTGACCGGAGACGCCTATCGCTTTGCAGAAACCGCTCAGGACGGCTCTTTCGAATTCACCGATCTTGAGATCGGCAGCTATATTCTGCGTTACACCCACGAATACACCGTGGCCGATAACGACAGCATCGTTATCGAGTTTACCCAATACAGCGACTACCCCGTGGATATCTGGCTTTATCCGGCGGGCTGGATACAGGGCAAGGTACGCATAGACGGCGCGGAGGCCGAAGGTGCCATCGTGCAGGTACCGGGTACCGACATAATCGTCATCAGCGATGCAAACGGCAATTACAAAACCGGACTGATCCCGGCTGCAAGCTATACGCTGGCCGCCGCTTATCCAGGCTACCAGACGCAGATAAAAGAAGGCGTCAAGGTCTATTTCGGAACGGCGGCAATCGCCAGCTTCGATCTTGAGCCTTATTCTTCAGGCGGGTCCGGCTCGGTCGAGGGCTGGGCCGATCTTTTCAATTCCGATAATAACAGCGGCACTACGGCCACTTTGACAGGTGCAAAAAGATTCGAGACCGGCACGGATGCAAGCGGGCATTTTCTCTTTACGGATATCCCCACGGGCAGCTACGTTCTGCGCCTGACACATCAGGGCTACAGGCCCATGGAGATTCCTTACGTGATCGTGACGCCGGATTCTCATTACACGGTGGACAAGCAAACCCTGCAATATGGCAAGCTGCGCCATGCGCTCTCCGGTCCGGCACAGCTTTACCAGACCAACTCCCAGAGCATTCTTTTGTTTGCCACCTACGACCACAACCAGCGCGGCGATATCTTCAGCCTGCCGGTAACCGATGGCGAGGCACGCCTTCTGGCCGAGGATGTCTACGTTGAAAGCTACGTCAATTACAGCCCGGATGGTACGGGCGTCATCTACAAGCGCAATTTTGATTCATCCACCAACAGCTACGATCTGTACTGGACAGAGTTTCAAGGCACACGGGCCGAGCACTTGATAGACGAAGACATAGTGCAGAACTACACCTACGATTTTTCCTACGGCCTGATTTATTTCAAGAGGAGTTCAGAGACAAGCGAGAGCTTCGACTTGTTCCGCTACGATTTCGAACTTCAAAGCTCTGTGCGCTTGTCATCGAACGTGCATAGAAACCTCTATATGGAATCTGACGGCAGGCATTTTCTGGTGCTGCGCAACTTCGACAACGCATCTGAAAGCGCTGACCTTTACAGGCTGGATATCCAGACGCAGGAAGAAACCCTGCTGCACGAAGACATCTATGCCTATCTTTTCACAATAGGCACAAACGGCAAAAAGCTGGCGGTTTCAAAGCTTACAGACAAATCCGGCAATCTGGCGGACTTGATCGTGGTGGACTTGGAGACCTTATCGAAGACAATTGTGGCCAACGACATCCAGCCCGATTACCTGCAATTCGGGCGCGACGATACTGTTTTGTACACCTTCCGCGACATGCAGGAGCAAGTCGGCGACATGCTGGAGATAGCCGTTGACGGCTCGGGCGAGCAGGTACTTGCCGAAAATATTTACCGCTACAACTTCCACTGGGAAAACGACTACACGCTTCTGACCTGCTTCCCTTACGATCAGCAGGCGGACAGTTATTCACTTGCAAAAATAGACTTTGCCGACAAAACGCGGCAGGTCATCGACACGGACGTTTATCCCGGCTACCTGTATGACATGGCCTACAAAGGGCTGCTTTTGTACTTCAAGAACTTCGATCAGGCTGCGCGCTCCGGCGATTTGTGGCGCTGGCATTACGATACAGGCGCAGGCGAGGCCTTCTTGTACGATGTAAATTCAGATTTCCTGCGTTTCCAAAACAAAAACGGCACCGACTGGATTTACTACCTGATAGATTATCAAGCCCAGACATACAGCGGCGAGTTGTGGCGTTCGGAGCTTTTGGGAAGTCTGGCCGAGTACGTCGATACAAGCGTAAATGCCGGATACTCCTTCCTGCCGGACGGTAGTTTGCTTTATTTGTCCGATTACGGGCAGCAGCAGGCGGGTACAGGCAATTTGCAGCGCTTTATCGCCGCCGATGAGCCCTCGATATTGCTGGAAGCGCAAGTGGCCAATGCAGCTTATAAACGCTCGTACTGGGGCAATTGGATATTCATTGCCAAAGACGGCGCCTGCTTCAGCGTGTCCTTTGAAGGCAGTGACAAGCTCAAGCTTTATGACAAAGCCGCACCGCAGTTTTCGCCGGGAGCTTTCGTGCAGTCCGCACCCGAGAAAGAACTGTTCGTCGTCATCGAGCAGACCGGAGCGCCCGAATACATGCCGCCCGGCATCTGGGAAATCAAACCGCCGTGGAGTTACGATCTGAAATGAAATTCGCACACCCAACAAAATTTTCCTCGGTCGTCCTGCCGATTATTTTATTGACGGTTTTCATATCTACGCAGGCATTGGCCGCAGGCGGGCATTATTACGCGCGTCAAGCGCCCTGGGGCGGTCTGCTGGATACCGAAAAACTTTTGGCAGACGACATACGGCAGGCCTTTGTGCAACAAAAAGCCGAGGCTCCGACTGTCGATAAACTGCTGGTCCCGTTGGCCCGCTATAAAGCCAAACAAATAGCCGCGCTTTCAAAAAACGAACTCATGGCCGAGAGCAAGCAGGATCTTAAACCCCTGCTCTTAGAAGCCGGTGTGGGAGACGACTTGTACGCCAGCGCCTTCATCAAAGCCGACAACGCGCAGAAACTGGCAAATGCTTTTGCAAAATGGGCGACGAAGAAAAGTTCGGGCGGTTGGACAAATCTCGGACTGGGTGTGTTTGAGTCCGGAGGAAAATGCACGGGTTTCGTAATCTTGACCAACAGACCCTTAAAGCTCAAGCCTTTACCGCGTAAGGTTTTTAAGGACAGGAAGCTGTGGATCGAAGGCTACATGAAAGAAGGCAAATTGCCATCTGTATATATGGCGCGCCCGGACAGGTTTGTCGAACGCTACGAACTGAAACGTCTGGCGACAGGCGGCTTTGCATTGTCGATTGAGTTGTCAGAACCCGGTACCCACTTGGTGCAGATAGTCGCGCAGGATAAAAGCGGCCCCAAAAGCATTGCCACTATGCCCGTCGATTACGAAGGCAGACACAGAAAATCATGGGTTCCGCGTCCCGAGAAAATGGATGCTCCCGATTCTGCAAAAGTCATGGACAATACTTTCTTGTGGCTGTCGAAATTGAGGCGCGGATTCTCGCTTTCATGCTTGAAGAGCGACCGCGCTTTATCCGAAGCAGCCAGACGCTTTGCAAGAGAAATGGCAGCAGGCCAGTTCTTCCGGCACAGCACGGCTTCTGAGTCCAGTACCGACCGCATCGCCCGTTCGGGCCTGCATTACAAGCGTTTCGGTGAAAATCTGGCCCGTGGCAGCGACCCGGCCATGATGCTCAACAAGCTCTGGCAAAGCCCAGTTCACCGCTATAACCTGATGGACAAAGGCTTCAATCGCGTCGGTCTGGGAGCAGCACAAAACGAACGCGGCCAGTGGTATCTGGTGATGCTTTTCGGTGAGAAGTAAGCGGGTTCAAGAACGGTGGATGCCTTCTGAAACTTTACGCACTCGCTGCTTTGTCTTCACCCACATTTGCAATTTGTCACTGCTACAAAAAAGTACCTCAAGCGCTCATGCTGAGTGATTTCGCGCAGCGAAATTGTATCGAAGCATCCCTCCCTCGATACACCTCCCTGCGGTCGGTACTCGGGATGAGCGGTTTTTTTATTTAATAAGAAGCAAAAGTCATGTGGAGCGCAGGCTGGGAAACACTGCTCAAAAAGGCGCGATTTTCGGCCAATGAATTGGCCGGTCTACGGGAGATGCACACTGCCATCCCAATGTAGGGGCGCGATTCATCGCGCCCTTGCCCGAATTATTATTGGGAGCACAGTCGGGCGCAATAAATTGTGCCCCTACGCATGACACAGTAAAACGGCAAAAAAAATCCGGGGCAAGTGAAACTTGCCCCGGAGCGGATACGTCTGAAATCTTGAATCTTGAGTTATTTCTTTT
>CAYTHG010000101.1:0-11701 GCA_964437525.1 uncultured Myxococcales bacterium | reverse complement strand
GAGGCCCGGGGTTGGAAGTGTCTCCGTGGTTTTCGGGGGTTGGAGTGTGACATTGGATTGTGGTTGAAAGCTCAATATCTTGCAACCACCTGATATTACATCACAATCCTGTGTCGTAAATTCTGTCGCAAATATGTCGCAAACATTGTCGTAACTGTGTCGCAAGTTCAATCCTTCAGAGAATAGGTCAGTTGATTGGTTGCGACATTTGGATAATGAGAAAAAGATGACTTTAGATTCTCTCATGTAGTCCATTCTTTGCAAAGCACCGTTGCCTGTTCAAGCACCAACTCTGTTGCTTTTTCCTGCAAATCAGGTGGATAGCCATATTTTCTGAGAATACGCTTTACCATAACGCGAATCTGAGCACGGGCGTTCTTACGTTTCGTCCAGTCAACGGATACACTCCGCTTAACGGAATTCACCAATTCCTGTGCAATCAACTTCAAGGTGTCGTCACCGAGCGCCTGAACAGCACTGTCGTTAACTTCAAGGGCATCATAGAATGCAATCTCATCGTCGTTCAGCCCCAAAGTTTCACCACGCTTCTGTGCTTCCCTCATTTCCTTCGCGAGTTGAATAAGTTCTCCTATAACCTCTGCCGCCTCAATAGCCCGGTTCTGATATTTTTTGATCGCCTTTTCCAGCATCTCTGCAAATGATCGCGCTTGAACAACGTTTTTTTGCATTCGAGTTTTGATTTCGTCGTTGAGCAGCTTCTTGAGCAACTCTAGGGCAAGATTTCGCTGTGGCAGTTGTTGCACTTCTGCCAGGAACTCGTCGGAAAGAATGGAGATGTCCGGTTTATCCAAACCGGCGGCGGCGAAAATATCCACAACTTCGGTAGAGGATACCGCCCGTGATACAAGCTGTCGAATGGCCGTTTCCATTTCCTCTGGTGACTTCTCGGAGTTAGAAACAGTCGCTTTTACGAGACTGGCGCGTATCTCTTGGAACAAGCCAACTTCATCACGAATCGCTAATGCTTCCTCATGTGGAACCGAGAGTGCAAATGCTTTAGATAATGCGGTCACAGCTTGAAGATATCGCTTCTTTCCATCTTCAAGCCCAAGTATGAATTCCATCGCCTGAGCAATACCGGTCATGCGCTCAGCAGCAGGAGATTTGATTGTCGGGGCGTAGTCAAACTCATGAAACATGTCTCGGACAACCTCGTATTTTTCCAACATAACCGCGACAGCTTCATTTTGATCGATGGTCGCCTTACCCTTACCGCCACTTGCCGTATAGTTTGAAAGAGCCTGCTTCAGTGCATCGGCCAAGCCCAGGTAGTCAACGATCCTGCCTCCCGGCTTGTCCCTGAACACGCGATTCACGCGGGCGATGGCTTGCATAAGGTTGTGGCCACCCATTGGTTTATCAACGTACATTGTATGCATGCTCGGACAGTCAAAGCCGGTCAGCCACATATCGCGGACAATAACGACTTTCAGCTCGTCCTTCTCGTCTTTGTACCGCTTGGCCATAGCCTCGCGGGATTTCTTGGGTCGGATATGCGACTGCCATGATAACTCGTCAGAGGCCGATCCCGACATAACAATCTTGATGCTGCCTTTGGTATCGTCGTTGCTGTGCCAGTCCGGACGCAACTTCACGATGGCATTATACATATCCACGCAGATGCGACGGCTCATACAAACAATCAGAGCTTTGCCTTCCATCGCCTCTTGTCGCACCTCAAAATGATTTACCAAATCATCAGCAACAAGACCAATACGCTTTTCGGTTCCGACCATGGCTTCTATGGAGGCCCACTTGCTTCGCATCCGTTGCTTGCGGCTCTCTTCTTCCTCACTCTCAGTTATTTCTGCAAATTCAGGATCAATAGTCGGTTTCTCCGCCTCATCCAACTCAATTCGCGCCAAGCGGCTTTCGTAGTAGATCGGAACCGTTGCTCCATCTTCGACTGCCCTGAGAATGTCGTATTTGTCAATGTAATCGCCGAAGACGGCGGGCGTACTCCTGTCATCGCTTTCAATGGGTGTTCCAGTAAAACCAATGAAGGAGGCATTTGGCAAAGCATCGTGCATGTGTCTGGCAAAACCATCTATGAAATCGTATTGGCTACGGTGAGCTTCATCTGCAATGACCACGATATTTCGTCTTGGGGAAAGTTCTGGGTGTGTGTCGCCTTTGTTTTCTGGAAAGAATTTCTGGATGGTTGTAAACACCACGCCGCCGGAACCCACTTCGAGCAGTTCGCGCAGATTGGTCCGACTTTCTGCTTGAACAGGCTTTTGTCGGAGTAAATCCTTGTTGGCGGAGAACGTCCCAAAGAGTTGGTCGTCCAAATCATTCCTGTCGGTGATAAGTACAACCGTTGGATTCTCCATCTCGGGGGCCTTAATAATCTTCCCGGCGTAGAAGGTCATGGAAAGGCTTTTTCCAGAACCCTGGGTATGCCAGACCACGCCGATTCGTCGATTCCCTGCTTCTGCCGTCGCTTCCAGTGTGCATTCTACTGCTTTGCTCACGGCCCAGTACTGGTGATACCCAGCCGCTTTCTTGGCAATAGATGCAGTGTCGCCGCCATCGTGTTCAAAGGTTATAAAATTGAGGCAGTAATCTAAAAATCTATTGCGGTTCAATAGTCCGTTTAGAAGCGTCTCAAGGCCAGGTTGCACTACGCCGTCAGAGTGTTTTTCATTGCCCGGCTCGCGGTACAGGTCTGTTCCGTCTATCGTCCGCCAAGGCATGAAACGATCCCATCCGGCAGTCAGTGTACCCGATCTGGCCTGCATGCCATCGGAAATAATAAGTAGATCGTTGTAGACAAATAGCGAGGGAATTTGCTCTTTGTAGGTCTGAAGTTGGTTGTAGGCGTGGCGTATGGTGGCTTTTTCGTTACCGGCATTTTTCAGTTCGACAACCACAAGCGGGAGACCATTAATAAATAGTACAATATCCGGTCGTCGTTCGCGTTTATCTTCAACAACCGTAAACTGGTTGACCGCCAGCCAATCGTTATTATCGGGATTTACTCGATCCACCAGCCATGCCTTGTCGTGCTTTTCGCCATCCGCGCTCATCCAGGAAATATCAACGCCATCGGTCAACATCTTTTGAAATTCCCGGTTGTTTTCAAATAGAGATGGACTCTCAGGACGTGTGATTTTACGGATAGCCTCATCAATTGCATCGGCAGGCAGAGTAGAATTGATGCGTTCCAATGCTGACTGCAAACGACCGATAAGCACAACGTCGGTGTAGTTGGCCGCCTCATCGCGCTCAGCGGCCTGCCCGTCAAATGCGATGTCAGGTCCGTGGGCAATTTCATAAGCAAGATTCTCAAGCCATGCCAAGGCAGTTTGTTCGATGGCATCTTCATTCAATTTCGACATATCATTGCTCCCCTCTCGTTCGAATTTCGACAGCGGTCGCAATGCGAGTGCGTATCTCATCATACATTGCGATGTCGGTTCCTTCGGCGACTTCGAGAGAGACCGCGAGACCATAAATAATAGGTTCCAGAATTTTTGCTGCATCTTTCCGACAGTTTATTTTAATTGTCAGGAAGTCACCGTCGGTAAGCGGGATAGCCGATTCTCCCTCAAAGACCTCGTGTTGAATGGTTCCTCGTCGTACTGCACGCCAATCGGCATTCTGTCTATTTGGGGCAAGTGCAGAACCTTCAACCTCAAACCACACGCTTGCAGTTCGGTATCGCTGGGTGCTTGCTGCAAGAGGCGATAGCCAAGCCAAAGTAATAGTAAGCCGACGTTTATCAAGACGTGATCCAAGTGAAGGCGGAAGTGGCAAGTTGAACAAATGGGCTTCTTCGTCGTTAAGTTTACCAAACCCGAGGAGGGTTGCACGCTGTTCTGTGCAATCAAGAACTCGTTTGCTATCAGGAACGCCGTAACCCAACCATTGGCTAATCCAGTGCCGGATATGCCGTCCATTGTCCGGCGTCTGAAGTATCTCTTGGAGCCGTTCTGAAATCTCACCCCACGAACAACCATGTACGATCATTGTTTTCAGTAGCGGTGTGATATACGAACTGAGTTCAATGCCGGGGGCTTGTTCTTGAAAAATCTCGATTAGGGAATCATGGCACGCCGCAGCCATCCTGCTGATAAGTGCTGTAGCATTACTGGTGCCGCAACAATAGACAACCTTGTTAATGTCTCCTACAGTAGTGCTTGGGGATGCGGCCTTGTTTCCCGGAGCAATGCGAAGATGTCGAGTCTCGAATCTCGCATCAGTTGAAGTGCCAAGGGGTTCTGTATAAAGTACTCGACCACCATTAAAGAGCAGGTCTGGCTTAATCGCCCTCCTATAACCGCTCCCAAAAGCGGAAACTGGGCTTGGCATAATGTTCTCAAACAGATTCACTGCGTTATTGATGTGGCTAACAGAGGCAGGATCGTAATGGAGTGCTCCTACTGTAATTCCATTGATGCTCTCGGCTGGTGCAAGCAGCTTTCGATGTCTCGCATCATCATAGAGGGCCTTGACGACCAGTGCTTCTTTTTCGTCTTTGGAGTGTGCGTCGAATTCCTCCTTGGAAATCCCGGTATCAATATCCCTGTCGTGGTTTCCAGCGCTGATGACGATAAGGACGCGGTATTTGATGCTGAGCCAGTCAAGCAGTCGGGCAAGCGGACTCATTATTTTAGTAAAAAGTCGACTGGGATCACCGATTGAAAAATTAATAATCTTGATGGTGGGCGCGGAGGCTTCGTCTGTTCCTTCGCCTTCAAACATTCTGCGGACGGCTCGATGAATAAGATCTACCATAAGCACATCGCCGGGGATCTGTTCCGGACGCGGTGAGTTTATCCACTCAATAGGCTTCATGATCGGGCGTACATAAACAGGACGCGATAGGGGAGATTCTTTGTCGCTCAGGTCGCCGTGGACGACCAGTGAAGACATGGCCGTTCCATGTATACGGTCGGCCACGGTGTACTCCGACGCATAGTCATCCGGATCGTCGATAATCAGTCTATCTGCAAGCAAATTGTGATTTGCCAAGGGGAGCCCGTCCAGAATCGCGACAATGCGGTCGCCACTTGGAAGGCCCGCTTCCTCAGCCTCGTGATCCGACAGCTCGCTTTTGACGGGTTCCTTTCCTGTTGCCATCTGGCCGACGGGTCGAAAGAACATGATGCTGTCACACTTGATAATATCTACATCATGATGGTCGATTATCTGCTGCGCGGTATTTGCAGGGACTTCCGCAAGTAAGGCGTGGTAGGCAATGTCGCTGATGATGGAATCGGCAAGAATGGTTCCCCCAAGCTGTACGATGAGTGCACCGACCCGTTCTCGTGCTTCCTGCCGCTTATCGACAGAGCCACGGAACCAGAGTTCGACCTCAAAGCGAATTGCCTGGTCTCCGTCATGAGCCAAGTCTTCTCGCCATACATCGAGTACGCCTGTTTCTTCGATGCGGTCCTGAACACCCCATCGGCGAATTTCTTTGAGACAGAGAAATACATCTCGGAACTTGGTAAGTCCATGGTCAAACTTCATGTTCTGATCATTTTGATAACGCTGCCACAATGAGAGCATCTCGTTGAGTGCCCTTTGGTTGGTCATGACCAGGTAAAGCCGCCCGTTCAGCGCCTTTGTCTCATCTTTTTCGTCGTAGAAGTCTGTGTCTGGTGCGATCTCTTCGGTTTCGATCTCGCCCATCCACTCAAGGCCCTCTATCCGCTTCACAGCGTTTGCAAAGTTCTCGACATTGCCGATGGTTTCAATTACCAGAACCTGTTCTGGATCAACTCCCGCTGTTGTCTGCTGAAGCTCAACGCGGCGGGCGTTAAATGCCTCTTGAAGTTGAGTGAATATGGGCGAAAGCCGCTGACCTTGCCTGTTATGAGTCGGTCGATGGACTCTTCCTGAAAATCCTCGCCCTTTGGTGCGGTCGGCGGTTTCCGGTGTTGGAAACAGCAATAAGGGACGATCTGGCATTATTCATCGCCTCCATTCTGTTGTTTCGTTTTGACGGTCCGCGCGGACCAATTTTTCAGGGTGCGGTCAATGATCTTTTTCATGTCAGAGTCAGGCTGTTCGAGCACGTAATGCCGAAAGATGCTGGCTCCGAACTCCTCGGCCTCCGCGAAATTGACGCCGTAGAGTTTTTTCGCCAACGTCTCTGGAGCATAGCCTAGTTCAACATTGATTCTGCGCTCGAATTTAACGAACCATTCTGCCAGTCTAGCGCGGGTAGGTTCTGGTAACGTCATGCGTACCTGGAACCGCCGCCATACGGCGCGGTCAAGCAACTCGGCGTGATTAGTAGCGCCGATAACAACAACGTGGCTTGGTAGCGAGTCAATTTGCATGAGAAGAGAACTCACCACACGCTTTATCTCGCCGGTTTCATGGCGGTCACCTCGTTCCTTACCTAGAGTTTCAAATTCATCGAAAAACAAGACACATTTTCTCGCACGGGCGTATTCTAAAAGCCGATGCAAGCGAACAGCCGTTTCTCCAAGGTAGGTTCCAACAACACCTTCGTATCTAACTATCAAGAGGGGAACCATAAGCGCATGCGCAAACCCCTCAGCAAGCGTGGTCTTTCCATTACCGGGCGGACCAATCAGTAGCAGGCGGTTGCGAGGCTCCAAGTTGTATGACCGTAGCAGGTCAGCTCGGTGATACTCATGAACAACCTCATGAGATATATTCAGCACTTCCTTGGGAAGAATAAGATCTGCGAAGGCCCGCTCCGGCATAATTTCCTGAAACAGGTTGGTAGCCCTCTGGTCAAGCACGGCGTTACCGCCTGACACAGGTCTACCTGTAGGTACAATCCTAAGAAGTTCCTCTAGTTTATTTGCAAGGATAGTATGCTTCTTCGCTCTTTCCTCAGCAATTATAGCCTCTACGACTTTTTGGAATCTAGTCTTGTCTCCAGTCATTCCAAATCGAACGAGGTCGGTTAGTAGATCGGCTCTAGCCATGCTGACCTCCATAAATATTTAAGTCATCCAATACTTCCTTTGTATTCGGAACGCATAACTCATCGGAGATGAGTCTTGGGAAAATGGTGACATTGGGTTGAACTGTGCAGATACGCTCTAGCGTCGAACGAAGCCTTCTCGATAGCACTATATTGGTGTAGTTGACCGGCCCATCACACCAAAATAACTGTTCATCACGTACAACATTCGACACGTGTGCAATCTCATATCCGAGGTTCCCAACCCGCTGCAACATTATTTGTATGATAAAGTTTTCGATGACACAAGAGGCTCTATCACGCATTGGCATCCTCCTCTTCATTACCGTCAAAATTCATTGCATCAACCTGTTCCGTTGGCAGATCACCGCAAATCCTAATCCAGACAGAGCCCTGTGGGGATCGGATCATTTCCCAGTCTCCACTAATCCAACCGAACGTATTTATTCCTTCTGGGCGGACAATTCCAATTTTATCTCCGGTCTCTTGTAATTCATGCAATGGGTAGCATTTTCTCTGCCCAAGTCGCGTATTGCAGGTCGCGTGTCCCCAAGCCACTTTGGTAGGGACATGTTCACTAGTGCCATATCGAAGGGGTGCCATGTGGAAAAGATTCACAATTGTTGATCGAGTTGATCCTTCTATCTGTTCTGACGCATTCTCGAGAGCCAACTCTTCCTCAAGATTGAGTATCCCATGTAAATCTGAATAATTAATCAGCTGTCCACAAAGAGGGCACGTACACAACCCGTGCCTCAGTATTCCTTGACGCTCCCAGAAATCATCATCAAGTACACCTTCTGCCTCAAGAATAGCTTTTAAGTGGCTGGCTTGGGATGTTGTGTATGGACTATCAATCGTATGCAATGTCAACCAAGCTAGAGCACATTGGGCAATATATGTTGTCTCCGCGTTCGCATATTCTGGTGCAAAGATACCTTGAGGCGAACCCTCTGTTATTTTTTCTTGTACTCCAAGTGTTGAAATTCTGAGTACATAGTGGCCAACATCTTCTACGTTGCGGCCTCGCCTCTTTACAGGCTCGCCATCTTTTTCTAAACCTCGTACCTTCCAATCTGCAGATGGAGGAAATTCAATTAAGGATTCATGAGTTCGATAAAGAACAAAAGCATTTTCTCCAACTATAATATTAGGTTGCAATCCTTCTCGACGCACTCCGGAAGTGGAGAAATACTGATTGGGAAGAAGGCGTACCACATATCCGTCTTCAAAGTTGGCAAGGTCAACGGTGTTAAATTTTTCATAGGGAATGATGACTTGGTTGTTGCGATAAACATGATTCTGGTAGGCACCCTTGGCTCCCCCACGTGGTGTCGCATAGCCAGTCTTGTTGATCTTCTTTTTGTCTTTCTCATTCATGAAGTTCCATGGACATACTGGTCGCCTCATGTGCATCCCTCGGTGACCTGCCAAGAGTCGACATCCATCTACATTACAAAGTTGAGCGAGGGATTCATGCATTGATTTTGGCCTCAAATATACTTGATACGTTTAATGCCGACAGTGCTCCAGAAAGGAGATGTATTGTCATGTGCTCACGAATGCGATCCAATCTTCGGCTTTGGTCTTGTACTTTTAGCATATCTTCTGGCGAAACGACTGACTGTTCGATTGGGAGCCCAAGTAAAGCTACAAAATGCAGCGCATTGATTACACTCAGAATAGAATCCTGCTCTTCAATTGGTGGGATACCAATACTGAATTCGAACAAATCCGACTTATAAAGCTCCCTATAGGTAGAGCCATTTGCAACCTGTTTCAAATATGGTACATTGACCCTGAACCAATGTGCGAGAAACATCGGTCGCAACCGGTCACCACATTGAAAATTTAGAAAACCTTGATTGGTTGCCATGGGAATGGCGTTGATAGCAATTGCCCCAACAGGTGCTCGCTTAGTAAGCATCACGGTACCACTTGGAAGTAACTTAGCAGCACTGCATGAAATACCAACATCCGTAATACTCCGTTCTGTAGCAGAGACAAAGATGTTGTGGTTGTTTCGGGTAATTTCTTTTGGTGTTAGCCAAGGTATTCGCCCGTTCCAATTCTCCTCTTTGCGTGTGCTCGGTGTGCCGCCACTATCTACATGAGTGATGAATGGACCGTTCTTATTTGGCTCTAAAGTAATCATGGTCCAATGAGATGGACTGGTCAGCAGTGGGTCAGCCATTGAGTACCTCCTCTAAAACATTGAGTGCTTGGAGGGAGATGTCGTTTGATGTTGTCAATCGAGTCTTAATTTCGCCTAGTTCCTGGCATAGTTCGGTAGTGTTAGGAACTTCAATAACCTTGCTGTCAAAACCTACATATCTCCCTGGTACGAGCGCACCAGCATGTTTTTCGATATCGTCATTTTTTACAGAACGACAGAAACCTGGAATGTCTTGATATTTTTTTTGGATATCTACTCCACGCCATCTTCGATACGTACCTGATATCTGCTCAATTTCACCATCGGATAGTTCACGGTGCGTACGATCTATAAGCTGTCCTAAGTTGTAGGCGTACATAAAGAGAGTTTCTCCTTTTCGGTTCCGCTCACTGGGTGCTGTCTTGTTTCGTGTCAAAAACCACAGGCTTACTGAAATCTGTGTTGTGTAAAAAAGCTGAGGCGGTAAATAGACTACGCAATCAACAAAGTCGTCTTCCACCAATGCTTTGCGAATCTGAGCATCATTTCGCTGGTTTGATGAAAGTGATCCGTTTGCCAAAACAAACCCAGCCTTACCATTGGGTGCGAGATGGTGTGTCATATGTTGTATCCACGCAAAGTTTGCATTTCCGTTTGGAGGAAGACCCTGTTTCCAGCGTACATCGTCTTTCAGTCGCTCTCCACCCCAGTCAGACATGTTAAATGGTGGATTGGCCAAAATGAAATCCGCCCTAAGATCTTTATGCAGGTCGCTGTGGAAACTATCGGCCTGATGCTGCCCAAGATTGGCATCAATTCCCCGGATAGCTAAGTTCATCTTGGCTAGTTTCCAAGTTGTTGGATTAGATTCCTGACCATATATTGCGATATCTCCTAGGCGACCACCATGCTCTTTGACGAAGCGTTCCGATTGCACAAACATTCCACCCGAACCACAGCAAGGGTCAAATACGCGGCCCTTGTAAGGTTCAATCATTTTGACAAGCAATTTGACTACGCACTGGGGGGTGTAAAACTCGCCACCGCCTTTTCCTTCGGCAGCTGCAAATCGCCCTAGAAAGTATTCGTACACTCGGCTCAAAGGGTCATTCACTCCCGATTTTCTAGCCTTCAAATCAATATTCCCGATAATGTCAACCAACTCACCCAGACGGTGCTTATCGAGAGCTGGGCGCGAGTAGTCTTTTGGGAGGACACCTTTTAAGCTAGGATTTTCTCTTTCTATGGCGACCATGGCATCGTCGATAATCTTGCCTATATCACGGTTTTGGCCAGTTTTTTCGTTCGTATGACCTGACATTGCGTGATTTTGGATAAACTCCCAACGAGCTTCTGCTATTACCCAAAAGATATTTGCGGCGGCGTATTCGTCCCGATCTTCCGGGTCGGTATAATCCGTCTCTTTCGTGGCGACAAGGGCATCATACTTCGCTTGAAATGCGTCTGAAATATATTTGAGGAAAATCAGACCGAGTACGACGTGCTTATACTCGCCTGAATCCATATGACCGCGCATTTTATCGGCCATTTCCCAGAGCTTATTCTCAAAGCCCAAATTGGCTCCATTTTTCGTCTTGCTCATTTGTTTTCTCCGCCTTTGTGTAAAGCCTTCTTCTGCTCAGCAATCCATGCTTCAATGTCGGCAAGCTCAAAACGCCACGACCCGCCAACCTTGAAAGCCGGAACTTTTCCTTCTTGAACAAGGCGATACAGTGTTCGTTCGGTAACTTTCAAAAACTTGGCGACCTCTTTGATCGTAATTATATCTTTGGCCATATTTTCCTCGTTCATGGAAGCCTCACTCAAAAATACCCGTGCGATCCGCCGTATTGTATGGTAAAATTTTCAAAGATTCAACAAAATTGGCGAAGAAAATATATTTTATGCAAAGATATCAGAACGAGAGCGTATTTAAGGAGTGGAAGATATTTATCAAGTTGTCCAAGTGGCTGATATTACTTAATTTACCATTCACTCCGTCGCTTGAACTTGTACCTATCCAATGTTTAATTGCTGCGGCATCACAGTAAATTCATAGTGAATAAATATGTCTATCTGTCTAAACCATCACTTTGGTCCGCTTATAGGCCACTTTCACCCCTGGAAAAACCAGTGAATTCCCTGCAGATTCGCTCATGATTACCGAGGCGAAGACTATTTTTGTGAAGTCGCTGCCGGAGATGGACAAATCGCCGCAGTCCAACTCATACATGTAAGTCGTCCAGTGTGTGGCATCTGCATTCGCCGGATTGCTGGTTTGGAGATTATGGTCGGCTAAAAGAGTCGGCGGATAGGTATCCTCTCCTGCATAGAAACTGGGCGTATTCGTAACCCGCAAAATCATCGTAGCTCTACCGGTCGTGTTCGGCGGCACCTGGAAATAGAAGCGAACCTTGCTGATTTTGCATGACGCGATACCCTGAATTGGCATGAAAACGTTGTGTCCGACTTGTGAAAATTGCAAGCCGCCAAAGGTGTCGTTGAGAGTCGCTGCACCGGATCCAAGGCTACGCCCCGCAAAAGCACTGACGGTTCGGAAAAACCAGATATCTTCATCAAATTTGACATCATCTACATCGTCGGCATCGAAA
>CAYTHG010000100.1:0-11715 GCA_964437525.1 uncultured Myxococcales bacterium | reverse complement strand
GCGAGAGGTCTTTGCTGGAGTTTGCCTTGTGGGCCGGGAAGTACTGGGACATGAGCGAGATGAAAGCGCTGCGGTCGATTCGCTCGGCTATGGCTTTCAATACTTCGCGCGTCCCTGAAAGATCGTTGGGCAAGACTAAGTGACGTATCAAAAGCCCTCTGGTTGCCATGCCGTCTTTGTCGAGTTGCAGCCTTCCGACCTGACGCTGCATTTCTTTCACTGCCGCAACTGCTGTCTCAAAATATTCGGGAGCTTTGCTCAAACGCAAGGCGGTGTCGTCGCATGAGTATTTTATGTCCGGCATGTAGATATCCACTATGCCTTCCAGGGCGCGGATGGTCTCTACATTCTCAAAGCCGTTGGAATTCCAGACGATGGGAATACGCAGGCCTTCATCAACCGCCAGCTTAACAGCGTGTGCGATCTGGCTCGTGTAGTGCATGGGCGATACAAAATTTATGTTGTGCGCTTTGCGCTCTTGAAGCTTCAACATCAGCTTGGAGAATTCTTCAACGCTTATGTCTTCACCGTGTCCCATCTGGCTGATGGGGTAGTTCTGGCAGAAGGCGCAACACAGATTGCAGTGCGTCAAAAAGATAGTGCCGGAGCCGCGCTCGCCCGAGACGGGCGGTTCTTCTCCGAAGTGCAGATTGGAACTGGAAATTCTTAAAGTCTGCGGAGCTTTGCATACTCCCAGTTTTTCTTTTCTGTCTATGCCACAACGATGGGGACACAAAACGCAAGGCTTGGACAAGTCGGCCAGCGTTGCGAGTTTTTCATCCCAGTCTTTGCTGCTAAGGTTGAGGTAGTTTGCCCCCATGGAAATACTCTTCCAGGAATTTTTCGGAATAGATTTTTTTGGTATCCACTTTGCTGTAGCGGTGCATATGGACCCACATTTTTTGCAGAACGACCATAAACGGTTTGAAGTCTTTGCAGTCTTCTTTAAGCATATGCTTGATGTGCTTCTTAATAAAGGAGTTGGCGTTTTGAGGGTGCAGCACGAAGGCCTGCATCATCACCGTTTTGTCGCCCACTTCTATCAGCCTGCCCTCGAAGATGTTTTTGCGTTCGATGCCGTGTATGGAGCGGCGCTCGAAAACTTCGTATTTCTTTTTGCTGAAGAGATCCAGAAGAACCAGCTTGTTTTCTTTAGCGATCAGCTTTTTGATTTCGAAGATGCTGTGCAGCGGTTTGGTAAAAGCATCCAGCGTTTGGCGGTCTTCGTCGGAAAGCCCTTCGCCGTTGCTTTGTAAAAAGAAAGCTGCTGTGTTTTTGCCGGTGTCGTTGAAATCCCAATCGAAGACAAACCACTCCAGGTGATTGGCAATTCGGTTTTCGTAGAACTCGTCTCCCTCGTAAGCTTCGCCGGTGTTCTCGAAAAACCAGCGCCTGGCCCGATCCAGCTCTTCAGGGTACTTGGTGTTTATATAGGTCAGTATGTTCTCGATATGCTGCTGATACAAAACTCCTCCTATTACTGGTAACTCCAACCGGGCCTAAGTTTATTCACAGCTACCCCAAGCTGCAAGCTAAATATACTGATTATTTCCAAAATGAGGTATTATACGGTAACGTATCCCCATTGATCGGATTTGCTAAAAACAGCGCTTTTGTCCTGCATTATTGGGAATGGACCTCGTTCGTGAGAGCAAATGTCCAGTCAAGTCAACCCCTTAGGTGCTGCTGGTAAATCTAGTTTGACGAGGCTAACAATAGGAGTTATAACATACGCAACTTGACTGTGGGCGTTTTGCCTGCTTTAGAGATTGCAACAGGAGGATGTTATGAAGATTGCTTTTTCCAGTGTCGGTACCGAGCTAGATAATAATATTGATTCACGTTTTGGACGTTGCAGCTATTTTATCGTTGTAGACAGCGACAGCGGCGAATTTGAGGCTTTCGAGAATCCCGCTGCCAGCGCTGGCGGAGGAGCTGGTATACAAGCGGCTCAATCGATAGTGGACAAGGGAGCCAATGTCGTCCTGACAGGTAACTGTGGCCCGAACGCCTTCAAAGTTTTCGATTCTGCCAGCGTGGACGTGATTACCGGTGTGTCGGGAAAAATCAGTGATGCTCTCGCTGCTTACAAATCCGGTGAATTGACAACGGCAAGCGGCCCTTCGGCTAAAGCCCATGCGGGAATGCGCCGCTAGTTCCTTTCCCGGGAATCGAGTCCGAAAGAATTGACGAACGATTTTCTCCTGTGAATTTGGAGATATGTTGATCTGCGCTTAGAATGACCGCAGTAAGTTTTTTTTGTTTCTTTTAACAGTAGAGTCCGACCATGAAAATTGCTGTAGCAAGTGGTAAAGGTGGAACCGGCAAGACGACCGTATCAACCAACTTGGCCTGTGCATTGGCAGGCGAAGGGATGCGAGTCACTTATGCCGATTGCGATGTGGAAGAACCCAACGGGCATTTGTTCATCAAGCCCGAAATAATAGATAAAAGAATCATAGGTGTCCCGACGCCGAGGGTCGAGCTTGAAAAATGCACCATGTGCGGCAAGTGCCAGCAGGTTTGTCAGTACAACGCGATTATCCCCATGGGTAAGGAAGTGCTTGTTTTTGACGAACTCTGCCATGCCTGTGGTGGCTGTATGCTGGTTTGTCCCGAAAAAGCAATCAGTGAAGTGGATCGTCCCATAGGTGAACTGGAGCGCGGTTCCGGCTGCGGTGTGGATTTCATTCATGGTCGCATGAAGCTGGGGCAGGTGCTTTCGCCCTTTATGATAAAGGAAGTCAAAAACCTTTTGCCTCAAGACGGGCTGTCCTTGATCGACTCGCCGCCCGGCACTACCTGCCCGACCGTGGAATCCGTCAGGGATTCCGATTACGTCGTAATGGTGACGGAACCGACCGCCTTCGGTCTGCACGATTTGAAGTTGGCGGTAGACGTGATGAAAGAGTTGGGGCTCAAGTTCGGTGTGGTAATCAACCGTGATGGCATGGGAGATGAACGCACTGAAGAATACTGCCGCGATAACTACATCAGGTTGCTTTCTAAAATTCCAAACAGCCGCAGTATTGCCGAGGCTTACTCCAAAGGGGAGATGCTTGTGGACACCGTTCCCGAGTACCGCCAATGGATGCTCGATTTATGGGCTGCCATTAAGGACCATGCAGGGATCGGAGGTACGTTATGAAAGAACTTGTAGTTATCAGCGGAAAAGGCGGAACCGGCAAAACCAGTATTGTGGCTGCTTTGGCGGCATTGGCGAATAATAAAGTGCTGGCCGACTGCGATGTGGATGCAGCCGACCTGCATCTGGTTCTGGAGCCCGAAATCAAACTGCGCGAAGATTTCTCGGGCGGCAAAATCGCTAGTGTGGAGGTTGATCGTTGCATAGGTTGCGGTCAGTGTCTGGAAGTCTGTCGCTTTAAAGCTGTTGCTCCCGATGGTCCATGTAATGAAAAAGGCCAGTTCACCCACGAGATAGACCCGATAGCTTGTGAAGGTTGCGGTGTCTGCGTTTGGAACTGCCCGGTCAAAGCTATAAAATTCGAGAGCAAAGTAAACGGCGAAATCTATACTTCCCAAACACGTCACGGCGCTATGGTTCACGCCAGATTGGGAGCGGCTGAGGAAAACTCCGGCAAGCTGGTTACGGAAGTCCGTAAAAAAGCTGTTGCCATGGCCGCCAAAGAAGGTGTCGAACTGGTGATTATCGACGGTTCGCCCGGCGTGGGCTGTCCGGTTATCGCCTCCATCACCGGCGCGTCTCTGATTCTGGTTGTAACCGAGCCGACGCAGTCGGGTATGCATGACATGTTGCGGGTGCTGGATCTGGCCGAGGGTTTCAAAATTCCGTCTATGGTGGTGGTCAACAAGTCCGATTTGAACGCGGATGTGGTGCGCCTGATGGAAGAAGAGCTTTCAAAACGCGACATCCCCATTATAGGTCAAGTTCCCTACGACGACGATTTCACGCGGGCGCAGCTTGAAATGAAGTCCGTGGTGGAATACTCGGATTCCAAAGCATCCAGCGAGATCCGTTCCATCTGGCAACGGATAGAAGAACGCCTGAACGCGTAAATTTTTCTTCGTTTTGTTTGCAGAATCTGGTCTGTTCTGGGAAATGTCGGACTCGGATTGAGTCCTATCTTGGGCTTTTTGTGTTTTTGGTTAGTCGTGAAGACCCCTAGCGCCTGCGCTCTCCGCGTCTGCTGGTCAATGCTATCAGGACCAGCGATACTGCGGCGGGAGTTACTCCGGATATGCGCGAGGCCTGCCCTATGGTGGCGGGGCGCACGCTCTTGAGTTTTTCGCGCACTTCGCCTGAAAGCCCGCCGATGGAGTCGTAATCGAATTCCGTCGGGATGCGCATTTCCTCAAGATCCCGCAGGCGGTGGGCGGCGTCTTTCTGGCGTTTGATATAGCCCTCGTATTTCAATTCCAACTCGACTTGCTCCTTGACCACCTCGGGCAGGGACGCAAATTCGGGCGCAATCTCTGTAAGGTCTTCCGAGTGTATCTCGGGACGTTTCATAAGATTGGCGAAGGTGACGTTTTTTTTTGGCAACTCGGAGCCCTTGGATTCCAGCAGTCTTTTCAGTTTGTCGTCTGCCGGAATGGAGAAAGCAGCCAAGCGCTCAAGCTCGTGCTTTATCATTCTCGCCTCTTCGCGGACTTCTTCTATCTCGTTTTCCGTCACCAAGCCGACTTCGTATCCGATTTCTGCCAGGCGGTACCATGCGTTGTCCTCACGCAACAGCAGCCTGAACTCGGCGCGGCTGGTGAACATGCGGTAGGGCTCGCTGGTGCCGAGCGTTGTCAAATCGTCTATCAACACGCCGGTGTAAGCTTGATCGCGCCGCAGGATGACTTCATCTTTGCCCTCTATCTTACGGGCTATATTGATGGCAGCCATCAGCCCTTGCGCCGCCGCCTCTTCATAACCGGAGGTGCCGTTGATCTGCCCGGCGCAGTATAAGCCTTTAAGTATTTTGCTCTCAAGCGTCGGGAAAAGCTGCGTCGGCAAGACGAAGTCGTATTCGACCGCGTAGCCGTAGCGCATTATCTTGGCTTCTTCCAGTCCTTCGATGCTGTGAATGAAGGCAAGCTGGGTTTCTTCGGCCAAGCTGGTCGGGACGCCGTTGGGATAGACCCAGTCGCGGGTCAGACTTTCAGGTTCCAAGAAAACCTGATGGCGCGGTTTGTCGGCGAAGCGCACTATTTTGTCTTCTATGGACGGGCAGTAGCGTGGGCCGCGTCCCGTTATAACGCCTGAATACAAGGGCGAGCGGTCCAGTCCCGAGCGGATTATCTCGTGGGTGCACTCGTTGGTATAAGTGATAAAACAGGAAACCTGCTCTAAAGGAAAGCTTTTCGATCTGCGCGAGAACGGAATGACATGCTCGTCTCCGGGCTGCTCTTCCAATTGCGAGAAATCTATGCTGTCGCGTTTGATTCTTGGAGTCGTGCCGGTTTTAAGCCGTCCCAATTCAAACCCGGCGCGTTCAAGGCTTTCAGACAACCTGTCCGCCGGTCTGTCCCCGACGCGCCCGCCGGGTGTGGTGACAAGTCCTGTAAACAGCAGGCCGCGCAAAAAGGTGCCTGTTGTCAGGACCAGAAAAGGTGCGGAAATCTTCTGTCCGCCCTCTAGCCCTATGCCTGTGATCTTCGAATGCTCGAACAGCAGTTCCTCGGCCATGCCTTCGATGACAGTCAAATGCGGGCAGGATTCGACGGTGGCTGTCATGCGTTTGCAGTAGATATCCATGTCCGATTGCGCCCGCGATGCGCGCACAGCTGGACCCTTGCGAGTGTTTAAACGGCGAAAATGTATGGCGGTGTCATCGGCAGCTAAAGCCATTTCGCCACCCAGCGCGTCTATTTCTTTTACAAGATGTCCCTTGGCAAGCCCGCCTATGGCCGGGTTGCAGGACATCTCGCCAATGCGTTTGCGGTCAGATGTGACAAGGGCCGTTTCGTGTCCCAGTCTGGCAAGTGCCAGCGCCGCTTCGACTCCGGCGTGTCCGCCGCCTACCACTATCGCTTCGAATACTTCATTCATGTCATTTACCGATGCAGAATCGTGAGAAGATGCCGTCTAACAACTCCTCGTTGGTGGTTACTCCCACAAGACGCGCCAGAGCGTCCAGGGCTTCGCGCAGATCGCAGGCGATCAACTCGAAATCAAGCCCGCTGTGCAAGCCTTCAAGGGCGACGGCGCTTGCATTTGCGGCCTGCTCGAGCGCTGCGTGATGGCGGGCGGATGTCACCAGCGGTACGTCCGCCAGAGAGTCGGCACCCAAAAGCCTGTGCTCTATTTCTTTTTCAAGTTGCTCTACGCCGTCTCCGGTTTTGGCCGAGACTTGCAATGTCTTGGCTTTGGCCCATAATCTATCAGGATCTGGAGGCGGGTCGGCCTGCGGCCTGTCGCATTTGTTCAATAGCAAAATGCCGTTCAAGTCTTTCAGCTTTTCCGATATCAGCAATTCTTCTTCGCCTTCAGGCTTGGAGTTGTCCAGCACCCAGATGACGATATCGGCCACGTCCAGCTTGTCCCAGGCCAGTTTGACACCGCGAGCCTCGACCCCTTGAGCGTCGCGCAGTCCGGCGGTATCGGCCAATCTGACAGCCACTCCGCCTATCTGACAAGTGTGTTCTACTATGTCGCGTGTCGTGCCGGGCTGCTCATCGACAATCGAGCGTTCACTGCGGGAAAGGCGATTCATCAGGGAGGACTTGCCCGCATTCGGCGCTCCGGCTATGACCACCAGTGCGCCTTCTGCGACAATACGTCCCCGTTTGTAGGTGTCAGCCGCTTGTGCAAGGGTGTCGCGAACATCTTTCAAAAGTTGCGACTCGCTTATGCGTTCACTGTCGCTTAGATCTTCTTCCGGGAAATCTATGTAGGCTTCGATCAGCGACAGCGTTTGCGAAAGCTTTTGTCTGGCTTTTTCGCATAAGTCGAAAAGCTGGCCGTCAAGTTGTCTGCGGGCGGCTAGGAGCGCTCCATCCGATTGCGCTTCGATCAGGTCGGCGGTGGCTTCGGCGCGGGTCAAATCGATGCGGCCGTTCAAGAAAGCGCGCAGGCTGAATTCTCCGGGACCGGCCAGCCGCGCTCCGCGTTTTATGAGAAGCTCTACAACCTGCGCGGCATGTCGTCTGCCGCCGTGTATCTGCAATTCCACCACTTCTTCGCGTGTGAAAGAATGCGGCGCTTTGAATCTGACGTACAGGGCTTCGTCTATGTTCTGCCCGTCCTCAGGGTCGATTATTTTTCCCGGATACAGTCTGTAGGGTTCGAATTCGGGATCTTTGGAATAAGCCGCAAACAAAGGCCGTGCCAGTTTGTGGCAGCCTTCGCCGGACAGTCTGACAATGGCGATTCCGCCTTGTCCTTGAGCGGTTGAAATGGCGACGATGATGTCTTTTATTGCGAAGTCCA
Source organism: uncultured Myxococcales bacterium (assembly GCA_964437525.1). Lineage (GTDB taxonomy): Bacteria > Myxococcota_A > SURF-8 > SURF-8 > SURF-8 > JAKQSH01. The sequence goes on along the minus strand of CAYTHG010000100.1, from coordinate 4,316 downwards.
TCAGTTGTTTCCGTTTTGTTCCTGCCAGAGTAGTTCGATTGAGTTCCGCTTTTCGTTAAGGTAGCGCTTGACCTGCTTCTGGTTGTATCCCAGTTTTTTCATGGCGCCTTCGAGTACATATCTGAAGCCGTCTTTTTTTGCGTCGGCCTCTTCCTTTTCCATGGAAAGCAGTATCAACGCAAGACCCAGCAATGGTTCTTTTTTCTCAGACATTCATACTCCTGAAATTCTGTTCCGCAAACTGAATATCATCGTTTTCAATGGCTGATGGGGCCGGATGCGTCCAGACTCGGCAAAACCCAGAATTGACCGTAGATGAAAACCGATTTTCCCTTGGTTTGCAATGAAATTTCTACCTGTCGTTCTCCGGTGCGGGCGTTTCCGTTAACGATGATATTGACATCCTCAAACTGGAATTCATCTTTGTTGAAGCGAGAGAAGACAACCGTGACGCCATCGCCGAAGTCCATTGAATAAAAAATCTGGGCTTGTTCATCCGGTTGCAATTCTTCAGTCAATTCGTCCTTGTTCTTGAAAGAAATCCCAAGGTTCTTGATGTTTTCTCCCTGGCGACCTATGTCGCCTGCGCTGCCGTCTTCTTTTTTGAATACGAGGTTGTTAGGCGGGGGAGTTTCTTCTTCGGTTTCCGATTCCGTCAACTCCGATTCGCTGTTTTCCTGTTCCGATTCTTCAAGGTCCAGGTCCGCATCAAGGTCGCCGTCTTCATTTTGAGGCGCAAAGGCAGGGTCGCAGGCCGCCATCAACAGCAGGCACGTACAAAAAAACATCCAAGGTATAATTCGCCTCGAAAAAAGCACGGTCAGGTTCCTCGTAAACCCCAATTTTTGCCGCGTAATGATACCACAAGAGACAAATGCTGTCGCAGGGTAAAGTGCCGGTTTTGGGGGATTTTGTCTTTATTTCGGGAATTAGTGTTGGAGCAGGCAGGGAAGCGCTGCTCCAACTGATAATAGCGAAGATTTTGCCTTTATTTCGGGAATAGCCGATGGATTTTCCCTGTTGTAACGTTTGTCCAGCGAATCTGTCCAATAAGGGGTAAGTGTTTTTACGAATAGCGCTTGATGTGCATCTATTGACATAAAGGCCGGTGGTGGTAGCATAAAAGGGGATAAGTGTAGCAAAAGGATTGCAGATGCGATTTGATGAATGGCGAGAAGACAGGCGAAAGGGGCACTTGAAACGGCTGGGACCGTTTGTGCTTTTGTCGCTGTTTATCTTCTGGCTGATTCTGCCGCTGGTCGTGAAGCTGGTTCCCGATAAAGAGCCGCTCAAATCCCACTCAGTCGAGATGCGCACCGTCAGCGCCAAGCAGCGGATGGAGAACAAGAGCATTCGTCAAAAGGCCACTGCTCAAAAAAAAACCAGGGTGACCGAGAACAAACCCGAGGAAAAAAAGCCCGAGCCTGAAAAGAAAAAGCCCGAGCCCGAGAAGCCCGACGGCCAGATCGTCGATATCGCCATGCCTGAAAAGGAAGAGCGTCCCGACGATGCCAAGCGCTTGAGCCAGTATGACTCGAAAGTCAAAAAAGAATCCAAAGCCCGCGACACTTCGCCTGAAGAAAACGTCACGGTTAAAAGGCAGAAAAAAGGGCTTAAAAAGCCCAAGCGCAAAGTGGAAACCAGTGAAAACAAGCTGGTTATGAACACCAAGCCCCAGCCCAGCAAATCCGGGGCGCTTCAGAATAAATCTCTTATGATTCCCGATCTGAAGATGGCCATGCGTCTCGATCTCGATGAAAAAGCGGATCGCGGCACCTTTAAGAATCGCAGAAAGCAAGAGCGCAACATAAAAGGCAATTCCGACCGCTTGCAGGCCATGTTCGAGGAACAGAAAAAGTCCATCGGACGCAACAGAATCGGTATGCCCAGCAATAATATCCCCAGAAGCCTTTTGCCGAGTCTGGATGACACCCTGGACGTGACGCAGGGCGCGCCCATGAACGACTATCTTGAAAAGGTTGATGAGGGCGATGAAACCTGGCTGAATACAAAGGGTTTCAAGTACGCTGTATTTTATAACCGCGTCAAGCGCAAAGTCGCTCAGAACTGGCACCCTGTCGAAGCCCAAAGGCGTTACGATCCGTATTTCCGCATTCACGGCTACAAAACACGCGACACGGTTTTGTTTATCACCCTCGATGGCAGCGGAGTGCTGGAAGATGCCGAACTGGTGCGTTCAAGCGGTGTGGATTTTTTGGATCAGGCGGCCTTGTCGGCTGTAAACAAGGCGGCTCCCTTCCCCAATCCGCCGCCGGGAATCATCGAAGAAGGCAGAATCAAGTTCCCCTTCAGGTTCGTTTTCGAACTTAACCGCTCGGTGCCGGTCTGGAAGAATCGTTAGTTCCCGAATTTCCTTGCAAGCAGAGGCTGTATGGCGATAGATTTTCTCTTCAAGACTGTGAAACTTGAAAGGAACGCTGGTGTACGAAAAGGTCTATCAACAGGACATGCGCACAGCCTCACGTCTGATGCGGGATTTGGAAGAAGGTCTGCCCGAAGCACGGCTGGAAATGCAGCGTCTTTACCCAAAGACTGGCAAGGCTCGTATCATCGGTGTTACAGGCAGCCCCGGAGCGGGTAAGTCCACCATCTGCGATTGCTTGATAAGGCATTACCGTAAGCAGGGCGATAAGGTCGGCGTAGTGGCCATAGATCCTTCGAGCCCCTTTAGCGGTGGCGCTATTTTGGGGGACAGAATCCGCATGGGCACACACGCCGGGGACGATGGTGTTTTCATCCGCTCATTGGCCACACGCGGGCATTTGGGCGGGCTTTCACGAGCCACCGGAGATGTTGTCGCAGTCATGGAGGTTTACGGCTGCGATCCTATCATAATAGAGACGGTCGGGGCCGGGCAGTCTGAAGTCGAAGTCCGCACACTGGCGACGACTTCCATAGTGGTTCTTACTCCCGGCATGGGTGATGACATTCAGGCTATTAAAGCCGGAATAATGGAAATTGCCGACCTGTTCGTGTTAAATAAGGCTGACCGCGACGGTGCGGAACGCGCCTACAGCGATATACGCATGATGCTTGAGATGATGCCGATGGAGGAAGCCGAGGTCTGGACGCCGCCGATTTTGAAGATGGTGGCCTTTCGCGATGAAGGCATAGATGAGCTGGCCGAGGCCATTGCCGGTCATGGGCGCTTTATGGAAGAAAGCGGCAGGTTGTACGAGCGAGCCCGCGAGCGGGCCAAATTGCAGTTTTTCGATCTGCTTCAGGAGCAAGTCGAAAAACATCTCAAGTCCGAGTTGGAATCCAGCATGAACGGTGGCTGGCAGGACAGGCTGGCCCGGCGTGAAATAGATCCTTATTCGCTGGCCGATAAAGTTCTCTCCAATGTTTTAGACAGTAAAGATAAGGGCCAATAGGTTCTGGAAGTATATTTGTGAATTGAAATGAACAAAAAACAGGACAAGAAAAAACGCAAGGCCAAATCCTCGGCGGATTCGCCCATGATGCGTCATTACATAGAGATGAAGTCCCGCAACCCGGACAGCATTCTTTTTTATCGCTGCGGCGATTTTTACGAGTTGTTCTTCGATGACGCCGAAACAGCCGCCCGCGAGCTGGATCTGGTTCTGACTTCACGCGATAAAGGTGCGGAAAATCCCGTGCCCATGGCCGGAGTGCCGCACCACGCTTCGCAGTCGTATATCAACCGCATGATAGAAAAAGGCTACAAGGTCGCAGTCTGCGAGCAACTCGAAGATCCGCGTCAGGCCAAGGGTATGGTCAAGCGCGACGTGGTGCGCATTGTCACGCCGGGCCTGGTGGTCGATCAGGAAACCCTTGAAGCACGCGCCAACAATTACCTTGTTTCCATATTCGAGGATACTGAAGGCAAGGCCGGTATCGCCCTGTGCGATATTTCCACAGGCGAGTTTCGCTGCACGGAAGTCGAAGATCTGGAACAGGTAGCCTCCGAGATAGTCCGCATCATGCCGCCGGAATTGGTGGTTCCCGAAGAATGGCGCACGGGAGGACAGGCCGCCAGGGTGCTTCCCGGCAGTCACAGCCCGCTTGTAAACTATCGTCCCGAACACGACTTCGATCAGGTGCTGGCCGAGCGGCTTTTGTGTTCTCAGTTCAAAACCGACAACTTGCACGGTTTCGGTATCTCGGGTATGAACCGCGCCATCCGTGCTGCCGGTGCGCTTTTGCGTTATGTGCAGGAAACGCAGAAGGAGCGCGTCGAGCATCTGCAAGCCATCAGTCCTTATTTCACCAGCGACTTTATGGTGCTTGATGAAACCACCTACCGCAATCTGGAGTTGGAGCGCACCATCAGA